>JBGTKO010000106.1:0-10316 GCA_041744595.1 Pirellulales bacterium
GAGGCCAGGCGTGCGGCAGCCGGACGGATGCCGATGCTTGTGGTGCTCGTCTGCCCGGCAGACACTTCCGCGCGGGCTGCCGAGGCGCTGGCGGTGTTTCCTGGCAAGCCGTTGCTCGTGTTCTCAGACGCTCCAGGCCAGACGGCGGCGGTCACGGTGCCGGTCGGCGTTCGGATGGAGGAGCGGCTGGCCGAGCCGCCCATCCAGGAGCTCTGCTGGCAGGTGATCGAGTTCCTCGGCCGGGCCGCGCAGGGCCTTGATCTGCCCGAGTATCGGTTTGCGCCGATCCTCATCGAGATCGACGCCGAAGGCGTGGTCAGCACGGCGAGCGACCTCGGAGAGAATTGGTTCTTTCCTGGTGCGTATCCACGGCCCGGCGATTCGATCCTGCCGCTTTTGCAGCCGGAAGCTCGCGGCCTCTTCACCCACAATCTCCAGCGGGCCTCACGATGGCCGTCCTTCTTTTCCCTGCGCGTGCTTGATCGTGACCATTCCCCACATCCCATGTATGCCGGCGTGCGGATGATGGACGACGGCAGGCTGCTGCTGATCCTCCAGCCTCTGATCGACGGCGCACCGATCGTGGGGCGGCGCCGGGGCACCCGCGACCCGCTCACAGGGCTCATCGACCGCTGGGAGCTGTGGCGGCAGATGGAGCAGGAGCCGGCCACGGAGAAGTCCTCCACCGTGCTGTTTGTGAAGCTCGACGCCTTCGAGACGATCGCCGCGACGATGGACTTTCGGGAGGTCGACGAGATCTTCGATCGAGTCTCCTCGGCGATCATGCAGGTCTTTCCCTGGCCGGCAGCGGCGAGCCGATTGACGGGCGGGGGGTTTCTCCTGCTTGCCAAAAAAATGTCGATACGGCGGATCCAGGCCCGTGCGGAACGCCTCATCCAGATGGTCAACTGCATCGGCGGAGACGAGGCATCCGACGTGCACTGCTATGGGCTGTCGGTCGGCATTGCCACTCTGCAGGACAACGACTACGACCTCACGGTGCGGCTGGCGGAAACGGCAGTCCGAGATGCCCATACTGCGGGGGGCAATCGCGTGGTCAACGCCGGACCGCAGACGCTGGTCCGCGACCTCGCGGCGAACATGGAGCTCAAAAACTGGGACGTGTGGCTTCAGCCCGTGGTCCGCGTCGCGGATGGGCGGCCCGTGTTCTACGAGGCACTGGCCCGGTTTGGCGGGCCTGGCGGGGAGCTGGTTTCCCGGCCCGAGTTTTTTATCACCGGCCGCCTGGAAGGCCTCTTGGAACGCTTCGACCGGTTGGTACTCCTGCGGGCAATCGAGCTCTGCACGATGCATCCACACCTGAGGCTTTCCGTGAACGTAACCCGTGAGACGTTCGCCCTGGATGCCTTCCCCGAACACTTCGTCGGCCTCCTCAGAGATGCGGCCATCGATGCCAGCCGCGTGATCCTCGAGATTTCTCCGGCCTGCCTCACAATGCCGTCCGACATGGTCCGGCGTCGGCTGGGGCACCTCGACACGGCGGGTATCGAAGTCGCGCTCGACGACTTCGGCAGCGGTGTCTGTTCGCTACGGCATCTGACCGACTACCGGCTGTCGATCGTGAAGCTCGACGAGCTCGTGACTCTCTCCGTTGGCGATGACCCGCTGCAACGGAATTTCGTCCGCATGGTGGTGAACCTCTGCCGGGCCCGGGGCATCCGGACCGTCGCCGAATACATCAAGACTCGCGAGCAGATGGAGCGTCTTGCCGAGGACGGTGTCGACTATTTTCAAGGCGAACTCTTTGGTTTGGCCCTGCCTGCCAATGAAACGCTGGCCCGTCTCGCGAAAGAGCCAGACCCCGCATGATCCGATCGTTCAACGGTATCCTGGGCATCGTGGTGCTGGCCCTTACCTCTACGTTCTGAAGAAGCGCTCACTGTCTGACGAAGCAGCCAAGGCATTGGTGGCAAATCCGGCTCTTCGACTGAACGTAGAGTTTCCCCGGTAGCCACCAAGTTGGCGACTCCGTCAACTGGACACCCCATCGGGCTACGGCATCGACTGACTGGACCAATCCAGCGATTGCCAACGCACCAAGGACAGTCCTATCTTTGCCAGCCATGACCACTTGGTTTGTCAATCTCGCATACGGACTTGGGCTGCGGCGTCTGCATCGCGGCCCCCTGACTGTGGCGACCGACTTCGAATGTCCCGGTCCCGGCAGCGCTTTCGCTGCCCATGACACACTGGCCATCGAGCCGGACAACTCCCCAGCCGCCAACACCCTTCTCGAAAAAGTTCGCTGGGCCCCGGCCCCATTCACGGTGCGCGTCCTGCCGTGTCCACGGCGGTGTGACGCCCGCGTGGCTTTCCCCTCACCGCTGCCGGGTGGTGACGAGCGCAACGACACTGTGTTGCTGGACTGGCACGCCGCCCGCGACAACTCCGGTAGGGTTGTAGAGGCCCCGGCTGTGGTCTGCCTGGACATCCTGAAGAGCATCAACGTCGTCTCGGGCTTGGTCGGGCGGACTTTCGCCCGCTGCGGCGTGCACGGGTTCGTGATGCACATGCCGCAGTACGTCGGACGGTTCAATCCCGCGTTCCCGCGGAGTTCAAAGAATCTGCTGGCCCGCGCCCGGCAGGCGGTGGCGGATGCCCGCCGGGCCCGTGATGCCGTGGTCGCCCTGCCCCACGTTCTCCCTCAGGTGGGCTTGCAAGGCACCAGCCTGGGTGGCTTTCTTTCAAGCGTCGCGGCGTCGTTGGATAACGCCTTTGCACCGGTGTTCCTCGTGATCAGTGGGGCAGATCTGTACCGCGTGATCACCGAGGGCAAGCTTGATGCCCGCACCCTCCGCTGGCAATTCCGCATGGCTGGTTTGGAGGGCAACCGGCTGCGGGAGGCGCTCGACGAAGTGGAGCCGCTTCATGTGGCGCACCGATTGGACCCTGCCCGAACGTGGGTGTTTCCGGCGCGGTCCGACACCGTGGTGCCCCCCGAATGCACTCGGCGCCTCGTGGAGCGAGCCGGCATTGCCGCCGAGCACGTGCGGCCTCTGCCTGGTGGGCACTACACCAGCATCTTCCACCTTATCGGCGCTGTGGAGGAGATGGCGCGGATCGTCCGTCAGAGCCTCTAAACTCCCTTCGCCATCACGTAGTCATCCATCACGAATCCGGCGCCGATGTCGAACACGACCTCACGCACCACCTCAAATCCCGTCGCCCGATAGAAGCCGATAGCCCCCGTATTCCGCTTGTTGACCTGGAGAACGAGTGTGTGCCGGCCAAGTTCTCTCGCGCGTTTCTCCACGTAGCCGAGCATGAATCGCCAACCGAATGGAGTGTCTTCTCGTGACGATGGACACCCTCTCGTGTCGCAAGACGGGTTCCAGCCGAATCGGCTACGCTCAGAAATCGAGCAGCCATCGTCACCACGTTGCCGAAGGACCGTTGACCGTCCTATCCGCAGCAAACAAGAGGATTCGAGCATGGCACCTTCACGTGGTCGGGTTGTGGTCGTTGCCTGCCTGATCGTGGTCTGGGGAGCCACGTTTGGTTTGCTCCGCGGGCAGTCTCACGCTGCGGAATCGGCTGATCGGCATAAATGGTCACTGCATCGGCCTTATCTCTCTACCAACGCTGACTCGACGACATTTGACGTCACTTGCAAGCTGAATGTTTCCGGCCAACCCGAGGATGGGGACGACTACTCTGACGCGTGCTTTTTGACTTTGCGTCAGTTGCCGCAAACGCAAGATCAGCCGCCGGTCGCAAAGCCACAGCCGAATTCGTCGGAACCGGCTGAACCGATGCGGACGCTGAACGTTCCGGGGATCGGGGAGGTGACCTGCGTCTTGCCGCGAACGATCAACCAACCTGTCGAGAATCTCGATGTGAAGCAACTTCAGAGGTCGCTTCTGTACCGATGGTCCACTGGGGACTCTCATTGGGAAGCGGTTGGTTTTCGCTCGACTGGTCAGGCGATGAGTTTCCACAATTCCATGGATGTTCCACATGAAGTCCGCAAACAGGCGATGGACGGTGCGGACAAAACCGACACGATGAATTTGCTCCTGTGGCTGGGACAGGCAAAACCGCGGCTTGGCCGGCTCGAGCACGTCACCCACCTGGAGTGGGAAGCTGCCCTCGACGGCACACCGTTCCAACCGGTGACCCGATGCAAAGACGCAAAAACGGGCGAGACGTTGCACCTCGCCACTCGGCCCGGCCAGACGGTCACGTTTCGAGCCACGTTCGATGTGACCCGATACGAGGTGACGCTGAATGGTGTGGCAACGACGATCAATCCGCCCGACATCAGCCGGGTCCTGGTCGAGGAGGTGAAAAACCCGATTGAGAATACTCGCCGGCGCACGCTCACGTTTGCCCCGATTCAGATCACCGATTGGACACGGGCCTGCCTGCATATGGATTTTCAGCCAACCTCCCCGCAGGACGAATACGTCTATTGGCGCGTGGGAGATCCCGAAGAGGCGTGGCTGTTTTCGGGGAATTACCCACTCGCGCCGCCCATTCCAATCGGCGGGACCGACGAGCGGCGTATGGCCTCCATCGTGCAGGACTTGAATCGTGCTTTTAACCGTGACAGGAATGGGTTCTTTCTTTATCGCGGCTACGGCGGCCCAGACGGTTGGCTGGACGGGCAGCGCGAGGATCATTGGGGTGCCTTGGCGGACCTCGATCTCTCGTCCGCCCCGCACCTACGCGACAGATACGCCAGTCTTCGCGACCGACCGAAGTCTGCCGAGCACGATCCGAAACCCGATCCGGCGACCTTCTTGAAGAGGCACTCGGCAGAGGCCAAGCGTCAATGGGGGGACTATCCGCCGCTCTGGCAACCATTAGCACCGCGCGATGGGCAGGACGGATCTCCGAGTTGGCACAGCCCCGGCGATTCTCACCGGTTGGCGGTTCTCTATCGCGACGACCCTGCCCTGCGGAGTTCAAACCCATTCCGAAAAGTGCTCGACTCCTGGGCCGTCGAAATGCCCGAACATTCCGAGCCGAACGCGATCACCCACGGTAAGGGAATGTACGTGTTCCGTGACTCATCGGGGGCCAGCCAGCTTCGGGCGATTGCCGCGCTGCAACTCGGTGCCAAACTCTTCGGCGAGAAAAAGTTCAATGAACTGGCCGCCCGACAACGGGATTGGTTTCGCCAACGCCTCAACCAATCGGGCGCGTGGGAGCTGCTTGACCAACGTTCGGGTCGCGCGATCAGTTTGAAGGAATGGCAATCAACCAATCCTCAGCGCCCCTTTTTCGAAGGCCGAGAGCACGACGAACTTGTGGAACCGATCGCGGCTTGGGGCCAACTGGCCGTCTGGGAAGAAAACATGGAGGAGTTGGAACGGGTTCGAGATTGGATTCGCACAGCCCTCGCGCGGTCGGATGACGCCGGTCGCCTGGCCCATGCTCACTACATTGGCTGGCAGTTCGAACACCGCTTGTCGCTTCTCGCTGTCCTGCGCGGACGGGCCTCATTACTGGATGCCCTTCCCATAGCGGACCGCTGATTTGGACAAGCCCGACGCGCAAGGCGTCGTCAACCTCTCGCCGAGCCGGAATGGCATGGTAAGCCATGGAGTGGCTCACCATGCCCAAGGGAGGCAGCGGGCAGGGATGCCCCTGCTCCCCAGAAGCTAGCTCGACCGGCTTGCGGACCTCGTGCCGCCGCCGCGAAAACACCGGCATCGGTACCACGGCGCGTTCGCGCCGAATCATCCCCTACGGCATCTTGCGACGACGCAGGCGAAAAGATGATGCCGGAAGGCCGGTGGCCAGCCTCTACGCCAGGCACTTCCCAACCAGCGTTCGTAGAGCTCACCATCACTCGTCTTCCAAGGGCCCGGCAACAAGGTCTTCAATGACATCAAAGTGCTCGGTGTCGAACCATTCTTTGAAGACCCGCCACGATCGATCCTTCGGCCATGTGTGAGCGTCCGTGTACCAGGCTTCCAGTTCACGGCAAAAGATGTCGTCGCAGACCCGCTTCAAGACTTTCTCAGCATCGTTCGGATCTTCATAATCCGGGACGAGGTAGAGCGTCTTGTCGAGCTGTTCGAGCGTGATGTTCGGCACTTCCAACTCCTCGACTGACCGAAGCCAATCCACGAACGGCTGCCTCGGACGAACCACTACGGCACTACGGTTCAGCACGCGAAACGCTCCAGGATCGACACGACAAAGCACCGACTCAACAACAACCCGTACCACCAACCCCACACTTCTCAGGAGCAAGACAGGCGGTGTGCTTCATTCCCAGATAGAAAAGCAGCCCTGACGGCGTGACTTCCATGCCGCCGATCGGATACTGCGAGATCACGCCCTCCTCGTACTCGACCTCTACGGGCAGCTCATCGGATTCGAGAAGCGGACCAGCCATTCGCATGATCGTGGCCAGCTTTGTCGTCTCTAGCCAGTGGTCGAGATCCTGAGCCACCCAAACCTGAAGCAAGCATGCCGTTGTCGATCGAACCGTGCCGCCACAATCGATGAAGTCTTTCCGAAGCTTGCCGACCTCCGTGATGTGGTAGTGGGCAGGAACGAAGGACTTGTCCGGCAGCATCCAGTGCATCGCCGCGCTCGGATTGTCTTCGAGAACACGGCAGAACTCTTTGACGGTCATCTGGTCATCCTCACTTTGGCGGCTACACGTGCGCTGATCTCCGGCTGGCGCCTCTGGTCACAACGCTCCCGACCAATGTACCGCTCGCATGGAGGTGTCGGCATCCCCAGCACCCACAAGCATCACTTTCACCGGAAACAAACATGTCCACAGCAACCACCACCGAACCCACGACTACCCCTCACACCACGAGCAGGTCCGCAACCCAGCCAACTACGAACTGCTCTCGGCCTCTTTGCGAACACAATGGCTGGCTACCGCGAGAAACTTCAACAGACAGCTCGGGAGCTCGCCGCCCAGTACGACACGATCAAGCAAGAAGCCCAGCGACGGCTCGGCACGCTCTTCCATCCGAGCGATTACCCGACCACGCTCGAGGGCCTTTTTGATTTGGAGGTCTCGTACCCAACCCTCGACCCGCCGAGCTATCTCATGGCCTTGAATCCAGACGTCTACCAGCAGGAGCAGGCCCGAGTACGCGAGCGATTTGAAGGTGCCGTCGAGTTGGCTGAACAGGCATTTGCAACGGAGCTTCAGCGGCTTGTCTCTCACTTCGCCGAACGACGGACCGGTTTCCATGTCGGCCAGCCCAAAGTCTTTCGTGATTCCGCCGTCGAAAACCTGTGTGAGTTCTTTGAGCGGTTCCGGCAGCTCAACATCAGAAGCAATCCCGAGCTTGATGCCCTGGTCGAACACGCTCAGCAGGTCGTCACCGGTATTGAGCCCCAGCAGCTTCGCGACTCAGTTCGGCTCCGGCAAATGGTGGCCAATGATTTTGAGCAGATTCAGGCAAGTGTTGGGGGAATGCTCGTTGATCGGCCACGTAGGAACATTCTCAGGCGTGGCGGGATTGGAGGAGCGGCATGAGCACCGTTGAGTTGGAGCTGGACTTGGTCGTCGGTGCAGATGGAGTGGCCCGGTGCATCTATAACGAGGCATTGGAGCTACGCGAACTTGGCCGGCTCACGATCAAGAGGGCCAGCCCAGCCATGTTGAGCCCGATCATGACGGCAACTGGTGGGCGGATATGGGGCCTGCTGGTGGGCCTGTATTGGGGCCTTATGCGAGCCGGTCGGAAGCTCTGGTGGCGGAGCGGGGGTGGATCATCGGGAGCATTTGACCCGATGACCTCCTCGCCTGACTGAGGACGATCCGTACTACTCGACCATGGCCTTGCACGTCGCTTGGCACTTCGTGCAAGCCTTGATCCAGGCTTCCTTGGCAGCGGGATCGATCTTGCTCTCGGCAGCTTCCCCCCCTGAGGCAAAAGCGAAACCGGTCAATGCAACAGCCAGAAAAAGTCGGTTCATGACAACAAGCCTTTCAAACGGGGTGATGGTTGTCTCACTCACTGGATCAAGGGGATTTGTGCGCCAGCTCAGGCTGATGCCGTGGCGCGTCCCTCAACGCCGTGGCCTCCTCCATCGAACGACGACGTTCCTCGGTGTCCGCTGCTTCCGCGTCGTCTCGTTTTTCACTTTCAGCAGGGAGTATCCGCGGAATGCGGACGGTGAACGTGGTACCGTCCTGCTCGGTCGAAGCGATCTCCACCGTGCCCCCTTTCGCGACGACGATCTCCCGCACGATGTACAAGCCCAGACCGATGCTCTCCGATCGCCGCCGCATGACTGATTCTGGCGTGGCGTAACGCACCAGCGGATCGAAGATCGTTGGCAACAGGTCAGGCGGGATCGGTTCCCCTTCATTATGAACGGTCAACACCACGGTGGATTCCTCCGGGGTCGATCCCTCTGAAGACACCGACAGTTCGATCGGCCCATCGGGCGATCCGTGCTGAATAGCATTGCCGATCAGATTGGAGATGACCTGGCGGATTCGGTCCTCATCCCACACGCCGGTGACATCGCCGTCTGAGTGAAAGCGCAGCGTCCGCTCCGGATGGGTGATGCGAAACCCGTCCACCACTTCGCGGGAGAGTGCTTCCAGATCGACCGGCCCACGATCCATCGGCATGGCGCGGCCCAGCCCGCTCGATGAGAAGTCGATCAGGTCGCTGATCAAACGCGTGATCGTGCCCGTGCTGGTAGTGATCGCCGCGCGCGCCTCGTCGGCGTCCGGGTCGTGCTTCGCCTTTGAGACAAGATAGCTCGCCATACGGATGCAGTTCACGGGGTTACGCAGGTCGTGGCTGAGAATGGCGAGGAACATCTTCCGCGACCCATCGACACGATCGCTGTAACTGCCGACAGCACTCGCAAGCGATTGATCCAATGACTCGTGGAAGCGTGTGATGTCGTCGATGTCGTCAATGTCGAGTTGCGGGTGACTCTCGCGCCACAGGCGCACCACGCTCGTGCGCATGGCGCGGTATTCGGCGACGACGTCTGTAATGTGAAAGCCCGATCTCACCCGGTCCACGCCGTGTGATTCCGAAGCGTCGTCGAGCCGGTCGCTCGCCGCGCCGCCGGCACCACCCTCGCCTTTGGACTTGCTCGCCTGCTGTCGAGAACTCTGGCTGTTCTCCATGTCCCTCGCGGTGGCCAGCAGAATCGATCCCGCGTCGTCGCGAAGGGCGCGCATTGTCATATTCGCCCCGGGCAAGAGGCTTCGCGCGAACGCTTCCCATTCAATGAGGATCGGCTCGATGTTCCCGACGATGAAATCTGCGAGTCGCATGGAATCCTCAGGTGGGCAGCATCAGGAAAAAAGCATTGTACCGCGTGGATGCGTTCTATGACGAGGGGTGATGCGCCGCCCCGACAAGCCCCCTTCGCAGGAAAGCGGGCATCGATGACATCACTCGATCAGGAACAACGCTACGACAGAGCCAACGCATGCATGCATGCGTTCTTCTTCGTCCAGCTTCAACCCCGAGGCAGTAAGTCGGATGTCGCCGCCGCAGACGGGGCACACCAGCGGAAACGACTCGGCGATTTTTGCAAGGAGTTTTGCCCATGCGATTCGGGAGGTGTCGTGGGATTGCTTGGTTCCGTCGGCCCCGGTTTCGGCGGGCCTGGCGCAATACCGCACAAGATGCTCGAGGTGGTGAAAATAAACACGCACATCGCCACCCTCCAGACTCATTCGCACACTGGCGAGGAGGCCCGAAATAAAGTCAGTGGTTTGACCCAGTCGCCAATCCTCTCCCTCATCGAGGCATCCGGATTATCGCCCTGAGCGGTCTACGAAAATTCAGAGAGGCCGTGCAAGGCGACGATCCGTGTGCGCAGCGCGGCCGATACCCGTCCTATGCATTTTGTGCCACTGCCGATTCGAGACCAATCGTGGCTGGCAATCCAAATGCATTGCGGAGCACCACCAAAGAGCGATCGCCGTGTTCGGCGGCGACAACGACGTTGAGGCGGACCTCGCTGGTGCTCACGAGATCAATGTTGATGCCAGCCTCAGCCAGCGGCGCAAAGAGGCGATCGGCAACACCCGCATGACTCCGGATGCCGACGCCCGTAATCGAGAGCTTTGCCACGTGTGGCACGTCGGCCACCTTCGCCCCGCGCGCCTCGGCAATACCACGGGCCACCTCGGCCGCGCGCAGAGCGTCGCCGGCCGGCACCGTGAAGGAAATCTCGGCTCGGCCTTCCCGCGGATGGCTCTGCACGATCATGTCAACGAACAGACCCGCTCGCCCCGTCTCGGCAAACACTTCCGCCGCAACGCCAGGCGTGTCTGGAAGGTCCAGGAGCGTCACCAGCGCCTGCGACGAGTCGAGCGTGCAATCCTCGAT
>JBGTKO010000107.1:0-2037 GCA_041744595.1 Pirellulales bacterium
TTCAAGGCCAAGTGGGGCAGATCCAGCGAGACACGCGATCCCGCCAGCTCGATCCCACGATCCGCCCCACGGGCCACACCTCCACCTACATGAACTACTCGCACTACTATCCGCAGCGGTAGCGGGGCGATTTCGACTCAGTGAGTCGAACGACGCGAGCTATCGCCTGGCTGCCGCCGCGATCTCGGCATGCCGCACCATCGCCTGGCGACAGGCCTCCTTCGCTCCGGCCCGCTGCCAAGCCCGGATCGAAAGATCCTGCGCCGCAAGCGCAAGCCCGATTCGCCCATCGATCTCGGCCCGCATCGCCAACCGCTCGGCCGACTCGGCCAGCCGCACGGAACGCGTTGGCGAAATGCCCCGCAGCGGAATCTCGGCCAGGGCCCGATACTCCATGTCGAGGGCGTCGAAGTCGTACGTGGCCGACGCGAGCGTGATCGCCCGAGAGATCACCGCAGCATTCCCAGACGCCGAACCCAGCCGCCTGGCCTCAGCCATAAGCAGCCACTTGAGGGCTCGATCTTCCTCAGCGATGGCGGCCTCGAGAAACGTCTCCGCGGCGAGCTCTGCGCCAGCGGAGCTCCTTGCCCGAAAGAGCAGCTCGCGGTAGCGATCCTTGAGCTCGGCCCGAGCATCAACAAGCGCCCGCTGCGAAGGCGGCTCCCGGCCCGACGCCTCTCGCGGCAGCGACGTCATCACGAGCCGCTCGCCAGCCAAGGCAACGGCCGCCCAGCCCGCAACAAGGAGAATCACCAAACCACGCATACCGGGATTGTATCCGACCCCAGCCAGCCCTCATCGCTTGACTCAAAAATAAACGTGCGTACACTACGACCTTGGAGGTCGCGGCCATGTCAATGAAAACGTTCGTTCGCGAACACCTGCTGACTGTTTTTCCGGTGGAGCAGGCCGATGTTCTGGCAACCGTGGTGATTGATGCGCAAAACGCGCTTGCCACCAAAGACGACGTACACGATCTCCGAACGGCTATCACCAGGCTTGCCGAAGCGCAACAAAGGACGGAGTCCAAGGTTGGAGAGCTTGCCGAAGCTCAACAGCGGACTGAAGCCAAGGTCGGGGAACTCGCCGAAGCTCAACAACGAACCGAAGCCAAAGTTGGGGAGCTTGCCGAAGCTCAACAACGAACCGAAGCCAAAGTTGGGGAGCTTGCCGAAGCTCAACAGCGGACTGAAGCCAAGGTTGGGGAGCTTGCCGATTCCCTGAATGCAACACAGAAGCTGGTGGGTGATCTTGCCGTGTCCCAGCAGTTCATGGGGTCGCAGGTTGAGACGCTGACAGAGTTGCACCAGAAGATGGTGATCCGCGTCGATCGCGCCGATGGCCGCTCACTCGAGTGGACGCTCCAAACGCGTCTGCCCGCTTACGTTGGCCGATGGATCAGGCGTTGCCGCGTGCTCGAAATCCAAGAGGTCGTGGAGTCGCTCGAGGCTCTGGTCACAACGGGTGTCTACACCGAGGCCGACCTCGACAATCTGAGCCAGACCGATGTCGTGGCTTCTGGAATGCTCAATGGTGAACAGGTCTACCTGGTCGGCGAAGTCTCATGCACTGGCGATCGAGAGGATGTGGAACGGGCGGCCCTACGGGCGGCCTTGCTTGCAAAGGCCGGCACGCCAGCCTTGCCCTTCATTGCATGCGACAGCATTTCGTCGAAGACGCTCGAGCAGGCCAAAGACGCAGGCGTGCGAATCCTCCTCGGTGGCCGACTCCTGGCCGCCTCAGCATAACAACGTGCTTCGACGCTCCGGGTCGAGTCGAAAAAGCCCACCGGCCTACTTGGCCAAGGCCAGCTCCTGCTTCTTCCGCTCTTCGACGATCTCCTTCTGGATGTTCCCCGGCGTGGCCCGGTATTTCGAGAACTCCATCGTGAAGACCCCCTGCCCTTGCGTCATGCTTCGCAGGTCGGTTGAGTAGCCAAACGTTTCCGCGAGCGGCACTTCCGCCACGATCGTGGAGGTGTTGCCCACTGTCTCGGTCGAGACGATGAGGCCGCGCCGTTTGTTGAGCTCGCCCGTC
>JBGTKO010000108.1:0-11449 GCA_041744595.1 Pirellulales bacterium
CGGCTCCATGACACGGGCACCCCCGAGCCAGAGACCGTATTCGCAAGCGGATGACTTTCCCATAGTCATGTCACTCCTATTCGTAGCCCAGTTGCTCCGCAACTGGGTGAATGCGTGTTGCACTCGCACGGCTGGCAGGAAGCCGGCCGGCTCGGCGCGGGCAACCTTGGCTTGCCCCCGCCAAATCAGCATTGAGCCGCGTAGCGGATCACTCAGCGGCTTCCGCCCACGCCATTTGGCAGCGTGCGGATCTTGATGTTGCGGAACGCGACCTCGTGGCCGTGGTCCTGGAAGCCGAGGTGTCCGTTGGCCGTCATGCCGAACCTATCCACGGCCTTCTCGAACTTGCTCGCGAGCACGCGATTCCGCCAATCCTCGCTGCCAATCTGATAGTCCGCGACCTTGTCGCCGTTGAACCAGTGCTCGCCATGCCCATCGACCATAAGAATGCGCACATGGTTCCACCCGTCGGGGTTGATCTTCTTTTCCTTCAGAGGGATTTCGTACAGCGAATACAATCCGCCCGCCGACGTGCTCTTCAGCGACTCAGGGCTATCGCGATCGATCTGTATCTCCGGCGCGACGCCGTAGATCGGCCCGCTCGCGGAAGGATCAACGCGAATGAGGATGCCGCTGTTGCCCGTGGTCTTCCATTCGACGGTGAACTCGTAATTCTCACAAGGCTCGGCGGTGTAGATGTCGCCGCCGCCCTTGCCCGTCAGCGTCAATGCGCCGTCCTTCACCATCCACGCGCCGGACTCCAGCGGCTTCTTGGTCTTCCAACTGTTCCAACCTGCGAGCGTCTTACCGTCAAACAGCAACTCCCAGCCGTCATTCTTCTCAGCGTCGCTGAGCGCGTTTGCCTCCTCGGCGAGCGCTGTGATGGTCGCGAGGCTCAGCATCAGCGTCATCGCCGCGGCGGTTACGATTCCGTTTCGCATCGTGGTCATCTCGGGCACTCCTGTCAGGGCATGATTTAGGTTGGTCAGGGCTCCCATTGTACGAACGCACACCGGCGCTGCCGTATCACTTCCGCGGGGGATCAAGCCGCCACAGGCCGGCGAGGAGGCTACCGAGGACAGAGTGAACAAGGGCGGAGATGGCGCCCGGCACGGCGGTGAGTGGCTCGGAGGCAAAGTTTCGCTTCGCCAGCACCACGCCGAGGCCGGAGTTTTGCATTCCCGTCTCGATTGAAACCGTGCGGGCGACGATTGCCGGAAACCGAAACACCCGGGCGAAGCCGTAGCCAACTCCAAATCCTGTCGCGTGGACGAGCACGATCGCTCCCAAGAGCCGGAGGCCGCTTTCCTTCACCGCCTCGGCGTTCTGGCCGATGATGCTTCCACAGATGAGGGCGATCGCCAGTACGCTGACGAGCGGCGCCACCGGCAGCACCCGTTCGACGGCTGCTGGCGCCAATCGATTGAGTGCCACTCCGAGTGTCACCGGCACCACGACGACCTGGAGCGTGTCGAGAAAGAGTGCGAGCGTGTCGACCTCCACGAGGTGGCCGGCAAGGAGGCTGGTCAAGAGCGGTGTGAGGAGTACTGCCGCGAGCGTTGAGCAGGTTGTCATCGTGACCGAGAGGGCGACGTCGGCACGGGCGATGTAGGCGACCACATTCGATGCAGTGCCTCCAGGGCAGCATGCAACGAGGATTAATCCCACCGCGAATGGCGGCGGCAAGTCAACGAGGGTGGCGATGCCCCAGCCAGCGGCCGGCATGATCGTGAACTGCGCGACGAAGCCCGCGATCACGGCTCCTGGCCTCGAGACCACGCGGGCGAAGTCGGTCGGCGCGAGTGTCATCCCCATGCCGAGCATGACCACGGCCAACCCGCCGACGATCAGCGGTCCCTTGAACCATGTAAAAAGTTCGGGGACGACGAGCGCCAGCCCGCAGGCGGCCACGACCCAGAAGGGAAAGGCGTTGGCAAGCCGTTCGAGCATGCCGCCACCAGGCGATGCGGCTGACTGATTCATGGGCAAAGTTCCTGCGCCTTTTCCGCCGCCCGTGGCCGCGGTCGGCATGAGGATATCCTGACTTGACCCAGCAAAAGGCCCATGATGGAACGCGAAACCACCTGCCGCCGCGGCACGCTCGACGAGATCCTGCCCCTGCGGCACCGGATCTTGCGAGCCGAGTTGCCTTTTGAGACCGCGACATTCGAAGGGGATGATGATCCCGCCACGCGGCACTCTGTGGCCTGCCATAAGGGGGCGGTCGTGTGCTGCCTCACGCTCGTGCCATCCGCATGGGAGGGCCAGGCCGCCTGGCAGCTTCGCGGCATGGCCACGGATGCGGCGGTGCAGGGCAGGGGGCTTGGCCGACGACTGCTGGAGGATGCAGTTGCCGATGCTCGTCGCGACGAGCCCGGCCGAATCTTTTGGTGTAATGCCCGCATCTCCGCCATCGGTTTTTACGAGCGGCTCGGCTGGCGAGTCGTCTCCGAGCCTTTTGATGTGCCGACGGCGGGGCCGCATGTGAAGATGATCTTCGGGGCGAATCCTGCACCTCGGCGACCGGTGGCAGGCTTCATCGCCGCGGAGATCGTGTTTCTTGTGGGGGCCCATCTGCTTGGCGGGCCGCCGTGGGTGGCCATCGGTGTGCTTGCGTGCGTGATGCAGGTCGTGGGCGACTTTCGGCTTCGTCCTCTGCTTGGCATCGCCCCCGCACTCGCCTGGGCGGCCATGCATCACGTCACCGGCAACCGCGAGCTCTTCTTTCCCTATTCGATGTACCTCGCCGCCCACATTGCGAGCCAGTTTGCCGGCCGCGGCTGGATAGGGTCCGCGACAGCAGGGGCCACGGTCGTTGTGGCCTTTCTCGGCATCCGTGCGGTTCAGGATGCGACGGCTCGCGTGCTCGCGGTTGAATTCGCGGTGGCGTTGGCCATCCTCGCGGCCGTTGTTTTCTCACTCATGGCCACAGAAAAACGACCCGGGGCCGCTGTGGTCGTGGCAGCCCTCGCATCCCTCGCGGCGTATGCAGGTCTGGCGTTGTAGAACGCACCTGTAACAGATTGGCCTCACGGCCGTTGTCAGGGTGGGCATCCACGTTGGTGCAAGGAGCGAACCATGTCGACCAGCGGCGAAACGCATCTCTGGCTGCTCGAAGCGGTCGATTGATACGAAAAACCGCTCACTCGCTACGCCCGCCGTCTGCTTGGCGATTTTGATTTGGCGGCCGACGCCGTGCAGCACGCCTTTGTTGCCCTCTGTCGTGAATCACACAGCCGCGTCGGCGACCGCGTGGCGCCGTGGCTGTATCGAGTGTGCCGTAATCGGGCGGTGGATCACCTGCGGCGGGCCGGCCGTGAACAATCGCTCGTTGCCGATCCTTCTGCGAACGCCCACGGCGAGACCGCTGCTCTCCACGAAGACTCAAGCTCCATCGACCCGGCCATTGCCGTCGAGCGTGCCGACCTGGCCACGCGGCTCCACGAGCTCATGCGGGATCTCCCCGCATCGCAACGAGAAACGATCGACCTCTGGTGCGAAGGGTTTACGTATCGCGAGATCGCCGCGATCAGCGGCCGCCAGGAGGGGCATGTTCGCGTGCTCGCCCACCGCGGCCTCACAGCACTGCGACAGCATCCGCTGGTCCGTGAGCTGCTCACAGAGACTCCGCACGCAACGATTGCAACCGAACATCTGCCGCCGCCCACGTCCACCTGCCACATCTCCGAGGAGAGCCAGCCATGAGCCACGAGCATGACAATGTCAGTCCTGCGACAAACCAGGAAGAGCGAAATGCGCTCCTCACGGCGTACGCACTTGGCCAACTCACCGGCGCGGAGCGGGAGGCCGTAGAGGCCATGCTGGCCGATCCGGAAGCCGAGGCCGCGCGGCGTCACGTTGCGGAAGTCTCACAGTGCGCCGCCGCGCTTGCCGCCGCGCGAGAAATCGATTTCCCGGATCGATCAACCGAGCTTCGCCGCGCGGTCATCGCCGCCGTCGCGCAACGGAGGAACCCGGTCGCACCGGCGCCGGAGCCGGTGAAACATCGTCGCGGCGTGAGGTGGGGAGTTGTGGCCGGAGTCGTCGTTGTCTCGGTTCCGTTTGTGATGGCCCTCATGTTGCCGGCTGTTCAAAGTTCGCGCGAGGCGGCGCGGCGCACCATGGCGAGGTATCGTGAGTTCGACGCCGAAATGGCCCTCGGCGCCTCAAGGGGGGCAGTTTCCGGCGAGCGATACAACCGCTTCACCGAAAACGGGTTTCTCGCGACGGCCGATCGTCCGCTCTCGACGTTCTCAATCGATGTCGATACCGCGTCGTACGCCAATGTGCGGCGGTTTCTCATGGCGGGGCAGCGGCCGCCGCGGGATGCGGTGCGGATCGAGGAGTTCGTCAACTATTTTTCATATGCCGACCAGGCACCGACGGGCGACGTGCCATTCTCGGTGAACGTTGAAGCGGCAGCCTGCCCGTGGCACTCGGGCCATCAGATTGTTCGCATCGGCCTCGCGGGGCACGATGTGGCCCGCGATCAGCGGCCAGCAGGCAACCTCGTCTTCCTCGTCGATGTGTCGGGCTCGATGGCCGAAAGCGACAAGCTGCCGCTCGTGAAGCAATCGCTCATGATGCTCGTCGACGAGCTGACAGAGAATGATCGCGTGGCGATTGTCACGTACGCCGGTGAGGCGGGCTTGCGGCTCCCGTCGACGAGCGGTGACCAGAAAGCAAAAATTCGTGAGGCGATCGAATCGCTCTCTTCAGGCGGCTCCACACATGGCAGCGCTGGGATCACGCTGGCCTACGAACAGGCGGCGGAACGATTCACCCAGGGGGGGGCCAACCGCGTGATTCTCGCGACCGATGGCGATCTCAATGTCGGTATCACCAGCGACGACGCCCTCGTCGAGCTCATCACCCGCATGGCAAAGGGGGGCACATTCCTGACGGTACTCGGCTTCGGTCAGGGCAATCTCCAAGACGAGAAGATGGAGAAGCTCGCCAATAAGGGCAATGGGGTCTACGCCTACATCGACAGTGTTCGTGAGGCCCGCAAGGTGCTCGTCGAGCAGCTCACCGGAAGCACGGTCACGATCGCGAAGGATGTGAAGATCCAGGTGGAATTCAATCCGGCCCGCGTGGCCTCCTACCGCCTTGTGGGCTACGAAAACCGGGCCCTCGCCGACCGTGATTTTCGGGACGACACCAAGGATGCGGGCGAAATCGGTGCGGGCCACGGCGTGACGGCGCTCTACGAGATCAAGCTCGTTGGTGATAATACGGCGGGCGACGTTGGCGGCGCCGAGCCGCTCAAGTATCAGCCGCAACCCAAGCCAATGCCCGCCGCGCAGCCCGCTCCGGCCCCTGAGGCCGATGCCGACGTGAGTCGCGAGCTCCTTACTGTGAAACTTCGCTACAAAGAGCCCGACGGCGACACGAGCCGGCTCATTGAAGTGCCGCTGGCCGATCCAGGAAATGGGTTTGAAGAGGCCTCAGCCAATCTGCGGTTTGCGTCAGCCGTGGCGGCATTTGGGATGATCCTCCGTGGAAGTGAGCATACCGGTGGAGCCACGCTGCCGATGGTGGCCAAGATGGCGGCAGGAGCCCTTGGCACCGATGACGGCGGCTACCGGGCCGAGTTTCTCGACCTCGTTCGCCGTGCCGAACAACTCCAGTAGAGATCGCGTAGGCTTGGGGCCATGAAAGACCTCAGGCCTTTGATACTCGTTGCGTTGGCACTCGTGCTTGGGGCGAGTGACGTTCCTCTGGCGCTGGCCGAGCCGCCAGCTTTGCCGCCAGACCTTGCAGCGTTTGAAGACGGGGTCGGTCGCGCGGTGGCCGCCCGACTGGGCGTTTCCGACAAGCACTGGCGACAGATCGCGCCGGCGGTGCATCACCTGGCGCTTGAGCACGCCGAAACGCTTGCGTCGCTTCATGACGACGAGCGGCTGACAACGCTCGTCGCGATGGCTGCATTCATCGATGCGAAGCGGAAAGCCGTTCGCGACATGCCGGTGCTCGCGCCGGGCCGCCAGGTGATCGGTCTGCTCGATCCCGATCAGGGACTCGGGCCGAAGGAGATCACCACGATCGCCCATGCGTATGGCTGTGAAACCTCGATCTATAAGAAGCAAGCCCCCGAAGACACGATCGAAGGCGTTGCCGATGCGTTTCTGGCAGCCGTGACAGCGGCCGTGAAAACGGGAAAACCAACGACGGTCATTGTGCTCGGGCACGGTCTGCCTACTGAGATTCAGAGCTATTCGATTCGCTTCGAGAGACTTTCGAAGGCCCTGCTCGATGGGGTGCCACCCGCCGCTGCCGTGGATTTGTCGCAGGTAGTCCTCATCTGTGACGACTGCTTTAGCGCCGACTTCCAGATCAACCTGTTCGGCGAGATAGCCCGCGAGGCCGAGAGCCGTGGCCTGACCCTCACGTCCCTGCCGGTCTGCATCGCCGGCACGAACCGCAACCGCGTGGGGTTCGTCGATGTGGGTGAAAAATTCGTGCCGCACTTCTGGCGGGACGTGATTGAGCTCTACTTCATCCGGAAGCCGCTGCCGAAGGTCGTGACGCTCTCCGACTTCTTCGAGAAGGTCGACAACATGATGTACGGCTACGGCCGGGCGCCGATCGTGGAAGATGGACGTGTTGCCGGATATCGGCTCATCGACCCAAAGCTTGTCCAAGACCCGGTCGTCTTCGTGCCGCTCGACGAAGTCGACCTTGTCAAGCTCCGCCAGATTCTTGGCCTGCCCGCCGACGCGGTACTTGCAATGTGGCTCGACATCGGGTGACCGGCGACAACCTCGCTGATCCGCGGATCTACCCGCCAAAGATTTCGAGATCGCCACCATGAGCGAGGCCGGCGGACGTGCCCCGCGATGAAAGTTCGGCGAGGGCGCGGCGGCCGGTGTCGCCGAGGTCGTGAGTCCATTCGTTGACGTAGAGATCGACGTGCTGCATGAGCACGCGGTCGTCAAACTCCTGCGCATGGGCTCGCATCGTGGGGAGGGCTTCGGTGGGCGTGGCCAGCGCGAGCGTGAGTGATTCGTGGATGCATCGCTGCACAGCAGCGATGGTTTCGTATGAGAGCCGGCGGCTTGCGACGATGCCGCCGAGCGGCAGTGGGCATCCCGTCTCGCGTTCCCAACGCGAGCCGAGATCCTCGACCAGGTGAAGACCACGGTCCTGCCACGTGAACCGCCCCTCGTGAATGCACACTCCAAAATCGGCTGCGTGGGCTTCGAGCCGCGTCATGATCTCTGAAAATACGACCTGTTCGACTCGCGTCGCCTCTGGATAGAAGAGTAAAAAAAGAAGCGATGCTGTCGTGTGCTTCCCTGGGCAGAGCGTGCGTTGATCGTGTGACTCAGGCCGCGTGCCAGGTTTCGCAGCGAGCAGGAGCGGGCCCACTCCGAAGCCAAGTGCCGAGCCAGTAGGCAGCACGACGACATTGCTGGCCATCGCGATCGCTGCTGCAAAACTCACCTTGCAAACATCAAAATCACCGCGGAGCATTCGCTCGTTGAGCTGTTCGATATCGAGCAGTTCAATGTCGAAACGAAGGTGCCCTGTGTCGATGCGGTTCGTGAGCAGGCCCCAAAAACAAAAAATGTCGTTGGGGCAGGGGGAGATGCCGAGGCGGATGGGATGGACCGAGCGGGTCATGGCCGGACCTCGAGCACCGTCCTCGCGAGGTCGGCAGCAGCCGTGAGGGCCGGCTCGAACTGCCAGCGGGAGGTGTCGCGGTCGCCGGCCGTGTTTGAGATGCCGCGGATGACATCGAGCGGTGCGCCGGCAAGCCGGCAGGCGAGTGCCACGCCAAACCCCTCCATGTCTTCGGCGACCGCAGCGGAAAAGAGTTTGCGACGGAGGGCGACGTCGCGGTCGCTTGCCGAGGCAGCGCAGGCGGTGAGAAGGAGGCCGGCCGACGCTTGGACACCGGCGGGCGCCAGCGGAATCACGTCGCCGATCGAAGCAGCCTCCGATGCAGGCTCACCCGGCCAATGCGGCCAATCCATGGCACCTGCAGTGAGGAACGCCTCGCCAGACCCGGCCCCAATCCCAAAACACGCGACGTCGGCAAAGCGGTAGGCCGCGCCGATCGAGAGGCTCTCACAAAGGCGGCCGGCGATACCCACAAGGAGCACGCGGTCTGGGTTGTGCTCAGCGAGAAGCCGCGACGTGCGGGCGGCCGCGGCCACGGGACCGAAGCCACAGAGGGCGATCGGGCCGCACGCGGCGAGTGAGGGAGCAAGAACTCGTCGCTCAAGGTCGGTCGGCACGAGGATGAGAGTTTTCGGCATTGGCTTCACGGCTCTTCAATCGTAGCTCGGCCAATTCCGTCAGGCTGGAGCTTTCTCCCGAATGATAGTCGCCTCCAAGCGGACGTCGTTTTCGGACTGACAGTGGGCCGGCTCGCCCAATGACCCGCCGTCCCCACGCTGGCGCGATGGGCTTCTATGGCCAAAGGATGCCGTCGTCCTTCGACAGAGCTATGTCGCACGCTACCGGATCGGCGGGAGGTTGACTGGCCGCTCGTCGGCAGTGACAGTCCGTTCGGCCGCTGGTGATCCCGCAGGGGGCAGCGTCGCATACACCTTCTCGCGGCGGAGGTCAGTCCGTTCGGCCAAGAGCTCAGCCTGCTTTTCGGCTTCGTCCTCAGCGAGCGCCTGCTTCTGTTTCCAGGGGAGTGTGTATCGCTCGCCGGCAAATTCCACGCGGTCGTGGATATCGCCGTCTTGGAATGGGCCAGCGCCCACGACCCATCGATCGCGGGTCTTGCTGTTGACCCTGGCAAGGCCGCTTTGCCAGATGGGGCGTCCGGTTGCTCGTTCATAGGCGAAGAGGTTCACCTTGGCGACACCCCGCTGATCCGTCCGTTTGTAGGCCGCCAGCTCCGGGATCGACGTGCCATTGCCCATGAACGAAACGCTCGTGGCCGGAACACCCAGAAGGAGGTCGGTGCGATCGGTGCCGATGGCGCCCGCACGTGCCTCCACGACGACCGTCGCATGATCCTTGTCTGGGGCGAGCTGGCATCCCGAAGCGAGAAGCTGGTGCCGTAAGGCGCTCGTCATGTACTTGCCGTCATTGACCTCATCGAGAATCGCCGTGTCGAGAAAGACGCTCTGCCCGGAGAGCGGTCGCATGTCGATGAGCATCACCGCCCGTTCGACAGCGTCGGAGACAAGCAACTGCTCGGTGGCGGTTCGCTTGGAGTCGCTCCAGCGGCTCGTGCCGCAGCCAGACGCGACGGTCACGGCAACTGCGATCACGGTCCAGGCGAAGACACACGGCGTTCGATGGGGTGGCGTAGGCATCGGGTTTTGAGGCGGAATGGTGCGGAAACGTAGCAATCGAGGCTCCCTGACACCATCCGCGTTCCCGCTGGGACGGGGCGACGGTTCCTGAGCGGGGCTAGGCAACTGGCGCAAAGAGGGGCGGTGTGAGTCACGGTCCCTCAAGCGACAGCGTTGACGCTCTCCCGTCGCCGCTGCTACTTCCTCTTCCCCGTTCCGGAGCACCGCATGCCATCCGCCCGCCCATCATCCTCCTCCGTCGCCGCCCTGTGCTGGTCCTTCGCCGTCTGGGCGCTCATTGCCTGCGGCGAGGCAGGCGCCAATGAGCCCGACACACCGCTGACGCCCCCAGACCGTTCGAGCCCGCGGGCCACGCTCAAGACTTTTGTTGACTCCCTCGATGCCTTCTACGACCGGTTCCAGAGCGAGCCACCGAGCCCCCAGACCAGGGCGGGTAACCGTCGACTCGGAAAGCTTGCCATTGGCTGTCTGGACCTCAGTCGGGTTGCGCCGTCGCTTGTCGAGTCGGAGGGGAGAGAGGTCGCAGTGCATCTCAAGGAGGTCCTCGACCGTGTCCCTCGACCTGCATGGGAGGAGATTCCCGATGCCGACATGGTCGATGAAGCAAAGCTGACCCGCTGGCGGGTTCCTGGCACCGAGATAGCGATCGCTCGTGTGACCGAAGGCCCGCGGGCTGGCGACTGGCTCTTCACCGTCGAGACCGTGGAGCGATCCGCTGACTTCTATCACGCCATCGCCCATCTGCCCTACGGTCCTCACGCCGGCAGCCCAGGCCTTCACGATGTCTACGTCCACTCGCCGGGCTGGATGATTCCTGAGGCGTGGATCGTCGCCCTCCCGGCATGGATGCGAGCCGAGTGGGCAGAAGAAACGGTCTGGCAGTGGATCGCGTTTGCTTTGCTCTCCACGCTGACCGCTGGCATCGTCGCCGCCGCGTTTCGACTCGCTCGGAAGAACGCGACGCGGCCGGGCGTCACGGCCCATCTTCTTGCCCTCGCGGCACCACTCGTGATGGTTGGCAGTTGCACGCTGCTGGACGATCTGCTCACGAATCAGATTCGCATCACCGGGCCGCTTCTCTTCTCGATGAAAACATTCCTCCAGGCCGCCCGGTTCGTTGGCTGGATTTTGCTCGTGCGTGCGGTTCTCACGCGGCTCACCGAGGCCGTCATTTGCTCCCGTCGCTTGCGGCCCGAGACGATCGACACGCAACTCATCCGGCTTGGCTTCCGTCTGCTCACGTTTCTGGTGACGGCCTGGATGGTGATCGTGGGAGCCGACTCAATGGGCATCTCCGTGACGCCACTCATTGCCGGCCTCGGCGTGAGCGGCCTGGCAGTGGCTCTTGCCGCCCAGCACACGATCGAAAATTTTATTGCGGGGCTCGTACTCTTTGCGGACAAGCCGGTCCGCATCGGTGACACCTGTCAGTTTGGCGACCACAAAGGCACGGTCGAGCAGATCGGCCTGCGCTCGACGCGAATCCGCGGCATCGACCGGACGGTGATCTCGATCCCCAATTCCGAGTTTGCGAAACTTCGACTCATCAACTTCACGCGGCGTGACAAGATCCTTCTCAAGACACAGATTGGCCTTCGGTATGAAACCACGGGCGACCAACTGCGGCATGTCCTCGCCGGCCTGCGGACGATGCTCTCCGCCCACTCCCGCATCGACGCCGAGAGCATCCGCGTGCGGTTCATCGGCTACGGTGCGTATTCGCTCGATATCGAAATCTATGCGCTCGCTCGGACAAGCGACTGGACCACGTTCCTTGCGATCCAGGAGGATGTGCTCCTGCGGGTCATGGAAGTCGTGAACGGGTCGGGCTGCGGATTCGCGTTCCCGTCGCAGACGCACTATGTAACGTCTGACACGGGCATCGACGCCGGCATCCGCAGTCGAGCCGAGGACGAGGTCCGCAGCCTCCGGGCAGCCGGCGGCCTGAAGGTGGCTGGCTTCCTCGACGAGGCTGATCATCGGGTCACGCACGAGCCACCGCATCGCCTCCACCGGCCGGCCGCGTGACGCCCACTGCGGCTCGGGGTTGCCCGTGCCATGAGAGCCAATTGCGGCTCTGGGCAAGCCCGTATCATGTCGCCGGACGTTCGCTACGGCCATCGCTCGGCCGCACGCGGCCTCGCTTCCGTGGCCTCCGCTCACTCGGA
>JBGTKO010000109.1:0-3714 GCA_041744595.1 Pirellulales bacterium
ACTGGGAGATCGATCGGCTCACCGGCGACAAGCACACTCGCCTTCCCATTGACAGGCCGCCAGCGGCTTCCCCATCGTGCAGCGGTGACGGCAAGGGTGCATCCGCTTGAGGGCCCGACGGCTGCGGCCCGTCGCTCGTCCCCGGCGGGAGGGGGCAGGAGTCGGGGCGACTCGACCACGGTGCCACGCACGGCCAACGGCCGCGGTGTCTCATCAAGCTGCCATGCCAGATCGACTGCCGAGAACACATCGACCCTTGCCACGGCCCACGAAGCGCCGGCGAGCCCAATGGCCGATATCAGGGCCCAGGCAGCCGGCCTGTGCCAGCCCCGGCTGGCAAGCGCGGCCCAGAACCCGATGGCCAAGACTGCTCCGAACCATCCGGCAATGCAGGCGTCTCCCGCGAATTTGCCAATCCAGGGGCCCGTCACACACCCCGCCAAGAGTGCCACCGCCACGATCACGAGCGGCCGCTGCGGCAACGGATCATGCCGGAAACAGCGTGAAAGCGTGGAAAACCAAGAACGAAACTGGTTCATTGGAACCTCCGCGGTTCAGGAAAAGGGCCGTTAGAACAACGTGCCGCTACTCCTCAAACGAGCGCGAGGCCTTCCACCGGCAACGGCGGGAGAAATTTTTTTCCTCAGCCGCGATTTCAGCGGAAAATGGGCCATCGGGTTGGCCGGCATCAGCAGCGGCGGCTGGCCTGAAACATCCGCGGAAGACCCGCCAGATCCGCAAGGACCGGCCCTGGCTCGAGCCCTGGCGTTGCCTCCAGAATCGCCTCGACATCCTTAGCCACGAGCGGCCCCGCTTCGAGGACAAGCCATCCGCCGGGAGCCAGCCGCTCGGCCGACTGAACCGCAAGACGCTCGATCAACTCCACACCCCGCGGGCCCGCCACAAGTGCCTCCCGCGGTTCGTGATCACGGACATCGCGGGGCAGCGATGCAAACTCTCCCTCACGTACATACGGTGGATTGCTCACGATCACATCCCACGGACCTGCCAACTCCGGACTGTCGAGGAGATCGGCCTCCACGAACGTGATGCGGTTTGCCACGCCGTGCCGTTCGGCATTGCCCTTGGCTACCTCGAGCGCCGTCGCCGAGAGGTCGCTCGCTGTGATCGTGGCCCGCGGCAGGTGCTTGGCGAGCGTGACCGCGATCGCGCCACTGCCGGTGCCCACGTCCACGATCTTCGGTCCCGCGGCCTGTCGGCAGAGATCAAGTACACGACTGACGAGCGCCTCGGTTTCAGGCCGCGGCACAAGGACCGCCGGCGACACCGCAAACGAGAGTGAAAAAAACTCACGATTGCCTACGAGATACGCCACCGGCTCACCCGCGGCACGGCGTCGAACGAGATCACGAAATCGGCTTCGCGGCTCGTCGGCCATCACTTCTTCATAGGCCGTGTAGAGCATGATCCGTTGACAGCCTCGGACATGGGCCAGAAGCACCTCAGCATCAATCCTGGGTGATTCGCTGCCCTTGGTGCCGAGCCACTCGGTCGTCCATGTGAGCAGCCTGCCCACTGTCCACGGTTCATCGCTCATGCGGGCCCGGCTCCCTTGGGTGACGTGGCCATGTCTCGCTTCCGTGCCGCGCGGGCATGCCGCTCGATGGCATCGATCACGAGACTGAGCCGGCCGACCATCACCTGATCGAGCGTGAAGCTCTCATTGATCCGATGGTCGGTCACGCGGTTCTGCGGAAAATTGTAGGTGCGAATCCGCTGGCTGCGATCGCCCGAGCCGACAAGCCCCTTCCGCTCGCTCGACCGTTTGTCATGCTCGATCTGCCGCTCCCGCTCGTAGAGCCGTGTTTTGAGAACACGGAGCGCCTTGGCGAGGTTTTTGTGTTGGCTCTTTTCGTCCTGGCATTGCACGACGAGGCCCGTGGCATGGTGCGTGAGACGCACGGCCGAAGCCGTTTTGTTGACATGCTGACCGCCGGGTCCGCTCGCGCAGAAGAGGTCCTTCCGGTAGTCCTCCGGTGCGATCGACACCTCGACATCCTCAGGCTCAGGCATCACCGCCACCGTGGCCGCCGAGGTGTGGATTCGCCCCTTCGTTTCCGTGTCGGGTACCCGCTGCACACGATGGCCACCGCTCTCGTGCCGAAGCGTGCGGTAGACAGCGTCTCCCGAAACGCCGAGCACCAACTCCTTGAACCCGCCAAGCTCCGTCGGGCTCGCATCGAGGACCTCAAAATCCCAGCCCCGCTCGGCTCCGTAGTGGCGGTACATCTCGAAGAGGTCGCGGACAAACAGGGCCGCCTCATCACCCCCCGTGCCGGCACGCAACTCGACGATGCATCGGGCTCGCTCAGCGTCGTCATCGTCGGAGCAGAGGTCAGTGAGCTCATCCCACTCTGCCTCGCGCCTCGCCTCGAGCTCGGGCAACTCGGCCCCAGCCATCTCCCGCAGGTCGTGGTCATCACCCCGGCCGAGCTCTTCGAGATCGGCGATCTGTCGCTCGAGGGCCACGAAGGTACGGTATTTGAGGGCGAGGCGAGCCAGCGATCCGTGCTCACGGGCAGTTGCCGAGAGCCGCTGACCATCGGCCAGGAGAACCGGGTCAACAAGGGCCCGTTCGAGTTCCTCGAATCGGGCGAGCTTCGATTCCAAAAGATCGCGCATGGATTACCGCGTCAAGCGCGGCTCCCGCCGATGCGGCGTCAGGACGCCGGCACCTCGGCGGTGTCCTTCTTCTTTTTGAGGCTGGCGTACCCGGCCCCGGCAAACTTGCTCTTGAACTTTTCGATCCGACCCGCGGTATCGACAAACTTCAGCTTGCCCGTAAAGAACGGATGGCAAGCATTGCAGATATCGACCTTGATTTCCGGCACCGTGCTCCGTGTGGCAAATGTGTTGCCACAGCCGCAACGGACGACGGTATGGATGTAGTCAGGATGAATGCCGTCTTTCATGATCGAGTCGCTGAATTGCTGGGAAGCGAAGTGCGGGGAAGGACGTGCGACCAGAGGCCACCACGCGAGCCCCGAAGTCTACCGACTCCAGGTCCGAACGGCAATCGCCACGTCACGGCCGTTTTCTGTCATCCTCGGGGCCGTCCGCCGGCCGCGCCGCCGTGCCGTCGTGGTCATCCAGCGAGAGCCGCTCGGCCAGCAGACGGCTGCCAAACCGCTGGGGAGACCCGTCCTCCCGGAGAAACGCTGCTGCCTCGGTCGGGTTATCCAGGCCAATCAACGCCTGGGCGAGATTGATCCTGGCCGCGTCGGTCCAGCGGCTGTCGGGCGAAGCGTCGAGTGTCATCCTCGCGAGATAATCTTGGGCGGCGGCATACTGGCCCTCGGCCAGCATCACGAGACCAAGCCAGTAGGTGGCATCCTCTTTCACCCGAACGAGCTGCTTTGTGATCGCAACCCGCTGCGGCTCAGGCAGCGGAGCCACGGCTTCGGAAATGATTTTTCGTGACGGTCGGGCAGCCATATAGGCCGCCTTCGCGCCATTCGGTCCGTCGAGGTCACCGCGAAACTCTCGGATCCGTCCTGCCAAGAGAGGACGGAAGGGCCGCCCAGGGACACCAGTATGTCCACCGGGGATCGGCAGCTCGAGAGGACCGATTTCGTCGGCGAGCGACTGGCCGGCCAACTGGCGGCGAGCAAGGGTTTCCCATGGGAACGCCCAGAGCCCTCGGGATGCGGCGGCGCCCGCGGGCATGGCAGCGGCGGCGCGGTCCGCCACGGC
>JBGTKO010000110.1:0-14357 GCA_041744595.1 Pirellulales bacterium
ATGGTGGCCGGCGTGCTCGACGTCACCACGACAGAACTGGCCGATGAACTGGTCGGCGGCGTCCTCTCGGCGGGGCCTGAAAGGCTCAATGCCGCCGCGAGGCATGGCGTGCCTGCCGTCGTGGCGCCGGGCTGCCTCGACATGGTGAACTTTGGCGAGCGACAGACGGTGCCGCAGCAGTTCACTGGCCGCACTTTTTATGAGCACAACCCGCAGGTCACGCTCATGCGGACGACGCCAGCCGAGTGCGAGGTGCTGGGCCGCCTCGTGGCGACGAAGGTGAATGCATCGACGGGGCCGATGAGCGTGCTTCTGCCGCGGCTGGGTATCAGCGTGATCAGCGCGGCCGGCGGACCGTTTCATGATCCGGCGGCGGATACGGCGCTCTTCGCCGCGATCGAGCGCGGCCTTCGACCAGATATTTCCTGCGAATCACTCGATTGCGACATCAACGATCCAGCGTTTGCCCGTGCCTGTGTCGAGGCGTTGCTCGCAAACATCCGTCGGCCAGATACCGTCCGTTGATCCACCCCCGTTTCCTCGAGGAGTTTTCCATGCCCCAGGTCAAGCATTTCGGCATGTTTGAGTTCAAACCCGAGATCACACCCGACGGTATTGCGACATGCTTCCGTGAGCTGGTCGGCATGGTGGGAAAAATTCCCGGACTCATCGACGTTCATCACGGGCCGTATGACAGCGCCGAGGGGTTGAACGACGGTTTTACACACGGTTTCATCATGACCTTTGAAAGCCCCGAGGCGAGAGATGCCTACCTGCCGCATCCCGAGCACGAGCGGGTGAAGGCGATCGTGGTGCCATGCCTCGCACGTGTCATCGTTTTCGACTTCAATATGCAAGTGGCTTGAAAGCCACTGCACGTGCCACAAGCCCTCCAGGGCCGCATCGTGCGGCGGTCACATCCCAGGAGAATTCTCATGATGTCTCGCCTCGCCCTTCTCGTCGCCCTGTGGGCCGCGGCTGCCCAGGCCACCGAGCCGCGGCCGCTCTTCGACGGCAAAACACTCGCCGGTTGGGAGACCATCGAGAGTGACGCCCGCTGGTGGAAGGTCGCCGACGGGGTGATCGCCGGTGGCTCGCTCACCGAGAAAGTGCCACACAATACGTTCCTCTCGACGACCGATCGCTTCGAGAACTTCGAGCTCACCCTGATGATTCGGATCCGCGGCGCGGGAGGCTTCATCAACTCAGGCATCCAGATACGCAGCATTCGCGTTCCAAAGTCGTCGGAGATGTCGGGTTACCAGGTAGACGTTGGGAAAGGATGGTGGGGCAAGCTCTACGACGAGTCGCGGCGGAACAAGGTGATTGGCGAGCCACAGGACGCCAAGGCCCTCGCGGCCGCGATCAAGCCCGATGACTGGAATGAATTTAGGATCGTTGCCGAAGGTCCGAGGACCCGTTCCTGGATCAATGGCGTGCCGGCACTCGATTACCACGAGCCGGACGCGACGATCCCACTCGATGGCCACATCGGTGTTCAGGTGCATGGCGGTGGGAAAGCGCTCATCGAAGTGAAGGATGTTGTTATTGTCGCCTTGCCGCCGACCCCCGGCAGCCCGAAATGGCCCGTCACCGCCGAGATCGACCCGCTGTCGGCCGCGGAAGAGGCCAAGAAGTTCTCGCTCGCCGACGGCTTCACGGCGGAGCTCGTCCTTGAAGAGAGCACCGACCCGGCGAATCCCTACGGCAAGTTCGTGGCGCTCGCCTTCGACTCCCACGGTCGGCTCTGGACGACGACCGCGCTCGAGTATCCGGTCGATGCGAACGAAAGCCCGGAGGTGTCGCAGCGGCTCTTCGCATCGGGTGGCCGCGACAAGGTGCTCGTGATCGATGACCCGTGGGCTTCAATGCCATCCCAGCCGCGTGTGTTTGCTGAAGGCCTCGCCATTCCGCTGGGCGTGCTGCCGTATCGCGATGGTGCGTTCGTTCAATACGGCACCGAGATTCGGTTCTACCGTGACGCCAACGGCGATGGCCTTGCCGATGCGTTTGAAACGGTCCTTCATGGCTTGGGTGTCCAGGACTCGCACCTCTTCCCGCACCAGTTCACGCGGGTGCCGGGCAAGTGGATCCTGCTGGCCCAGGGACTCTTCAACAAGTCGCTCGTGACTCGCCCTGGGGGGCAGCCGTTCGCTGACGGCCAGCAGAACGTGCCGTTCGATGCTTGTAAGCTTGGTCGCTTCAAGCCGGACGGGTCGCTCTTCGAGTCGCTGACGGCCGGCCCGAATAACATCTGGGGCCTCACGATTTCACGCACGGGTGAGACCTGGCTCCAGGAAGCCAATGACATCGGCTATCCGATCTTCCCGTACGAGCCCGGTGTGCTCGTTGCGACCGGATCACGCGATCGCCTTCGCCCCTACCAACCGATGATGCCGGCCCCGCTGGCACCGCCGCAGATGGGTGGCACGGGCTTGAGTGGCCTTGCAATTGCCGACGATCTGGACGGGTGGCCGGCCCCGTGGGGTGCCGGAGCCGGCACGAACCCGAACGAACGGGTCTTCTATCTTGCCAACCCGATCACAAATAGAATCCAGTCGATCATCGCGACGCGAGCCGGCGAACGCTTCACGTATCGCAAGGGCCCCGATCTTCTCACGAGCACCGACAAGTCGTTCCGTCCGGTGGCAGTCCAGTTCGGCCCCGACGGCTGCCTCTACGTGGTCGATTGGTACAACAAGGTCATCTCCCACAACGAGGTGCCGCGAAACCACCCCGAGCGAGACAAGGTTCGTGGACGCATCTGGCGAATTCGGCACTCGTCGCAGCCGGTGCAAGAACCGATCGCCGTGGCGAGGGTGGGCACGGTGGAACTGCCCGCGCTCCTTGGTGCCAAGAACGCGAGAATCGCCGATCTCGCTTGGCAGGAGATCATCGACCGCGATGCGAAGCCGCTCATCCCGAATCTCGAGTCAATTGTTGTTGATGCCAAAGCTTCAGCCGCCGCTCGCGCGGGTGGCCTCTGGGCACTCGAGGGTCTTCATGCGGTGAATCCTGGCGTTCTCGAGACATTGCTGACATCTCCTGATGCCGACCTCCGGCACGAAGCGATCCGGGTTGCTGGCACAACCTGCACTGAGTCTGATTTCCGCCGTCTCGCTTCGCCGCTCGTTGATGATCCGTCACCCCGTGTGCGGGCCGCGCTCGGGGATGCGCTCCGCCGCATTCCCGTTACCGAGCCCGACACGGTCGCACTGATCATGCGGCTTGGTCGCGAGCGGACGAAGGGAGATCCGTGGACGGTCTACGACCGCGACTTCGAGCGGTACCTCGCTCGCTGGGCGCTCGAACGGCATCCGGAGCAGGTCGTGGCATTTCTTAGTTCGCCCGCTGGCCGGGCCATGCCTGTAGAAAACAGACTTTTGGCAATGCTCGCACTTGAACCGCGGGCCGCTGCCACGGCACTCGCGAGGATGCTTCCGGACATCGACCGGCCGATCGACGACGAGGAGATTCGCATGCTGGCCTCAGAGGCCGACCTGCCCGAAGTTGCCGCCGCCCTTCGTCGATTGACGACCGACCCCAGGAGCCGTGAGCGAACGCTCCGGGCCCTGCTTGCGTTCCGGACGACGATCAAGAATCCAGGACTGGCCCCGATCGTGACACAGGCGGCGACTGCCCTGCTGACTGAGCCCGCGACCGACGCCGAAACACTCTTAGCTCTTGAGCTCGCAGGTGCCTTTGCGATCCGTGGGCTCCAGCCACAGGTGACGGCGATCTGCGCAGATCCGTCCACCAGCCGGGACGTGCGGCGGGCGGCGATTCGCGGTCTTCGAGAAATGGGAGCGATGTCGGCCGAAACGGGTCGCGCGCTCCTTGAAGCCGCGGCCGACGATTCCCAGACCCGCGCCGACGTTGTCATCGCCTGGGCTGAATCACGTGACGCCGCGACCTGCGAGGCGCTCGTCGAAGCCTGGGATGACCTCTCGTTTCTCGAGCGGCAGTCCGCAACGGCCGCCCTCTCGCGGCATCGTGCCGGCGCCACGGCGCTCGTCGCGGCCCTGGATCGTGATGACATCGACGTGACCAGTCTTCCGGTATCTGTACTGGGCGACCTTCGCGCCGTCCTCAAAAATGATCCCGCGCTCGAAAAGATCTGGTCCGACCTCGCAGCGGCCGCGCCGAGCGTACTGCGGCTCTCGGGCGATGCGGCAGGGGCAGGGCCTCAAATATCGCTTGAAGGCCCATTCACGATCGAGGCCTGGGCGAATCTCGAAGGCCCCATCGGCAACAAGGACAGCCTGCTTGCCGGTGACGGCCTCATCGACATGAACTTCTTTGACGGTACGCTTCGCGTGTGGACGAAAGGGCACGGTGACATCGCGGTAGCAAAGTCAAAGACCACACCCGATCGGTGGCGGCACTACGCCGTCACCCGCGATGCCAAGGGAGTCTTTCGGATCTATATCGACGGCGAGCTCGACGCCGAGAGCACTGCCCGAGAAACAGTTCCCTATCCAGGGCTGCGAGTTGGCTTCAGCACGGCACGCAACGCAGGCACCAGCGGGAGGCTTGCCGAGTTCCGCGTGTGGAACCGAGCCCGCACCGCGGACGAGATTCGCGATGACTTTGACCGGAGCTATGTGGGTGACGGCAAGCGACCGGAAAGCCTCGTATCTTTTCACGGTGGCTCATCATGGGGCAACGTGTCGGGCAAGGCTCGCATCGAGCCGGCCATCGACGCCCCGAAGCTCGTGACGGCCGCTGAGCTCGCGGACCGCATGACAAAGTTCACGAAGTTTCGGCAGCTTGCAGCCGCAGGCGGCGACGCCACAAAAGGTAAAAACCTTTTTGCCACCCGCTGCCTCACCTGCCACCAGCAGGGCGGCCAAGGGGGCAAGATCGGCCCCGCACTCGACGGCCTCGGGCTCACGGGCACCGAAGCCATCCTGCGGAACGTACTCACGCCGAATGCGGCCATGGAAGGGGGCTACCGCGCGTTTCGAGTCATCACTCGTGATGGCCGGGTCGTGCAGGGCTTGCTCGTATCACAGGATGCCGATGCGATCGTGATCCGCCAGCCCGACATCGCCGACCTCCGCATCCCGTCGCGGGACGTGGCCCAGGCTGGCTTCAGCACGATCTCGATCATGCCCGAAGGCCTGCTCGAAGCGATGGCGCCGGAAGAGGTCTCCGCCCTCTTCGCGTATCTCCAGACGCTCACCGTCGGTCCGCCAGCGCCATAGCTGATCGGGAAGAATTCCGACAACGACAAGGCCCCGCCCCTCTTTTCGGGTTAACGGGAGAACCCATCTGCCAGTTATGAAGCTATGGTGAACGAGCCAGTCACGATTGACCATCCGAAGCTCGTGAAGCTCCTTCAGATGGCGTACTCAGCCGAGAAGGCAGCAGCGTTTGCCTACATCGGCCATGCGGGTTCGGTGAAGAATCCGGATGAGAAGGTGGCGATCAAGCAGATCGAGATGGATGAGTGGCACCACCGAGACGCCGTTCTCGCCATTATGAAGCAATACGGCATTCAGCCGTCACGCTCTAACGAAATCAAATACCACATTATTGGTCGGTTTCTCTCGGCAAGCTGCTACGTCATCGGTTGGTTCATGCCGTACTTCTTCGCGGGACGACTGGAGAGCGGCAACGTCTGCGAGTACTTCATTATGATGCGGTACTTCAACGACCTCGGAATCACCGCCCACGACGAAGTCTTGTACGAGATGGGAATGAAGGAAAAGGAGCACGAGGTCTATTTTCAAAAGGGTCTTCAGAACAACCGACTGTTGCCGCTGTTCGAGAGAATCTTCGGCTGGGGCAGCAAACACAGCTTCAACGACGTTGATTTGGAAAACAAGGCTCCGGTCGAAGGATCAAAAGAATATTGCAAGCATCGTAAGGAGCCGAGAGGGGGCATGAATGACTGAGAAGACATCGATCCAACCGGGCCGCTACCGGCACTCCAAGGGTAACGATTACACCGTCATGGGCACGGCCCGTCATAGCGAAACGCTCGAAGAGCTTGTCGTGTACCGACAGGAGTACGGTGAACATGGACTCTGGGTCAGGCCCAAGGAAATGTTTTCGGAGACGGTGACGGTTGATGGTGTGAACGTGCCACGCTTTCGGCGATTGCCTTCGAGCAGCGAACACACCGGGGAGAGCGTCACGAACATTTTTGACGATCTCCCGCAACACTTGCCCAAGGAAGTCGTCCAGACGCTCATTCGGGCCGCCGACGTGCGGATCGAGCGGATCATTTCCCACGGCCACGCCTCAGCACCCGACTTCTGGTACGACCAGCCGCAGAGCGAGTGGGTGATCGTCTTGAAGGGCGCGGCACGATTGCAGTTCGAGGACGGCATGGTCGAGATGAAGCCCGGTGATTTCGTGAACATTCCGGCGTTCAGGAAGCACCGGGTCGATTGGACGACGCCAGACGAGCCGACCGTGTGGCTCGGAGTGCGGTATAGGGCACAGGGATGAGCTTCTCGCTGGGCCCAACGCCAAACACCGTCCCCGCTGGCGAGTGCCTTGAATCACGGCTCCCGATCAGAGGAGCCACGGCCCAACACCTTTCGGAATTCGACCATGCATGACATCATCGGGGACATCCACGGCCACGCTCGCCCCCTTGTGCAACTCCTCGAGAAGCTGGGCTACACGCGGCACAATCGCGGCTACCGCCATCCAGAGCGTCAGGCCATTTTTCTCGGCGACTTCATCGATCGCGGCCCCCACATCCGGGAGGCGCTCGAAATTGTCCGGCCCATGATCGACTCCGGGGCAGCCCTGGCTGTCATGGGCAACCACGAGCTGAACGCCCTCGCGTTTCACACACCTCACCCCGATATGCCTGGCGAGCACCTCCGGCCCCACAACGAGAAAAACAGCCATCAACACGCCGAAACCTTGCGGCAAGTGCCGGCCGGTGAGCTTGCCTCATACCTGAAATGGTTTCGGACGCTCCCGCTCTGGCTCGACCTTGATGGCCTCCGTGTCGTCCATGCCTGCTGGGACGACACCCGCATGGCAAAGATCAGCGGGCCGATCACAGACGACTTCCTGTATTCAGCCTGTTCGCCTCACGGCAGCATGTTTGAACCAGTGGAGGTGATCTTGAAGGGCAAGGAGATCAGGCTGCCGCCCGGTGCTGTGTTTCGGGACAAGGACGGCCATGAACGATCACACACACGGGTGAAGTGGTACGACCCGCCAAAAGGGCACACATACCGGACCTATGCGATGGCCACCGACCCAATCGTTTCAGACGAGCCGCTGTCTGAAGAGGTAGTTCAAGCGGCCGTGCCGTACCCTGCGGACGCGAAACCAGTCTTCGTGGGGCACTACTGGCTCATGGGCTCGCGGCCTGAACTCCTTCGCGCGAACGTGGCGTGCGTGGACTGGAGCGTGGCGAAGGGCGGATTTTTGTGTGCGTATCGGTGGGATGGGGAGCGGCAACTCAGAGCAAATAACTTCGTGTGGAACGCAGCGTGAGCCAGTCCGACAAATCCGCATGGCCCGAGCTGGCATCACACAAACGGTCATGCGATCAGTCGCCCTGTTTTTCGGTCGCCATTTTCGACCGCCGTCAACAAAACACTCCTTGCAAGTGCTGTCGCATCACGCCGACGCTGCTGCTGCGGAGGTGCCAGAGGCGGCGCAGAAAAGTGCGCCAAATTCAGGCGGCGCACTTTCAATTGGCAAAGCGGCGCAAAAAGCGGCGCAGCAAAACGCTGGACTTACGTCGCAAGGGGTCGCAACGGAAAACGCCGATTCGCGTATTTCCCGAGAAAATGCGGAAACGTCGGGTGAGACGTGGGCGCAGAAAACCCCCAAAGTCGGGGCGACACGATTCGAACGTGCGACCTCTACGTCCCGAACGTAGCGCTCTAGCCAGGCTGAGCTACGCCCCGATGTGTGCGAATCGGCGGCCCGAAGGCCATGCGACATCCGCACGTGGGAAGTGAACCTTGAAGACTACCGGGCCGCCCGCTGTGGGGCAACGGCGATGGGAGGAACGGGGAACAGACGCAGGGGGCGCCGGGGGCACGGGCACCTCCTCCTTCGGAGAATGAGCCAGTCCGCGGGAGAATAAGACGCCTATCGGAGGCGGCCACCTTCACTCGACGGTGACGCTCTTCGCCAGGTTTCGTGGCTGGTCCACGTCGCAGCCGCGGTTGACCGCGATGCGGTAGGCCAAAAGCTGGAGCGGAATCACAGCCAACAGCGGGGAGAGGACATCAAGCGTTTCGGGCACCTCGATCACAAACTCCGCCAGCCGCTTGACCTCCTCCTGTCCCGGCGTCGTGACAGCGATCACACGGCCCTGTCTTGCCCGCACCTCCTCGATGTTGGAAAGCATCTTGTCGCTCGTGTGGGCCGTGGCAGCGATCACGACCACCGGCATCAAGCGATCAATAAGCGCGATCGGACCATGCTTCATCTCTGCCGCGGGATAGCCCTCGGCATGGATGTACGAGATCTCCTTGAGCTTGAGCGCCCCCTCGAGGGCCACTGGAAAATTGAAGGACCGACCCAGGTAGAGAAAGTTGGGGGCGTAGGTGAAGCGATCGGCAATCGAATCGATCATGGACTCCTGAGCGAGAATCGCGGCAATCTTCTCGGGAATCATCGCGAGCTCCTCGGCGAGAATCGCGGCTCGCTCATGGTCAATCGTGCCGCGTCGGTGGGCCAGGGCAAGGGCGACGAGCATGAGAGCAGTCACCTGCGCGGTGAAAGCCTTTGTGGAGGCAACACCGATCTCGGGGCCTGCATGCGTGTAGACACCGGCGTCAGTCTCACGAGCGAGCGTCGAGCCCACGACGTTGCAGATGCCGATCGCGAGTGCCCCGTGAGACTTCGCTTCACGAAGGGCTGCGATCGTGTCGGCCGTCTCGCCGCTCTGGGAGATCGCCAGAAGAACATCCCGCTCGTCGAGCAGCGGCTCGCGGTAGCGAAACTCTGACGCGTACTCGACCTCTACTGGCATTCGGGCAAGGTGCTCGATGAGGTATTCACCGACGAGCCCAGAGTGCCAGCTCGTGCCGCACGCAGCGATCGTAAGCTTTGGAGCGTGTGCGATCCGATCAAGAACATTCGCAAGGCCACCGAGCTGCACGCCGCCCCCAGGAAGAAGCCGGCCACGGAGGCAGTCGGCGATGGCCCGGGGCTGCTCGTGGATTTCCTTGAGCATGAAGTGCGGATAGCCACCTTTTTCGATAGCATCGAGCGAGAGCGCCAGCTCATGCACTTCCTTCGTGAGCGGCACGTCGTCGATCGTGCGAACGTCGCACGTGCCTGGCCCGACCACCGCCAGCTCGCCGTCATCGAGGTAGACGACGCGGTTGGTGTATTCCACGATCGGCGTTGCGTCGGAGGCGACGAACGACTCCCCGTCGCCGATGCCGACGAGGAGCGGAGACCCGCGGCGGGCCACGAAGAGGCGGCCCGGTTCGCGCGTGCTCACGATTGCCAGGCCGTAGGTGCCGGCCACCTGCTGGAGCGCCAGACGGATTGCCGCCTCGAAGGGCAGATGAGGATCGGCCTCGAGAATCTCCTCGATGAGCTGGACAACGACCTCCGAGTCAGTCTGGCTCCGAAACGTGCGGCCCTTGGCAGCCAGCGTCTGCTTGAGGGCAGAGTAGTTCTCGATGATGCCATTGTGAACCAGGGCAATCGAGCCGGACTGACTGACATGAGGATGGGCATTGGCATCGCTCGGCCCCCCGTGAGTTGCCCAGCGGGTGTGGCCGATGCCGAGAGTGCCGGAAGGTCGATCGACGGCAAGCCGTGCCTCGAGATCACGGACTTTTCCCGCAGCCTTGGCGACCTGGAGGCCGCCATTCACGACCGCCACGCCGGCGGAGTCGTAGCCGCGATACTCGAGCCGCCCCAGCCCCTTCAGAAGAATCTCGAGACAATCACGGGACCCGACGTAGCCAACGATGCCGCACATGGTTTACTCGGAGGGAAAGGCCGTCATCCCTGCGGCCGTAGGATGGGTATCCTAGTCCGTCATTGCCTCCGGTGTCTCGCCGGCCCAGAAGACCACGCGGTATGGCTCCACTTCTGATCCTCTTTGAAGATGAGTCGAGCTCGCACCTCGCGCCGCTCTCCCTCACGCGGCCTGTACACGATCTGCGGGTCGGCCTCCTCACGATCCGAGAACGCTGGGAACGGGCGCTCGGTAGCCGCCGGGGCAGAGGTCCGATTCGGCCTTCCCTGCGAGGACTTTTCCCCGCGTCTCAAAAGACCACGGCTGACGCTCTTTGGATCAACACCAGGTATCTGCCGACGCCATCCCTTATCGAGTCGATTCGAGTTCTCACCGCGGGACACCTGCGATGTGGCGATGATGTCATTGCCGTTCGGTCGAGCGGGGCAGACACTGCCGCATGGATTGCGGAAGGCCGCCCTGAGGCCCGTGGTCGAGCCCGCGATGTTCAGGGCGATATGCCGAGGCTGGTCTACCCGTGGGACATCATGCGGCATGCCCCAGCAGTAATCGCGGCGGAGGCACTGACGATCGGCTGGCCGGCCGGCCGCGGGCCGGGCTGTCATGCGTCGGCTGTCGTGGATCGCCCCGAGCAGCTCTTCATGCACCCGACCGCTATCGTGGAGCCAGGCACGATTCTCATCGCTGCCGATGGCCCGATCGTTCTTGATGAAGGGGTTCGCGTCATGGCCGGATCAATGGTTCGCGGGCCAGTTGCGATTGGGCAGCATGCGACTGTCCGTATGGGTGCGAGAATCTATGGTGGCACTGTCATCGGGCCATATTGCAAGGTCGGGGGAGAGGTGGCCGCGACCGTGTTTCATTCCTACTCCAACAAGGCGCACGAGGGGTATGTGGGCAACTCGGTGATTGGCCAGTGGGTCAATCTCGGCGCCGATACCACCGCCTCGAACCTCAAGATGACCTACGGATCCGTCAAGATGCTCGACTGGCCCACGGGCGTGGAAGTCGATACCGGGGAGCAGTTTGTGGGCGCGATCATCGCCGATCATTGCAAGACCGGCATTCATACCATGCTCAACACAGGCACCACGTGCGGCGTCAGCTCGATCATCCTGGGGGCAGGGTTCCCGGCACGCGCGATCGCGTCGTTCAAGTGGGTGCAGCCCTGGGCGGTCACCGACTACCGGCTCGACAAGGCCCTCATCGATATGGAGCGGATGATGGCCCGCCGCGGCATTGCCCTCTCACCGGCGTACCGCCGGATGATGACGACGATCTACCAGGCGGGCCGCGGGTAGCAACGGCTCCCGCGCCGCGTGACGTCACTCCGCCGCCGAGACGCACACGAGTTCGTTGTCGTTGCGGGCGAAGATGCAGCGGTCCGCAAACGCCGGATGGCTCCAGACCACCTGGCGGCCGAAGCACTCGTTCGTGGGCGCAAGTACCTTCATACGCCCAAGCTCCTCATATGCATCCGGCGTGATTTTCGCGAGGATGAGATCACCCGTCTCCGAAAAAATCCATGTGCGGCTGCCATCGCCCGGCGGATCCTGCCGCACGAGAAACGCCGTGCTATGCGAGGCCCGCCGATCGCCACCACTCGTGGGCGCGAGCGTCTCCCAGAGCCGACGACCCGTCGCGAGATCAACGGCCGTGAGTTTTCCCGTGTCGCAGTCGCAGCCAAAAATCGTTCCGTTGGCGATGAACGGCGTGCTATTGGCGCAGTAGACGGCCGTCTTCGGCTCACCACGCCAGAGCACGTTTGCGTTTGAGCCGTCAGCAGCCAGTTTGAAGAGCGCCCCAACCCGACCAATACCGCTCGCAAAAAGGACGCGACCTGTCGGTGTGTCGGCCACCTGCGGGGCCATGATCGACATGCCATACATCGGCTTGAGTGGCTGCGACCAGAGGACGCGCCCGGTCGCCAGCTCGAGCGCATTGAGATTGTCGGCATCCCAAACCACGAGCAGCCGTTTTTCGCCAACCTCGATCATCGTCGGAGGGCAGTAGCCACTCTCGCTCGCCGTGAGCGATCGCCACCGCTCCTTGCCCGTCTTTCGATCAAAGGCAACAGCCACGCTGCCTGGGCCGCCGACGAGGCAGACGAGCAGATCACCCTCGACGAGTGGATGACCGCAAAAACCCCAGATCGGTGTCGGGGCGTTGTACTCTCGTTTGAAATCCTTGGCCCAGAAAACCCGACCGGTCTTGGCGTCGAGGCACGTGAGATTGCCCTCGGCACCGAGCGCGTAGACCCTTTCATCAACCACGGTGGGAGTACACCGCGGCCCCGATGCATACGAAATCGCATACGGAACGACCTGCTCATGCTTCCAGAGAAGTTTGCCGGTCGCTGCATCGAAACAGAGAATCCGCTCACTGCCGGCAAGCTGCGTGCGGTCGTTGGGACTGTTGGAGAGGCTGCCCTCGGTCCGGTCGTAGTCCATCAGATAGACACGTCCATCCACGACTGCTGGCCCGGCATAGCCGCCCTTCACGGGCACCCGCCACTTCACCGAGAGCCCTGATGCCGGGATCGTTTCAACGATCCCTTTTTCCCGCCAAACGCCGTCGCGCCGGGGCCCCATCCACTGCGGCCAGTCGTCGCCGTGTGCGGATTTCCCCGGTGCGAAAAGACACGTGGCTGCCACTGAGAAACCAGACCAGAAAACGATGCGAGCACACATCGTTCGTAACATGATTGTCATCTGCAAAAATCCTCGATTCATGATGCTGCCGTAGCCATTTGTGGGAGATCTGTGCCCACATCCACACCATCGGGACGCCAGTCGATCACTTCGACTTCTGGCTTTCGGAAGCCATTGTGGTCATTGATCCTCGGTTTGAAGGCAATATGAAATGGCTGGCCAGGCTGCGGCAGGTGTGGTAGCCACTCGGCAGCCCCCCATGCCACACCGCGGATCCGCGTGCCATGTTGGGCAAGTTGAAACCCCAGGTGATGGCCACCTTCCCCCATCGTCCTCGGTGGCGCGGCGAGCGTCACCCGCGAGGCGCAGAGAACCGGCCGACGGTTGCCCTGCCCAAACGGGGCAAGCCGCTCGATCTCCTCGATCGCACGAAGCGTGACACCGGAGAGCGTTGTCTCGCCGTCGATCGAGAGCTGACCACGGCGAAGCTCGTCGGGCATCCGAGCTGCTACCTCGGCCACGAAGGCCTCGCGGAATTCGTCGATCCGGCTGTCGTCCACCCGAAGTCCTGCGGCGGCTGGGTGGCCACCACAGGTAAGCAGGAGATGGCGACAGGACATGAGCGCCGCGTGGAGATCGAAGCCGGGCACGCTCCGCCCGCTGCCCGTGGCCACGAGTCCCTCGTGAGCTCCGCGGGCGATCACCACAACCGGCCGGTGGAAACGATCCGCGAGCTTTCCGGCGACGAGTCCTACGATACCGGAATTCCAGCCACGGTCGGCGAGGACGAGCGCCGCGTCGGCCTCGGGGTCGAATTGTTCCAGGGCTTGTTTTGTGGCGGCGACAAGGATGCTTCGCTCGTCGGTCTTCCGCTGTGAGTTGAGCTCGTGGATGTAACTTGCCAGGGTCTCGGCGCGGGCGGCATCGGCTGTTGTCAAGAGCTCAATGCCCTTGGCCGCCTCACCGAACCGGCCTGCTGCATTCAGGTTTGGCCCGAGGCCAAATGCAATGTCTTCGGCATCGAGCGCGGCCTTGTCATGCAGTTTCAGGAGCATGAGAAGTTTTTCGAGGCCTGGCCCGCTGCGGCTCCTGAGGCAGTCGAGACCTCGCCGCACGATGATCCGATTCTCGTCGATGAGCGGCACCATGTCGGCCACGGTGCCAAACGCGGCCAGGCCGACGCTGCGAAGGAGCATTTCGCGAAGCCGCGGCGTTACCTGTTTGGCCCCACTTGCCCGCGTGGCAATTGCCCAAGCAAGTTTGAAAGCGACGCCTGCCCCTGAGAGCTCGCCGAAGGGATACGAATTGCCAGGCAGCCGGGGGTGGACGAGGACATCGGCGTCGGGGAGCGACTCGGCAAAGGCATGGTGGTCCGTGATGACAAGCTCGAGCCCAAGCTCGCGGGCACGGGCCGCCTCAGCCACGCTCGCGATCCCGCAGTCGACCGTCACGACGAGGCTTGCTCCGTCGGCGGCTAACCGTTCGAGCGAGTCGATGGACAGTCCGTAGCCCTCATCAAATCGGTTGGGCACGAACCACCGGGGCGCGGCATCAAGAGCTTCGAGGCATCCGACGAGGATGGCCGTGGCCGTCATGCCGTCGGCATCATAGTCACCGTAGACGACGATTTGCCGGCCAGCCTTCACGGCCGCGAAGATTCTGTCGGCCGCCTCGGGCACGCCAGGAAGCAGTTCGGGATCGCGAAGGTCCGAGAGCGTTCCCACGAGGAATGCCTTCACATCGCCTGGGGCCGTGACGCCGCGGCCGGCCAGCAG
>JBGTKO010000111.1:0-4274 GCA_041744595.1 Pirellulales bacterium
GGCGAGATCATGCACCGTCACGCGGCGGACGGGTGGGACCGCGGCCGCATCCTGCTGCCGTGCGGTCATTTGAGGCCCTTGAAGAAGTCCTCGAGGTTCTCATCAGACGCCGCGGAAGGTTCGTCGCTCTCCGCCTCCTCCGGATCGTCTTCGGAAGATTCCGAACCGGCTGCCTCGAGAAACCCGAACGCATCGCCGGCAGGCATTTCTTCACTGTCGTCATCCATTTCAACGTCGAGCTCTACCGGCTCCATGCTTCCCTCTGGCGGGAGTGGTTCGGTCGGCGTCTTTGCGGATGACACCGGCTCGAGTGCTTTGCTCACCGAAACCGTGTCGCCATCGGGGTCATTCTTCGACACCTTGAAGTCGACACGAAAGACGACCGTGCCCACCTTGACCGAACTTCCAGGCGTCACCACCGCGGCTGCCTGTGGGTCGAGTGACTTCCCGTTGAGCAGCGTGCCGTTGGTCGATTCGAGATCCCGCACGCAGACGGTGCCATCCTCGTCGAGGTAGAACTCGCAGTGTTTTCGACTCACCGAATCAATGGGAATCCGGAGTCTCACTTCCTCCGATTCGCAGCGGCCGACGATCACCGGCAGCCGCTTCCTGTGGACCCGTGGCTTGCCGGAGCTCGATTTGAAAACAAAACGGATTTCCATGATTGGCCTGTCGCGATGGCGTGGCGGATTCGAGAAAGAGTCTAAACTCCGCAGACTTCCGAAGGAATGAGCCTTGCCTGGCTGACCTGGATGCCCCCGGCAGCCCCGCCCGAGTGACCTTGCGGCACCCTGCTGGTGCCCTATAATCGCCGGGTTCCCGCAGAACGGCCGCGGGTCGTGGAAATCCGACCACGGGCCGTGTCGGCGGCGCCCGCGCGGGTGTAGCTCAGTTGGTAGAGCACCACGTTGCCAACGTGGTTGTCGTGGGTTCGAATCCCATCACCCGCTTCTGTCGCATTCCTTTTTGCTTTCCGAATTCCGCCTCGTCCATCGAAAGATCTGATGTCGTCCAGTTCCTCTCCAGACTCCTCGGATGGCGCCACCGCGACCGAGGAGGCCGATGCCCAAAAGACGCTCGAGCTGAAGCCTCTCGATCTCACGGTCGACATTGACGAGGTATCCACCTGCCAGCGGCGGGTGAAGGTCACGATTCCCCGGATCGATATCGACCGGTACCGCGACGAGTGCATCGGCGAATTCATGCCGTCGGCGCTCTTGCCTGGCTTCCGTCCAGGTCGCGCGCCGCGTCAACTCGTCAGCAGTCGATTCAAGAAGGAGCTCAGCGACCAGATTCGCTCCAAGCTCGTCACCGACGCGATGAGTCAGGTCTCGGCAGGGGGCAAGCTCGCGCCCATCAGTGAGCCCGACCTTGATCTCGATGCCGTCGTGATTCCCGAGGAGGGTCCGTTCACCTTCGAGTTCTCGATCGAGGTGCGGCCCGAGTTCGACCTTCCGAAGTGGAAGGGGCTTTCAATTACACGGCCAGCGCGGGAGATCGGCCAGGCCGACGAAGACGCGGCGCTTGCCAACATCCTCCGCGAGCGGGCTCGCTATGTACCGCACTCGGGGAGTCCGGCCGTCGGCGACCTCATCGTCGCCAACATTCGGTTTCTCGATGCCGGCGAGCGGCTCTCCCATGCGGAAGAGGTAGAGATCGTCGTTCGGCCACGGGTCTCCTTTGCCGACGGCATGCTCGATGGCTTCGACAGTCTTGTCGCCAAGGCGAAGCCAGGCGAGACCCTGACGACGACGGTAACGGTCTCCGTCGAGGCGGCCGAGGAGCGGCTGCGTGGCAAGGACGTGACCCTCGAGATCGAGGTGCTCGACGTCAAGAAGCTCGAACTGCCGTCGCTCACGCCCGACGTTCTCGAGGAGCTCGGTGCGTTCGAGACGGAGGAGGCCCTCCGCACGGCGGTTCGCGGCCAGCTCGAGGGCCAGCTCGAATGGCACCGCCGCCGGCAGGTTCGCCAGCAGGTGTCTGCCGCGCTCACCGCCTCGGCCTCGTGGGACCTTCCGCCGGAGCTTCTCCGTCGCCAGGCCCAGCGGGAGCTCGAGCGATCGATTCTCGAGCTGCGCCGAAGTGGTTTTGATGACGACGCGATCCGTCGGTACGTCAACGAACTGCGGCAATCGGCCATGGCCTCGACGGCTCGTTCGCTCAAGGAACACTTTATTCTCGAACGGATCGCCGATGAGGAGGACATTTCCGACTCACCGGCCGACTACGACGACGAGATCCGAGCCATCGCGGGCCAGTCGGGTGATTCTCCACGCCGCGTGCGGGCAAGCCTCGAGCGGCGTGGCTTGATGGATGTGCTCCGCAACCAGATCATCGAGCGAAAGACGATCGACCTGATCACCTCCCATGCCTCCTTCAAGGATGTGCCGTTCGAGTTTCCCGCGCCTGACACGGAAGCCATTGATCACGCCATCTGCGGTCAGGCTGTCGGAGACGAAGAAATCCCTGTCGCGACCCAGGCCGAAGCGGCCGATCGCCCCCGAAGCTGACGCCTCGGTCCTCCCCCCCACGCCCACCGCCTGAGAACCCGATGCCAAGCCTTCCCGGCCATTTCGACCCGCAAGCCAACTCCGCCTACCGCGACTACCAGCGGCAGCGGACGATGACGCTCGGCGACCTGCTGCTTGAAAACCGGATCGTCTTCCTCCAGGGAGAGATTCACGACGGCAACGCCAACGAAGTCGTCATGAAGCTTCTCTATCTCCAAAGCGAGAACCGCCGGAAAGACATTCACTTCTATATCAACTCGCCCGGTGGCAGCGTAACCTCCACGATGGCCATCTACGACACGATGCAGATTCTGTCGTGCGCCGTGGCGACCTACTGCGTGGGGTTGGCGGCCAGCGGTGGCGCCGTGCTCCTCGCCGGTGGCGCCAAGGGCAAACGATTCGTCCTGCCGCATGCCAAGGTCATGATCCACCAGCCCTATGGCCAGGTCGGGGGCCAGGTGAGTGACATCGAGATTCAGGCCGAAGAGATCCTCAAGACCCGCGCCGTCCTCAACGAGATCCTCGCGTCTCACACCGGCCAGCCGATCGAACGGATTGCCAAAGACACCGACCGTGACCGGTACCTCACGGCGACCCAGGCCAAGGAATACGGCCTCGTCGATGAGGTCATCGAGAAGCCGCCTGTTGAGCCGGAAGAGACCGAGTGAGCTGCCGGCCTGACCGCCCCCCAAAAAAACACGAGACACTTTTCATGCCCCTGATTCCCTATGTGATCGAGAAGAGCGGCCGCGAAGAGCGGGCGATGGATATTTATTCACGCCTTCTCAAGGACCGGATCATTTTCCTCGGCACCCAGGTCCACGATGAAATGGCCAACGCCATCGTGGCCCAGCTTCTCTTCCTCCAGCAGGACGACCCGAAGTCTGACATCCATCTCTATATCAACTCCCCTGGCGGCAGCGTCACGGCGGGGCTGGCGATCTACGACACCATGCAGTTCGTGACATGCGACGTGGCCACCTACTGCATTGGTCAGGCGGCAAGCATGGGGGCGGTGCTCCTGGCGGCCGGTGCCGCTGGCAAAAGGCGGGCCCTGCCAAACGCCCGGATCATGATCCACCAGCCGCTCGCCGGCATGGAGGGCACGGCGGAGGAGATCATGATCCACGCCAAGGAATTCAAGAACGTCAAGCACAAGCTCAACAACATCCTGCTCGAGCACACGGGGCATCCGCTCGAGAAAATCGAGCAAGACACCGATCGAGACCGGTTCATGTCGGCGCAGGAGGCGCGTGACTACCGGCTCATTGACGAGGTGATCAAGCATATGCCGACGGTCAAGGCGTAAGAAAGACAGACGGTTCCCGCGGGTCCGAATGAGGCGCAAGGAGGCGCGTCATGAGACTGCAAACTTCACATGGCAAAAGCCCGTCATGGCTGTGCCCACGAGGGCGAACCTGGCCCACGTGGTCGCCGCGTCGCGCGGCCGCATTGCACACCCGGCAGGGTTGTTACGGCCGAGCCTGGTTCACGCTCGTCGCCGTGGTGGTGACTCTCGCCTCCGGCTGCAAGAGCGATCTGAATCAGCAACTCCTCGAGCGGGAGCTTCGCTACCAGGAAGACCAGATCTACTACCTGCAGGACGAGCTCCAAGAAAAAATGGCTCGGCTCGACCACGTGGCCCACGAGAACATGAGCCTGCGGCGACAACTCGGCGTCGGTGCGGCCGACAACCCAGCACCATCCCGCGGCGGCCGTCCGCTGGCGCCACGGGTGCCGCCAAGATCGGAAGAGCACACGTCT
>JBGTKO010000112.1:0-1516 GCA_041744595.1 Pirellulales bacterium
ACGGTATCGACCTGTTCGGCGTCGTAGGCCCGCACGACGTGCTCACTCGTCAGCCGTGCGGCCGCCTGCACCTCGTGGTGAAACCTCGCGACGGCCTGCGGGCGATCGACCAGCCGCGGATGGATGACCTTGATCGCGACATCCCGCTGCATCAGCCGGTGCTCCGCCCGGTAGACGACCCCCATCCCTCCCATGCCGAGGCGGGCCTTGAGAGAATAGCGAGGGTGGTTTTCGAGCTCCGGTGGTATCGCCACGACACCATGGGCTGAGGCGTCGCCGGAGAGGGCCAGCGTGTCGGCCACGGCCGCCCGATCCGCATCTCGAAGCGTCTCGACGAGGGAGTCGTCAGCGACGTGCCGCAAGACTTCGCAGCACTGCCCACAGTGCTCGATATGTCGCTCGAGTGCCTCCAACTCCTCGTCGCCAAGTCGGCCTAGGCCGAAGGCACGAAGCCGATCAGCATCGGGATGTTCGTCGGCCACAACCGGGATCGGCATCGTGAACCCTCGAGAAACGTGGGGGCAATCGGCTCATCGCAACCGCCTTGAAACACAGGTCACCGCTTTGACATGGACGGTGCCCCCGGGAATCTTTCACGCCCGAGAAAAAATCCTACCCGATGAGCCCGGTCCCACATTCCCGGAGCCTGGCGAGCACCCGGGATTTGGCGATGAAAACCGCGTTGACGGTCAGCCCGAGCTCCGCCGCCACGTCGTCTGGGGATCGTTCATCGAGGACCACCTGCGTGAATGCCTCGATGGTCGCGGGCGAGAAACTGCCGCGAACCTGCTCGAGAAGGTATCGCAGCAGGTGCTGGTCATGTTCGGCATTCCAGAGCCGGCTCAACCGGCTGTCGGCGTCGGCCAGTTCGACGATGACCTGTTCAAACTGTTCGTCATCGGTGGCCATTCGCCTGCGACGGACCGCCTTGCGGTAGTCGCGGAGACAGTTGAGGGTCACCTTGCGGAGCCAGTTTCGGAAGGAGCCAGTTCGCTGCCGGTCAAACTCGGGCAGCTTGGCGACCACAACCACGAGCACTTCCTGCGTGATGTCGTCGGCATCAACCTGGGCAATGCCCGCCTGGCCGAGCCAGCGCTTGATCATCGGTCCATAGGCCTCCACCAGCCGCGTCCACGATGCATCAGGGTCGCTGCCGCGAATCCGCTCGAGCAGGCTAACAGGCGTATCGCTCATGGGGGCTCCAACAGGGGAGTCGGATAAGGGCGGACCAGGTTTGCGACCTTCCGAGCCGCTCCCGAGAGGCGTCTATGGATCGCGGGCAGCGCGGGCGCGGGAGTCGCATGCCTCGATGCGGCGGACGCACTCCTCAAAGAGCTCGCGGTCATCGAGCTTCGCAACCTCTTCCGCGGTGATAAGCGGACCAAACTCCACGCGAATTCGGCCAGGCCGCGGCAGCATGCGGGTGCGCGGCCAGCACTCATAGGCCCCCACGATCGCCACCGGCACGATCGGCACGCCGGCCCGCTTGGCAATCACGGTAAACCCCGGCTTGAGC
>JBGTKO010000113.1:0-3267 GCA_041744595.1 Pirellulales bacterium
TCCGATCCGTAGCCCAGTTGCTCCGATCCGTAGCCCAGTTGCTCCGCAACTGGGTGAATGCGGACCGCACTTCCGCAGTCGTTTCGCTCTTATGTGCCATAGTGTCGTGGGTCAGCGTGAACCGGAATCTGAAATCTCGGCAATCACACAAAACCCTGGGTCGCTATGAACACTTTTGGTGATGCTTCGCACGTCACGGTGCTGCTTGACTCGTTTGCGAGGCTCTTAGGACGGGAGCTTGTTGCACGCGAGGGGACTGACAAGGAGGTAGCGGCAAGGCTTTTTCAGTCGTCATTCGTCGTCGTGTCGCACGGGACAGAGGCAGACCCTGTGCTCAACTACGGAAACGCGGCGGCGCTCGCGCTCTGGGAGATGACCTGGGACGAATTGACGCAGACGCCGTCTCGGCTGACCGCGGAGCCGGTGCATCGAGATGAGCGGGCGAGGCTCTTGGAACGGACACGGGAGGAGGGCTTCGTGGACGATTACTCAGGTGTCCGCATCTCGAAGTCCGGCAAGCGATTCCGCATCGAGCGGGCGATCGTCTGGAACCTTACGGACGCCAGGGGAGTCCCTTGCGGGCAGGCGGCCACGTTCGACCAATGGACGCCGCTCAACGATCGAGTGTGACGAAAAGTCTTCCTGTCGAAAGTTGCCTCTTCGAGCGACCGCGCCTCTAATTCTTGGGACGTTTGTATCGCCGCTCGCTTCCCGCCGTTCCCCCGCCGCCGGAGTTTCCCATGTCGCTCATGAAGTTTTTCTGTTTGTTCTCCTTAGCCTGCATGTGTGGCATGGCCGTCGCGGCTACGTCCGATGGCCCACTCTCCGGGACCATGAAGTCGATCGACGGCAAGGACGTCGATCTCGCCTCCTACGAGGGCAAGGTAGTGCTCGTCGTGAACGTCGCGAGCAAGTGTGGCGCCACGCCGCAGTACGCGGGCCTCGAGGCGATTTATCAAAAGTACAAGGATAAGGACTTCGTCGTGCTTGGGTTCCCCGCCAATGACTTTGGTGCCCAGGAGCCGGGAAGCGACGCGCAGATTCAGGAGTTCTGCACGTCGAAGTACGACGTCACCTTCCCGATGTTTTCCAAGATCACGGTGAAGGGCGACGGCAAGCCAAGGCTCTTCAAGGTGCTGACCGAAACAGCCGACCCCACCGGCGAGATCGGTTGGAACTTCGAAAAGTTCATCATTGGGAAAGACGGCAAGGTGGCCGCCCGATTCAAGACCCGAGTGACGCCCGACAACGACGCAGTCATTGCCGCCATCGAGGCCGAGTTGGCGAAGTAAGGCAGGGACGTGTCGTGACGGCTCGGGGTTGCCCGTGCCAAGTCGCCGGACGTTCGCTTCGGCCATCGCTCGGCCGCACGCGGCCTCGCTTCCATGGCCTTCGCTTACTCGGAGGAAACGGCGCTGACCATCCCGCCTCCGCTTCGCCCTCCAGGCTGCGCTTGTTTCCTACGCCGGCTCTATGACACGGGCAACCCCGAGCCTGAAACCGTTTTCGCGAGCGGATGAATGCGGGCTACCGTAGCCCAGTTGCTCCGCAACTGGGTGAGTGCGTGTTCCATGCGCTCGGCTGGCATGGGCTTGCACAGGCACCTACTCGCGGAGCGGATCAACAGCACCTGTGTGGCCACGGTCAGGCGGCGCGAGACGTAGCGTTGTGCGCTGACTCGGCGGGGCCGATCGTGCGGCGGATCACCCACGGTGGTCGTCCCTGAACCTCGCGGTACGTGCGGGCGACATACTCGCCGACGATCGCGACTGCCGCCGTTTGCACGGATGCAATCAGTGCCACGACGGCAAGGACCGAGGCGAACGACATGCCCTCGCGGGATGGTTCTAGCCAGGCCGATGCGGTGGCATAAGTCGCGGCGATTGTTCCGACGACCCCGAGACTCGCCGCCGCTACCCACGTGAGTCGTAGCGGTGCATCTGAGGAAAGCACGAGCGCGTCAGCCGCGAGCTTGCCGAGCTTCCACGGCGAATACTTTGTTTCGCCTGCCGCCCGCGGGTGGCGGTCGTACCAGACCGGCTCGTGGCGGAATCCAGCCCACGGGATGAGGCTGCGAAGGTATCGCCGTTTTTCGGGGAGGGCGACAACCGCGTCAGCGACGGCCCGGTCGATGAGCTTGAAGTCGCCCGTGTCCACGGGCACGGGATACGGGATCATCCGAGCGAAGAGCCGATGGTAGAGCCTCGCGGTCACGAGCTTGAACACCGTTTCACCGGCGCGGCGTCGGCGTCGGCCGTAGGCCACGTCCGCTCCCGCCCGCCAGGCCCGTACCATGTCAGGGATCACTTCTGGCGGGTCTTGGAGATCGGCATCCGTAATCACAATTGCCTCGCCACGTGCGGCCACGAGTCCGGCGGACATCGCGGCCTGCTGCCCAAAGTTTCGCGAGAGCTCGATCACGGTGACACGGGAATCCCTCGCAGCGATTCGCTCGAGGCGGCTGAGCGTGGCGTCGTGGCTACCGTCATCCACATAGATCACTTCAAAGTCCATGCCGGTGGTCGGCAGAACCTCGGCGAGCCGCGCGTGCGTGGCGTCAATCACGTCCGCTTCGTTGTGGCAGGGAATCACGACTGAGAGCAAGCCACGGGAAGCTCTGCGAGACGTGCTGCGATCGGTCGTGGCCGAAGGCTGTTCGCTCACCGTGGCACCTCCCCGCCGCGTGCCGTTCTCTCGCTCGGCGGAATCTTGCCGATCGCTACGACGTCGTGCGGCCGGAAGAGTGGCCGCGTGCGTCCGACGATTCCATGGCCCGGCGGCAGGTTGGGCTCGATCAGTTTGAGTTTATGTTCAGGCACGAGAAGCACTGCCTCAGGGGAAGACGACAGGAACGCCACCGCGTCGGCGACATCATCGCGGACAATCTGGTGCACGCGGTTCTCGGCGTAGAAGACGATGTTGGGGCTCGCGATCGTAAAAGTACCCAGCCGCGTGCCATTCGGGGCCATCTCGTCGAGCGATTGGACAAAGGCAGGAATCGTGTTGGCTCTGCCAAGGATGGTCGAGCCAGGGCCCACGGCCAGCGCCGTAAAAGCCAGCGACGTCGCAGCAAAAGCGTTCACGGCTTCGAGCGGTCGCCCCGTTGCAGACAGTCGCCAACAGATGAACGCGCCAACCAGAGGCACGATCCCCACGACGGCAGCCAGTTCGCCCCCGGCAGCGCCGAAGCGAGTTGCGACGATAACCGTGGCGGCCGTGGCGACGCCACCAAACACCAGACCGCCGAGTCCAAACGCCACCCAGCGG
>JBGTKO010000114.1:0-4783 GCA_041744595.1 Pirellulales bacterium
CGTCGGTCGAAACCCGCGCCCTCCCGTAACGGGCGTCGCTTGCGGCTTCGCGCGCTCGCGAGGAGCGGCGACCGCGCTCCCCTTCGGGTCGCGGCTAACAGGTTTCTGCACGTCGATGACGAATGCCGGCGTCGCCTCGAACGTCGCTTGCGGCTTCGCAGTGACGGCCTCCAGTTCGCGCGCCACCTCGGCCATCGTCGGGCGTTGCTCCGGTTGCTTCGCCATCATCCGCTGGTAGATCGCATCGAGGGCCGCCGGCACCGTCGGGCACGATTGCGCCAGCGCGGGAATAGGCTGCTCGCGATGTGCGAGAATTTTTTGCACCATTGTGTCGCCGTTGAAGGCGTTCTTGCCGGTGAGAATGCGATACAGCGTGCAGCCGAGACTGTAGACGTCGGCCTTGGCGTCGGCGCGGTGCGTGTCGAACGCCTGCTCGGGGGCCATGTAATCGACCGTGCCCATCACTTGGCCGGTCTGCGTCAGGCCGTTGTTCGCTTCGGCGTCGGCGGCGCTGCCGTCGTCGAGCCGAGCCAGCCCGAGGTCGAGAATCTTGACTGCCCCTTCGAGGTCGACGAGCAAGTTGGCCGGCTTGATGTCGCGATGCACGATGTTCTTGGCGTGCGCGAAGGCCAATCCCTTGGCCGCCTGCTGCATGTACGACACGGCCTGTTCGACCGTGACCGGCCCCTCTTTCTTAATGAGCGACGAGAGGTCGCGACCTTCGACGTATTCCATCACCAGAAAGTGAACGCCCTGTTGCTCGCCGGCGTCGTGCGCGCCGACGATGTTCGGGTGATGCAGCGCGCCGACCGCCTTCATCTCGCGACGGAATCGGGCCACGGCCGCCGGGTCTTGCATCGCCTTTTTCGGCAGCACCTTGATGGCGACCAGCTTGCCCAAGTGTTCGTGCCGCGCTTTGAAGACCGCTCCCATGCCCCCTTCGCCGAGCTTGGTCAGCAGCTCGTACGGGCCGAGGCGAATCGGCGCTTTGGTCGAAGCCTTGTCCGCCGCCGGTCGGGACGTTGTCGCGCCGGGCATTACCGCACCGGGTACTGCCGCGCCGGGCGTAGTCGCCAACTTGGCAACCTTCTCGACCACGCGGCGCAGTTCCGTCTCGCTGCCGTACGGGTCGGCCGGCCCCTTCTGATTCAGCCCGCTCGCGATCGTGTCCGACTTCGACTCCATCGCCTGAATCGTCGTCTCGCATTCGCGACATTCGTTTAAGTGCGACGCCACCGACGACGCTTCGGTCTCGGGGAGCCTGCCGGACACGTAGTCGACCAGCCGTTGCTTTTCAGGATGCGGAGTCGCGTTCATTATCGGTCTCGCACGAGGATCGGGTCCGGCCGGTGTTGCGGCCGCCGTCTCTTTACCAAACGATCGGGCATCAGACGTTTCGGCCGCTCAATCGAACTCGCCGCTCAGCACTTCGCGCAACCTTCGTAGCACGACGTACTTAGCTTGTCGGGCCGCACCGACGGTCAGTCCCAGTCGTTCGGCCGCGTCGGCCGCCGACTGGTGTTCGACCGCGATCAGCCAAAACGCCTGCCAAGTGTGCGGCTCGAATTCGCTGCGGACCAGTTCGGCAGCGCGGCTGGCCAGTGCTTGCCGCTCGGTCAGGATCGCGGCTTCATCCGACTCGATCTCGGCCAGTCGATCCCAGGCGGCCTGGGCGTCGGTCCCGCCGTTGGCCAAGGGGGCGACGGCGCGAAGACGAAAATGATCGTTCAACTTGTTCCGACAGATCACTCGCAGCCAACCGCGGAACGTGTCGTCGGGCCGTTGATGTCGGAAGTCGCCGATGGCGCGAAACACCGCGACGAACACTTCTTGCAAGACGTCGCCGGCATCGGTCGACGCCAGGCCCGCGCGACGACACCAGCCGTAAACCAACGGGCCGTACAACGTCGCGAAGCGTCGCCATCCGTTCGGATCGTGCCGACGCACGAGCGACAACAGATCCGACGAAGTCGACGACATCGTAGGGGCTTCGATCGACGTCACGAATAGCGGGCCCGACAAGCGAGGACGGAGGGAATTGACGAAGGATAGGACGGTCAACGGCACTTCTGCAACGGGTGGTTGGCTGCGGACCATCGCCTGATCGAAAGCCAAACCGTTTCAGGGCAGTCTTTCGGGATGCTGGAGGGCGTCGGGCGCTGAGAAAAGTGCCCATTTTTGTAGGGTTTTTCACGGTGGGCGCAGACCGGACCCGCCCGTGCTGGTTATCGGTGGCTCAGAGCGAGTGGATGTCGATCGCCTGGAGCGCGTCTGGATAGTCCTGGACAACGTCGCGGTCGTCATGGACCTGGATGAGCTCGGTCCACTCGGTGGGCGGTCCCCGCGCGGGTGACATCGGCGGCGGCTCGACGGGCTCGCCTATGTGGCTGAGAGACTATTTTTACTCGGGCGAAGCCATCCTGGCCTTCGCCCGCTTGCGAACCTCCGGTTCGAAGTGAGCCGGCTCCAGCCGGCGGTCTGCCGAGCTGCGCACCTGATGCGATAAGCCGGATGTCGCCTCCACAGACGGGGCAGACCAGCGGCAACGCCTCGGCGATCTTTGCAAGAAGCTTTGTCCAGGCGATTCGGGAAGTGTCGTGGGAACGGGTGGAACTGGCAGCGAAGGCACCCTCACCCCGGCCCTCTCCCAAAGGGCCCCCGAAGCGGGGGCGAGGGGACGGGAAGTCGTCGTTCGCGCGCGGGACCGGATGTCACGACGCCGTCTTCGGCACGGCGAACCGCAGTTCGACGAATGCCTCGCCGCAGCGCGTGACCCACAGCAACTTCAGCGGCGGGAACGCGATCCGCCGGGGGAGCAGCGGGAAGCCACGGCCGAGAGTCACGGCGGCAAGCTGGATGATGAGTTCATCGAGCAGCCCCGCATCGTGGAACTGGCCGACCAGTTCGCCGCCGCCGACCAGCCAGACATTCTTCCCGGCCGCGGCGGCAATCATGTCCTGATGCACCGGCCGGACGTCGCCGCTGACAAAGCGAATGTCGGCTCCCGGGACGATCGGCAACTCGCGGTGCGTGAACACCCACGCCGGCTGCGCGTACGGCCACGGTTGTTCGTCGGGCGTGCCCGGCTTGAGGTGATGCTCGAGCAGCCAGCGGTAGGTCGCCGCGCCCATCCCCAGCGCTCCCACATCCTGAATGAACTGGGCAAAGCCGGTGACTGCGACGTCGTCCAACTGCATCAGCCAGTCGAGGGAGTGGTCCTCTGTGGCGATGAACCCGTCGAGACTGGTGGCGGTGTAATACTGGGTCTGCATGGCGGCGGGTTCCCCGGATTGGTGACGGCATCGACGTTTCCACACGAACCCGAAACGCCCGTGAGGGCGAGCGCCCGAACAGCATACCGACGCTTGTCGAGGGGCATAATATCAGCGTCGGAGGAGCGTCCGCCGTCACTGACGTTGCGAGTTGGTGTGGGAGGACACTGGGAAGCGCCCGGCCCCCTCACCCCGGCCCTCTCCCGGAGGGCCCGGAGGGAGAGGGAGTGCAGAGGCGTTGCCGATCGCCATCGCGGTGACGCGTGGTCGCAGGGGTTGATTCGGCGCGAACTTGTTTCATGGCAGCAGGGCCATCCATGGCCCCGTCCTGCGTGGCAGCCGATGGGAACGCCAAGGGTTCCCATGTCTGCCACGCCCGGCTCAGCCGGGCGGCGATCAGGAAATCGTGGCCGCAGGTGCCGCAGCGAGCCCTGGCAAAAATGCATTCAACGCCCGGCTTCCGGGAGGATATCGAACGTGAGGCCGCCGGTATGACGTTTGCCCTCAAAGACCCCGTTGTAAACATTGGCGAAACGCACCTGATGCTGGTAAGCCCGGAATTGCCGCACTTGGATCGGCCCGGAGGTGGCGGTAAGCCTTATGCTCACATCCTCGGCTTCGACCTGGGTCCTGTGGATCAAGCGGATGTGCTGCTTACCCGGCCCCGTGGCAACGCGCTTGGACAGACCGGGGAGCGGCGTGCCCCCGCGACAAACCTGATACAGGAGCTCGCCTTTGCCTTCGGCTTGGATCTCGATCTCCAACTGGCCGCCACCCAGCAACGGCTCACGTGGCTTCACCGCAATGGATTGCCCGGCTTGCATCGTTGCGTTTTTCGAAGAGGCAAGGGCGAGGATGTCGGTGTGCGCCTTGAAGGGAGCCACATACACGCTGCCCTCCCATGAACCATCCGCTCGCAGGCTTTTGAGCAGGCCGGTATGGCGCGGAGAGGTGCCGAGCACCGCGATGTTGAATTTTCGATCGCCATGATGGTATGCCTTCCAGTCCAGAACCCCCCCGGCAGGCCCCCGGCGGGGCGGGTCTTTCTGCAGAAACCGATGCACAGCCACGGTAAGGGTGTCGAGAAACTTGGGATTCTGATCTTGCACCATGCAGTGAACACTGCTGACACCGTGCTCGAACATGTATTCCAATTGCCGAATCGCCAGATCGTCCTTGGTCGCATTTGACTGATATTCGCCCATGGCGATCGAATCGTAGCCCGATGAATAGGAACCCTGGAGAAAGTTGTGCTTGTCCTGATACCAGACGCCGTACTTGGTGTAGCCACCGCCCAATCCGGAGCTGAGAACGAAGTCAATTGGCGTGATGCGGTATTTGACTTCAGCGTGCTTTTTGATGTCTTCCAGATACATGCCGGGAATTTGATGTGCTTTGATGATTTCCGGTGGAAATCCGGCCAGCAGGCTTTCCCGGAAGCTTTCGGCGATCCGCACGTTCACCACCATGCGGTTGTAGTCATACCAAGCCTTGAAATACGGGTTTTTCAT
>JBGTKO010000115.1:0-11955 GCA_041744595.1 Pirellulales bacterium
GCGCCGCCCTCGAAGTCTTCACGGCGACGCGCGGAGCATTGGGCAGCTAGACTGGATTTTTAACGAGGTCCCAACGCATGTCGAACATCGAATTTCGCGTCACGGGCGAGGCCCTTTGGAAGCGTATGGAGCGCGCCGTGGAACGTGTCAATGAACGCCTGCGTCGGACGGTCACGATTCTGGAGGAAGCCGGCGTGCCCTACGCCGTGATCGGTGGCCATGCGGTTCGTGCATGGGTTGCCCAGGTCGATGAAGCGGCCGTGCGCAACACCCGCGATGTCGATATCCTTGTGCGGGCGGCCGACTATCCCGCGCTTCGCGACGCGATGGTCGCGGCGGGATTCCACGAACGCGAAACGGCCGGTCTTGCCATGTTCACTGAGACACCTGACGGATCAGCCCGTGATGCCGTCCACGTCGTGCTCACGGGAGAAATGGTTCGGCCGGGCGAGCACGATGCGAATCCCGACATCGATCAGGTTGTGCGGGCCGATGATTTTCAGACGGTTCCTCTCGCAACGCTCGTGCGGATGAAGCTCAATTCATACCGTCGGAAGGATCAGGTCCATTTGCAAGACATGATTTCGCTCGGCATGATCGATGCATCCTGGCTTGAGCGGCTGCCAGCAGCCCTTGCCGACCGGCTTTCCGCGCTGCTTGCCGACCCCGACGGCTGAATCCTGCCATCGCGGCGGGGGAAGCGAGCCCCGTAGCGGTAGGATAAAGCGGTCTTGCGTCGCATGCCTGGAACCAGAGATGCCCACCCAAAACTCCGAATCATCCCTCGCCACCCACTGCCGCGGCATCGCGGAGCGGGCCCGAAAGGCCGCCATTGATCTCGCGGGAATCCCAGGAGCCACGCGGTCTACTGCCCTCCGGGCAGCCGGGGCCCACATCCGCGCCGATGCCGCCGCCATCCTCGAAGCAAACGTAAAAGATGTCGCCGCTGCCCCGTCGTTTGGCCTCACACCTGCCGCGATCGACCGGCTCACTCTCGACGCTGATCGCATCGAGGCAATCGCCTCTGGCCTCGATGCGGTGGCGGCTCAGTCCGATCCCGTGGGCGAGGTGATCGAGGAGACGACGCGGCCCAACGGGCTTGTCATCCAAAAGGTCCGCGTGCCGCTGGGCGTCGTCTTCTTCATCTACGAGTCGCGGCCGAATGTCACGGCCGATGCGGCAGCCGTCGCGGTGGCTAGTGGCAACGCGATCATCCTTCGCGGCGGCAAGGAGGCGGCTTCGTCGAGCAGCCGTATCGTCGCGAGTGTGCGGGCGGGGCTCGCCGAAGCAGGGCTGCCAGAAGACTGCGTGCAGCTTGTGGACGTGGCCGACCGCGAAGCCGTCGGGGCATTCCTGAAGATGGACGACCTCATCGATGTTGCCATTCCGCGTGGTGGCGAAGGGCTCATTCGCCGAGTCTGCAACGAAGCCCGGATGCCAGTTTTGAAACACTTCACTGGCAATTGCCACGTGTACATCGACCGTGCCGCGGACCTCGCGATGGCCGAGGCCATCACGGTGAACGCAAAGTGCCAGCGGATGGGCGTGTGCAACGCCGCTGAGTCGCTGCTCGTGCATCGCGATGTCGCCGACGTGTTCCTGCCCGCAATCGCTGCGAGCCTTACCTCCTGGGGTATCGAGATCGTCGGCGACGCAGCCGCGCGGCACCTCGTGCCGTCCGCCGGAGAAGCCACTGAGACGGACTGGTCTACGGAATACCTTGGCCCCAAGATTTCGGTGGCCGTGGTCGATTCAGTCGATGCCGCGATCGACCATATCAATCGCTATGGCTCCCGCCACACCGACTCGATTGTGACCAGCGACGCCGCGGCGGCCAAGCGGTTCACCACCCGCGTTGACACTGCCGTGGCGATGGTCAACGCGAGTACGCGATTCAACGACGGCGGGGAAATGGGTCTTGGGGCCGAGATCGGCATTTCGACCGACAAGCTCCACGCCCGCGGGCCGTGCGGCGTCAAAGAATTGACGACTTACAAGTACGTCGTCACCGGCAACGGCCAAACCCGACCCTGAGTTGTCCTATGAAATGTTTACGATCCATGCTGTCCACCTACGTTTCGGACCGTCGTGACGACAACGCCTGGGCTCCCCAATACAAGCCCCTCGCGCAAGCGTGGGGACTGCGGGTTCGTGAGCGAGCCCGGATGACCATAGATACCGGGACGGTTCGCTGCCCGCAGTCCCCCGGCTCGCGCCGGGGGCTTTTATGGTCCGTTTACTGGGTCGTACCTTCCGCCCTTTTCATCTGGAGTTTTTGCGTCCTCATGCCTTCGATCGCGCACGCCACCGAACCTGCTGATCCCTACGCGTGGCTGGAAGAAGTCGAGGGCGAAAGGCAACTCGAATGGGTCCGGGCACGGAATGCCGACGCGGTAACCGCGCTGGCGACAGGTGATGATTTCAAGGCACTCGAACAACGGCTGCTCGGGATCCTCGATTCTCGCGAGAAAATCCCGTACGTCTCGCGGATTGGCGACCGCTACTACAACTTTTGGCGCGACGCCGCGAACCCCCGCGGCATGTGGCGACGCACGACGCTCGCGGAGTACCGCAGTGCCGAGCCGACATGGGAAACCGTCATCGACCTTGATGCGCTGGGCAAGGCTGAGGGTGAGAATTGGGTCTGGCACGGGGTGACGGTCCTCGAGCCCGAAGACAAGAAGTGTCTCGTGTCGCTTTCTCGCGGTGGTGCTGATGCCGATGTCGTCCGCGAGTTTGACCTCAACTCCAAGACCTTTGTGGCTGGCGGTTTCGAACTGCCCGAGGCAAAGAGCCGTGTGGCATGGCGGAATGACAACAGCCTCTTCGTGGCGACTGACTTTGGACCCGGGTCGCTCACGACGTCGGGGTATCCGCGGACAGTGCGAGAGTGGACCCGTGGCACACCGCTCGTCGACGCGCCGATGGTGTACGAGGGCAAGCCTGACGACATGTCGGTGGGAGCATGGAGTGATCTCACGCCTGGCTTCGAGCGGGATTTTGTGTCCCGTCAGGTGACGTTCTGGACCAGCGAGATCTTCCTGCGACGTGATGGCAGGCTCATCAAGATCCAGAAGCCGGAGGATGCCAATGCGGGCATCCATCGTGAATGGCTGTTCTTGGAGCTGCGAAGTGACTGGTCTGTCGGCGACACGACGTACACCGCCGGCAGCCTCCTGGCGATCGTTTTGGAAAAGTTCCTCGCGGGCGAGCGAGGCTTTGACGTTCTCTTCAAGCCGGGTCCACGCACGTCACTCGTCGCATACTCTCCCACGCGCAACCACATTCTCCTCACGACGCTCGACAACGTCCGCAGCCGTCTCTTCGTGCTGACGTGGCGGGACGGATCATGGCATCGAGACCCGCTGCCTGGCGTGCCACCTGTCGCAACGGCCAACGTCGCGGCGATTGACGAGATCGACAGCGACGATTACTTCCTCACAACCGCCACGCCGCTCGAGCCCACGACGCTGTCGATGGGCACTGCCGCCGCGGGGGGTGGCAAAGAGCCAGACCAACTCAAGAAGTCACCAACGTATTTTGATGCAACAGGGCTCTCGGTGTCGCAGCACGAGGCAGTGTCGAAAGACGGCACACGAATTCCGTACTTTCAGATCGCTCCTGAGAACATTCCGGCCGATGGCAGCACGCCCACCTTGCTCTACGGCTACGGCGGCTTCGAGATTCCGCTCGTGCCGGGCTACGACCCACTCACGGGAACCGCCTGGCTCGAAAAGGGCCGTGCCTACGTGATCGCCAACATCCGTGGCGGCGGCGAGTTTGGACCGGCCTGGCATCAGGCCGCGCTCAAGGCGAACCGACCGCGGGCCTACGAAGATTTTATCGCGGTGGCCGAGGATCTGGTGGCTCGGAAGGTGACATCTCCTGAACGGCTCGGCGTGAAGGGAGGTAGCAATGGCGGCCTCCTGGTGGGCAACATGTATGCGATGCGGCCCGATCTTTTTGGCGCCGTTGTTTGCCAGGTGCCGCTGCTCGACATGCGGCGGTTCAACAAGCTGCTCGCGGGAGCAAGCTGGATGGGTGAGTACGGCAACCCCGACGTTCCCGAGGAGTGGTCCTTCATGGAAGTGTTCTCGCCGTACCACACGATCCGGGCCGACGCCGCGTATCCGCCGCTGTTGCTCACGACATCAACGCGGGACGATCGGGTTCATCCCGGACATGCCCGCAAGATGGCCGCGAGGCTCATCGAGCTCAGGAAGTCCGTCCTCTCCTACGAAAACATCGAGGGCGGCCACGGCGGCGCCGCCGACAACCGCCAGAAGGCCTTCATGGACGCCCTCGCCTGGACGTTTCTGGAGCAAGAACTCGCGCGGTAGCGACGCGGGCATCGCCTTGAACGTCGTGATGTCACGCCCCCGGCGACCAGCCGGGACGAGGCTGCGAGTGAATCAACGGCGGTGATGCCGAGAGCGCTTCGATGTCGCCGCGGACACGCGCCAGGCGGTCACCCGTGACAAGCTCGAGGGCGAGGTCAAATGTCACGCTTTCGCCCGGGGCGAGGCTGACCACGCGGCCATGCTGCTCCTCAAACGATCGGCGGTTGGGAATGTTGGCCGCGGGCTCGAGCCCAGTGACGTAGCCATCCCGCTGGCCTCCGAGATTCTTCCACAAGGCAAACCAGGGGAGCGTGTCAACCTTCCAGGTGAGCGCCGCGCCGCTGGTGCCATCAGGCGACACGAGCATGGCCGTTGCCGTGCCATCGGCGGCGGGCCTGAGCCGCGCGAAGTGAACCTGTTCAGCGTGGCCGGGTCGCGGGGCAGCGTAACGATTCCATGTCGGAATGTCCGTCGCGGCGTGTGGATCACGCGGGGCCAGCTCATCGATTGCGGCCACAAGCTCCGCGCCCTCGCCGAGCATGGGCGGCCCCATGTTCACGTGGTAGAGCATCTGCATCGTGGCAGCACGGTCAGAGAGATTCGTGACCGTGTCAGTCCACACGATGCGATGCCGCGATGCTTCGAGAACAAGCCGCGTCTCCATCCGCAGGGCATGGATGAGAAATCGCGTCTCATCGACGCTGCCTTTGAGCGTGACGGTTCCGGCCTCTTCGTCGAGCGACACGGCGACATCGTGCGCCGGCAGGTTCGCGATCCGGCCATGCAGGCCGTGAACCAGCCGGCCGCTGGCATCGAAATCGGGTGCCCCATTGCTCACAAGGCCGCAGCGGGCCACAAGCTCGTCAAAACCCTCGAGCCATCCCAGGCCTGAAGGCTCTGCGAGCGGCACGAACGACGGGTGCACTGGTCCCTTCACCGGTGACTGCCAGCCGAGCTCGACGTCGCCGACGATCATTTTCCAAATGCCGAGCCCGCGGTCGGGGAGCACCACCACCCGCGTGTCGCCCGCAACAAGTTCGACAAGCCGCACACCCTCGCGGCAACCATCGGAGAGCAGCGTCGTGCGGACGGCGAGCGGGCCAGCGGTGAGCGTGGCAGTTGGATCGATGAATGGCTCATCGTCGGTGGCGGCGAGACGGACGGTGTAAATGGCCATGACGAAGTTCCCGGGGTTGGTTTCAAGACCGCCGTCGTTGTCTATTCCCCAGTCGCCTGCCGTCAAGGCCGCAGGGCGTGTCGGAGACTTGTCGCATCCCTCCCGGCGCGTCACAGTGTGTGCTTCGGGCCGCGGTCGCCGCAGCCCCCCAATGCTTTCGAGCGAAACGAATGAACGACCTGAAGATCTTTTCAGGGCCGGCGAACACGGCCCTCACGCAGGACATCTGCCGCTACCTCAACTTGCCGATGGGCAAGATCTCGCTGGGGCGGTTTCCCGACGGCGAAATCTCCTGCAAGATCGACGAAGACGTCCGCGGCCGGGACATCTTCATCGTGCAGTCCACCTGCCCGCCGGTCAACGAGCACATCATGGAGATGCTCGTCATGATCGACTGCTTCAAGCGTGCGAGCTCGTTCCGCATCACGTCGGTCATTCCCTACTTCGGCTACGCCCGCCAAGACCGCAAAGACGCCGGCCGCGTGCCGATCACGGCCAAGCTCGTGGCCAACCTCATCACGCGGGCGGGTGCCGACCGCGTCCTGGCGATGGATCTGCATGCCGCCCAGATCCAGGGCTTCTTTGATGTGCCCGTGGATCATCTCTACGCCGCCCCCGTACTCAACAACTATTTTCAGTCGCTCGAGCTCGTCAAAGAAGACCTCGTGGTCGTGAGTGCCGACGAGGGTGGCATCAAGCGGGCGCTCGGTCATGCCAACCGGCTCGGTGCGCCGCTGGCGATCATCGACAAGCGGAGGCTCTCGCCCGATACGATCACCAGCGTGAACATCATCGGAGCGAACGTCGAAGGAAAGACCGCGCTCATGTTTGACGACATGATCAGCACGGCCGGCTCGATCTGCGGTGCGGCCGACGTGCTCCACGATCATGGGGCGAAGGAGATTTACGCCGCGGCCACACACGGATTGCTTGTGGGTCCGGCCATCGAGCGTCTCAAGACCGCTCCATTCAAGTCGATCGTCATCACCGACTCGATCCCGCTGACGCCCGGCAAGATGCTCCCCAACGTCCAGGTCCTGTCGGTTGCCAGCCTCCTCGGCCAGGCCATCAAACGCATCCACCGCAATGAGTCGGTGAGCATGATGTTTCAGTAGGGAGGCCCGTTTGGTTTCGGTTCCCACAATGGCGAAAGTGCCTTTGGCAGCCCGATCCCCGCCTTCCGATCCTTCGGGACATTGCGGCTTCCCGAAGATACGATTACGGAACCGTCTTGGATAAAAGGAATCACAATGCGTCGTGCCTTGATCGTGTTGGCCATCAGTCTGTTCGCTGCTGCCAACACCTCTGGCGAGCCACCGCCATCAACGACGCCAGGTGAGCCGCAGGCCAAAGCGGTGAATGACCGGCTGCGGACGGCGCTTCGCGGACGGCGTTCCTTCGACTGAAACGAGGCCACGCTGTCGGATGTGGTGCGGGATCTCTCCGCGATCCTCCAGGCCGAGGTGATCCTCGATACACGGGCGTTGGAAGACGCAGGCCTCGATGGAGAAGTGCCGGTCACACTCGAAGTCAGGGACATTGCGACCCAAAGGGCAATCGAGCTCGTGCTCGACGCCTTGGATCTCACTGCCGTGATCGACGACGGATTCCTGCTCGTGACCACGAAGGAGAAGGCGGAGGAAATGCTTGTAGCCAAGGTCTACGAGGTGTCGGACCTCGTTCTGTATGACCTCGATGATCCGTCTGCCGGCGCCAACTACGTACCCTTGGTCGATACCATCCAACAGACCATCGCTGCCGAGACGTGGAATACCGTCGGTGGTCAGGGGGCGATTCAACCATTTGAAGCGGCTGGCATCGAGGCGATCGTGATCTCGCAGACGGCCTCGGTTCACGACAAGATCGAAGCTCTCCTCGCCAGGCTCAGACAGGCCCGCCACGGAGAGATACGAAAGGCGAGACGAGAACCCAATGAAGCAATGCCTTTCGGGCAGAATCCTTTCGGCGAGGGATCAACAGGCCCTGCTCCGCCGAGTGGGCCGCTGCCCGAGAATGCAGACCGCGATTCACTCGCGCAGCCGCAGTTGCAGCTTGCCTGCGACGTTTACGCAAAGCTTGTAGTCGACGACAATCGGCCCCGTGACGAAAACATCGTCTTCTCTCCCTACGGTATCGCGACGGCGATGGCACTCGTTTCCGCCGGCGCTCGCGGCGAGACTGCCCGCGAATTCCTGGCGGCCCTCCACACCGATCTCCCGCCAGAGCGGCTTCATGCCGCGATGGCGGCCCAGGCCAAGGAACTGCCGATCGGAACTTTCCCCGCCTCGAATCTGCGGCTGGCCAATGGACTCTGGGTGGATGTCCGTTCGGCACCCCTGAGCGAGGCATTCCTCGAGTCAACGCGAAAGTTTTACAAGGCAAGCGTCCGTGTCGCCGATCTCACGGCTTCGGACACCCGAAAGGCGATCAACGACCAGGTCTTGTCAGAAACGGACGGAAAGATTCGTGACCTGTTCGGCCCCGACGCATTCGATGAGCTCACCAGGCTCGTCCTCGTGAACACCCTGTATTTTCGCGGAGCGTGGAAGACTCCGTTCCGTCGGGATGAGACGAAGCTCTTGCCGTTTCACACGCCGGACGGCGTGATCAACACGCCGACGATGGTTCTCGAAGACCTCTTCACGGCTTCCTATGCCTGCGTCGATGGCATCGAGATGCTCGAGAAGAACTACGGTGGCACCCTTCGAATGCGCGTGCTCCTCCCGCCGGCGGCGACTGACTTTGCGGCGTTCGAGAAAACCATCTCGGCCGAGAATCTGAGTCGCTGGCTCGCAACGCCAACGAAAAGACACGTCAAGATTTTTCTCCCGAAGTTCAATGCTACGACAGGCCGTGACCTCGAAGACGTACTCGTGTCACTGGGAGTCAAGCGGGCGTTTGACTCCCAAGCGGCCGACTTCTCCGGCATCAGTGACAAAGACGGCCTCTACCTTCAGCGATGGCGGCACCGGGCAATCATCGAGGTCGATGAGGAAGGTGCCGTGGCGGCAGCGGCAACGGCCGTGGTGGGGGGTTTTGGCGGCCGGATCCTCCCTGCCGTTCCCGTCTTCCGGGCCGATCGCCCGTTCGTGTTCCTGATCCACGACGCGCGGTCAGGCACGATCCTCTTCATGGGCCGAGTCGTCGATCCCACGAAGTAGGATTGGCGAGTTTTTGCAGGGCGACCGTCGTCTTCAAACTTCGTCGCACGGGGGATGCGATGCGAGGTCCCGCCAAAGCTCGATGAACTTCAGGCGGACGTATTCGTTCAATGAATCGGCCATGGTTTCCGGAAGGGCGAGCACGGTGATCAACGCGACCACGTCGGCAAAGTCCTTCAGGCGTGCCGCGCCCCCCGTAAGCCCCGAGGCAAGCTTCAGCTCGATGAACTTTGGCAAATTGACGACCCGAATGCCATCGATCTCGGTCGAACACAGGGAAGGATCGGGAAACGTGACAGGCTTCGGTTTCCCATCTCCTGGGTAGTTGCCACTGACCAGGAATTCGATTCTCACTCCGGTTTCGGTATCGCGGAGGTACTTGCTTCCGGCGAAGGGGGCAGCGTATCCGAGGCCCTTCAACGCTTCACGAGCTGCGTGCAGACCTTCAGGCGTCACAAGAATATCGACATCGACGGTGGTACGTTCCTGTCCGTGCAAGACCAAGGCCATTCCACCGACGATCGCATAGGGAATTGCCAATTCGTCGAGCTTCGCGGCCATCTTCCGCATCGTGCGCTTGACGGCACCGTCGTTCATGAAAAAGTCTCCAGCAACCTCCAGTCCTTGAAGGCCTCCCGCCCGTGCTCGCTGCTCGTACGCGATCACCATATCAAGAGAGGGTAGGTCGATGACGGCACTTCCGCAACTGCTGAGTGCATCAAGTCGATCGATCAATCCGAGACGAACCAAGATTATCGAGTTTTTGCAGCGCGACCGCTCCATACAAGCCCACCTGCGCGAGCAGGTGGGACGGCGGGTAACGCAACAACCCATTCGTCATCATGAACTGGCTTGCCCAACAACCCGCCGTCCCCACGCTGGCGCGAGGGGCTTTTATTGGGCTCCATGCCGAAGTGAAAGCCTGTCATCCGCGACGGGCGCCCAGCTCGGCGGCGAGGAGGGTGTTGGCCAAGAGCATCGTGACGGTGAGCGGACCAACGCCGCCGGGTACCGGCGTGATCATGCCGGCGACCGCGCGGACACCGTCGAAATCGACGTCACCCACGAGCTTGCCTTCAACGCGGTTGATGCCGACATCGATCACGACGGCGCCGGGCTTCACCATGTCGGCGGTGATGAGTTCTGGAACGCCGACGGCAGCCACCCGGATGTCGGCCTGACGGGTGATCGCGGGCAGGTCAGCGGAACGACTGTGGCAGAGGGTGACGGTGGCGTCGCAGCAGGTTCGTTGGCCCGGGGGGACCGCGCGGGGCGGCTTCGCAACCAAGAGCGCCGCCAGTGGCTTGCCAACAATGTCGCTGCGGCCCACGATCACGGCATGACGGCCGGATGTCTCAACGCCAGCGTCGATGAGGATGCGTTGCACACCCGCCGCCGTGCAGGGAACGAACCGCGGCCGGCCTTGGGAGAGTAGCCCCGCGTTTTCGGGATGAAAGCCATCGACATCGAGGTCAGGCGGCACGGCATCGAGCACGGCGGCCGTATCGACATGCGGCGGTAGCGGGAGCTGCACGAGGATTCCGTCGGTGTGTCCGCGGTTGCCACGGGCTATCGCCCTGACGAGATCAACGAGCTCGTGGGTCGTCACGGTGCCGGGCACGCTCACAACTTCAGACTCGATCCCCACGCGGGCTGCCGCGGCGGCCTTCCCTTTGACATACGACGCGCTCGCCGCGACATCCCCTACGAGCAGCACCGCGAGCCGAGGCCGGCGGCCAAACATCGCGGCGAATGTATCGACCTCGGCGCGGAGGTCGTTCTCCATCCGCGCGGCGAGGGCTCGGCCGTCGAGAATTTCGGCTGCCATCAAGATGCAGGCCCGTCGGTGAGGATCATCAACCGCAACTGATGCTGAATCTCTTCGAGGAGCTTCTCTTCGTCGGTCGTGAGATTGCCAGCGGTCTTCTTTTCAAGCATCGCGAGCGTGTCCACAAAATGCCTAGCCGTCGCCATGTTCACGACGCTCTGGTTCGTAATCGGGTTGGGGATGCGGCCAAGCGCCATGAGCGCCTGCGTGAAGAGCGTGTGGATCAAGAACTCGAAGCTGGCGGGTGGCGCGGCGGGCGCTGCAGCGGTGGCTGGGACTTCGGAAGGCTCTTCGCTCATGGAGGTGCTCGCGTGGATCGGGGTGGAAATCGACTCCGTTGTAACGTAGCCGAGTTGCTCTGCAACTGGGTGCATGCGGCGCCAAACGCCACGCCGGTCCGGGCACGGAGTGACCGGACTCCTGGGTCAGTGCAACCTGAGCCGTCCTTCGGTTCCGGGCATGAATCTCTCCCCAGGAGCCCGGTGTCTCCGACACCGGGTCAATGCGGCCTCGACTGGCAGGCCGGCCTAGCCCCTTCAACCTGGATCGTCGAGTGGGCAATATGAAACTCGTCCTGCACGAGTTTTGTCGCGGCCTGCAAAACCGCATCGCGATCGGCATCGGCTGCCACGACGAGGTGGACCGACAGCGACGCTTCCGACGTGCTCGCCCCCCACAGCCGCAAGTCGTGCATGGCTGTGACGCCTGGCAGCGTCGCCATCGCCTCTGTGATGGCCTCGACATCGACGCCACGAGGCACCGCGTCGAGTGCAAGGTCAACACTTTCTCGAAAGAGCCCCCACGTGCCGACAATGATCACCACCGCAATCGCGATACTCACCGCTGGGTCAATCCATCCAAGGCCCGTGAGCATGATCGCGATGCCCGCGATGACCACACCGCCCGAGACGGCCGCGTCAGCCGCCATGTGCAGAAACGCCCCGCGGACGTTGGCGTCGTTGTGGCCGCGAATGAAAAGCAGCGCCGTGAATGTATTGATCACGACACCAATCGCGGCCACGACGATCACCGTCATCCCGGCGACCTCTGGTGGGTCGGCCAGCCGGTACCATGCCTCCCACAGGATCGCCCCGCAGGCCGCGAAGAGGAGCACGGCGTTGGCAAACGCCGCATAGATCGTGACGCGGCCGAGGCCCCAGGTGTAGCGACGGGATGGTGGACGGCGGGCGAGCCAGTCCGCCCCCCAGGCCAGCAAGAGGCCGATCACGTCGCTCGCGTTGTGACCCGCGTCGGCGAGAAGGGCAAGCGACCCCGAAAGAAAACCGACCGCCAATTCGACACCCACAAACGCCACGTTGAGCCCGACCCCGATGAGCATCGCCCGATCGAGGTGGCCCGGCGCGAGGCCGTGGTGGTGGGGGTGGTCGTGGGCCATACGGCTGGATTGTCGAAATGACCTGAGGGTGAAGGACTTTGATGATACCCACT
>JBGTKO010000116.1:0-2868 GCA_041744595.1 Pirellulales bacterium
CGCGGTGGTCCTCGGCCATCTCCAGCGGGGCGGGTCGCCGACGGCGTTTGACCGGATGCTCGCCACCGAGTTTGGCGCCCACGCCGTGCGGCTCGTCCACCAGGGGCGGTTCGGCGAAATGGCCTGCTACCGCCCACCAGACATCACGAGCGTACCGATCATCGAAGCTGTCCAGAGCCTGTCCACTGTGGACCCAAAGGGTTCGGCCGTGCAGGCTGGACGGGCCCTCGGCGTCGGGTTTGGGGACGATGCCGACTCCGCAAACCCCTTTGGGGCTCAGTCACCTGCGGCATCCGGCAACTCCGGCAGCACCGTTGCCTGAGAGCCGTCCGGATGGTCTGATGACGGCCCGCCGTGGTGGCGGAAGGCTCGAGTGGGGAACGGACGACAGACAACACGGAGAGATTGCGTCTATGGCGGAGATGCACGTGGAAGGGCAACAGGCAGCCGGACGGATTGCCAGCGTGATGAACGAAGTGCGGGTGTTCCCGCCACCGGCTAATTTCTCCGCGAACGCGAGAATCGGCTCGCTCGAGGAGTACCAGCGGCTGTACGACGCCGCCAAACGCGACCCCGAGGCGTTTTGGGACGAGCGGGCCAGGGCGCTGCCCTGGATCGCGCCATACTCGAAGGTGCTGGGCGATGAGCCCCCGTTTCCGAAGTGGTTTGTTGATGGGAAGATCAATGCCTCGGCAGTCTGCCTCGACGCTCATATCGCTGCCGGCCGCGGTGACGAGCGAGCACTCGTATGGGTTGGCGAGCCGGTCGGTGAACGAAAGGAGATGACCTACCGAGAGCTTCTTGCCGAGGTCTGCCGGTTTGCCGCCGGGCTCAGAAAGCTCGGCATCAAGCCGGGAGAGGTCGTCTCGATCTACATGCCAATGACCCCTGAGCTGGTCATCGCCATGCTCGCCTGCGCCCGGATCGGTGCGGTCCACTCAGTCATCTTCGGAGGCTTTTCAAGCGAGGCGATCGCTGACAGAAATCAAGACGCTTCTGCGGTGGCTGTCATCACAGCCGACGGCGGCTGGCGACGCGGCTCCAAGCTGCCGCTCAAGGCCAACGTCGACAAGGCCCTCGCCTCTCCAAGCCATCCCCCCACGACCGTGAAGCATGTCATCGTGCTGAAACGCACCGGCCAAGACGTGAGCATGCAGCCGGGGCGCGATGTCTGGTGGCATGATCTTGTCGCGGGCATGCAGACGGACCTCCCGCCCGAGCCCATGGACTCCGAGGCTCCGCTCTTCATTCTTTACACGAGCGGATCCACCGGAAAACCCAAGGGCATCAAGCACACCACCGCGGGCTATCTCCTCTGGGCAAAGACCACCGCCGAGTGGGTTTTTGACTTGCAAGCGGATGACCTCTTCTGGTGTACCGCCGACTGCGGCTGGATCACCGGCCATAGCTACGTCACCTACGGCCCGCTGGCCGCTGGCACGCCGATCCTGATCTACGAGGGCGCGCCCAACGCACCGCATGAGGGTCGCTTCTGGGAGATTGTCGAGCAGGAGAAGCCGACAATCTTCTACACGGCTCCCACGGCCATCCGGTCGTTCATGAAGTGGGGCATGCAGCACATCGAAGGCCGAGATCTTTCGAGCCTGCGGCTGCTCGGCAGTGTCGGCGAGGGAATCAATCCCGAGGCCTGGATGTGGTACCACGAGGTCATCGGTGGCAAGCGGTGCCCGATCGTCGATACCTGGTGGCAGACCGAGACGGGCGGCATCATGATGAGCCCGCTGCCTGGCTGCACGCCCACGAAGCCGGGTAGTTGCACGCTTCCACTGCCTGGCGTGGTGCCCGAGATCGTTGACGAGGCTGGCCATTCGGTGCATCAGGGCGAAGGTGGCTGGCTCGTGATGCAACAACCATGGCCTGGCATGCTCCGCGGCATCTGGGGGGATGACGAGCGGTTCGTTCAGACCTATTGGTCGAAGGTGCCTGGCAAGTATCTTGCGGGTGACAACGCCCGACAGGACACCGACGGCTACTACTGGATCATGGGCCGGATAGACGACGTGCTCAACGTCGCCGGCCACCGGCTATCGACGATCGAAATTGAAAGCGCGCGGGTGAGCCATCCGACGGTGGCCGAGGCCGCGGCGGTGGGGCGACCGCATGACGTGAAGGGGGAAGCGATCGCGGTGTTTGTGACACTTTGCGGTGGTGAGCCGGGGCCCGAACTCGAAGACGCGCTCCGCAAGCACGTGCGGCACCAAATTGGGGCGCTCGCCATTCCCGATGACATCCACTTCGCAGCGAACCTCCCCAAGACTCGCAGCGGCAAGATCATGCGGCGGCTGCTCCGTGACGTCGCTGCTGGCCGCGAGACGGTTGGCGACACATCGACGCTCGAAGACTTTACGGTGCTCGCCAAGCTCCGCGGCGACGAAGAGTAGAGGGGCGTTTCACAGCGGCTTCTGAAATAGAAGCCCCTCGCGCAAGCGTGGGGACGGCGGGTTGTTGGGCAAGCCCACTCATGACGGCAAACGGGACGGCGCGCGACCCGCAGTCCCCCCTGCTCGCGCAGGGGGGCTTGTATTGGAAAACGCGCAAGGCCTGGAGGGCCGGTTGACTTCCGGGCGGAGGCCCGGCAAGCGAAGCGAGGCCATGGATGGCGAGCGCCGCGTGGAGATAGCTGGCCGGTTAACTTCCGAGCGGAAGCTCGGCAAGCGAAGCGGGGCCAGGGAAGGCCCGCGCCGCGTAAAGAGACCTCCCCCTGCTCGCGCAGGGGGGCTTGTATTGGAGAACGCATAAGGTCTTGCGGGCCGTATTGCCCGGTGTCGGCGACACCGAGCTCCTGGGGGCGCCTCGTGACCTGGGGCGATCTGACCGACTGCGTTACTTCCCCGCCGGGGCTGAGTG
>JBGTKO010000117.1:0-10251 GCA_041744595.1 Pirellulales bacterium
AAAATCGTTGCCACCGGGCGGGGCGAAGAGCCCCTTGCCAGCACCCACCTCCAGGAGCATCCGACCACTCGATGGCTTCCAGTCCCAGGGGCCGAGCATGTAGGCCGGGTTGACGATCACCGCATCGAGACCGTGCTCGACCTCCTCCATGACCACCGACTCAGCCTCACGCTTGGTCACCACGTAGGGAAACTCGGGCATGCCACCTGGTGGCGTCTCCTCGTCGGCCGGTTGGCCATCGGGCCGCAGGCCGATGGTATCGACACTCGAGACGTGGACGAGCCTTGCACCCGCTCGGCGGGCCGCTCGGGCGATCCGCCGCGTGCCCTCGACGTTGACCTCCCGCATTTCGTCGCCGTAGCGCCAGCCGCAGTGGACGAAGCCAGCCGCGTGGACAACCGATGAAACGCCTTCAAGGGCTCGCTCGAGGGCATCCTCGTCCGAGAGGCTGCCGACAAATCGCTCCACCGCCAGGCCGGCTAGTGCCGTCGCTCCCGCGGGGCTCCCGGCCCGCACGAGCACGCGAACGCCGACACCACGGGCCAGGAGTTGGCGGACGACGTTGTTGCCCACGAGACCTGTGGCCCCGGTCACCAGACAGACGCCGGGAATCTCAAACAGACGAGACGCGATCATCGGACGGATCCAAATTTCCAGACGGCAAAAAATGACGCCGGTTCGATCGATCCGTCGCACGAACCCGACTGCCATTGTATGTCGGATGGAAGGGGGGGTGACTGTGAGTGAGCGGGGAATACAACCGATGTTGACGACTGTGCGGCCAGCCACCGAAGATCGGCCAAAGTTGTTATGTGGCAGAGCCTTGCGGCGGTCGGCAGGGAGCGAGTTGGACAGTCTGGTAGCCTGCCGGGTGCCCCGTGCCTGGGCTCCCAAGCCGGTACCATCATGAATGGCATTCCCCTGGAGGACAGTGCGTGGCGGACCTCGTCATCGAGCCGGTGGAAACACGGGCCCAGCAAAAACGGTTTCTCAATCTGCCCTGGAGGATCTACGCCACCGATCCGTGCTGGATGCCGCCGCTGCTCCACTCCCAGAAGGAACTGCTCGGCTTTCTCCCGCACCCTTTTTTCGAGCGATCCAAAATTCGCTCGTTCCTCGCCAGGCGGGGCACCCGCGACGTGGGGCGCATCTCGGCCATCGTCAACGTTGGCCACATCGAGCGGTACGGGGAGCAACGTGGCTTCTTTGGTTTTTTTGAATGTGAAGACGATCCCGCCGCCGCTCGGGCTCTCTTTGGTGCTGCGGGTGACTGGCTGCACGCCGAAGGCATGACGGCGATCCGCGGTCCGATCAACCCATCGATGAACTACGAGTGCGGGCTTTTGATCGAGGGCTTCGACACGCCGCCGTTCTTCATGATGACCCACAATCGCCCGTACTATGCCGACCTTGTCGAGAGCTGCGGCTTCGGAAAGATCGAGGACCTCTACGCCTTCTGGGGCAAGACTTCGATGCTCACCTCGCTCGACTCAAAGCTCGGCGTCATGGTGCAAGGGGTCAAAGAGCGGTTTGGAGTCACGGTCCGCCCTCTTGATCGCAAACACTTCAACGATGAAGTCCGAATGTTCCTCGATGTCTACAACTCGAGCCTCGGAGGAACGTGGGGCTTCGTGCCACTCTCGCCTGGGGAGGTCAAGCACATGGCGGCAAGCCTCAAGCACCTCATCGTGCCGGAGCTCGCCCTCGTGGCCGAGGTGGAGGGCAAGCCGGTGGGCACGGTCTTCTGCCTACTCGACTACAACCCGCGGATCAAGGCAATCAACGGCCGGCTCTTTCCGTTTGGTTTCTTGCGGCTCCTCTGGAACAAGAAGGGCATCAAGCGGATGCGGGCGATCAGTACCAACGTGGTTCCTGAGTACCAAGCCTGGGGCGTTGGCCTCGTGCTCATGGCGGCGCTCGTGCAGCCTGTGTTTGACTGGGGCATGGAGGAGGCGGAATTCTCCTGGGTCCTCGAGAGCAACCACCTGTCAAAGCGAACTCTCGAACGAGGCGGAGCGCTCGTCACCAAGAAGTATCGGATCTATCAAGACGACCCGCCAATCGCTTGACGTGTCGTGCGCCTCCGCTTGCAAGACGACCCGCCGCGGTAGCCCAGGGCCATGCGCCCGCTGGTCACCGGCGGCGGAAGGTGCGTCCGCTCGAACGGTACGAATTGCTGGGCACGATCGCGGTACCGCCTCTACCGGCCCCAACCCCTCCGACCACGACAGTGCTATTCCGCGAGGACGTGCGGGTGGGAGTGTTGTAATACGGCCAGACCTGCTTGCCCTGCCGCTGAGCCTGCTCCCATCGCATCGAGCCGTAGTTGACGCCCGACAGATTGAACGTGCGGTACGGGTTCCGTGGGCTCACGGCCTGAGCATCGGGTGAGAAGGCAAACATGGCGACCCAGGTGATCGCCGCGGCGATGATGATGCGACTCGGACGCATGGCAAACTCCCGTTGTGGAAAAAAATCGGCCAACTCGTATAGACACCATGAAGTGTAGGTGCCACTGGCAAATCGTGGCTCGGGGCTGCCCGTGTCATGGAGCCGGCGTAGAAAATTGGGCGGAGCCCGGATGGCGAAGCCCGATTTTCTCCGAGTGCAGCGACGGGCACGAAGCCCGTCGCAAACGTCCGGCGACATGACACGGGCAGCCCCGAGCGGGCCCTTCCACAGGACGTCTCGCCACCATGCGGCCTACCGGCCCACGCGCTTCGGGCGATACCCGACACTTGTGCGTGGTCGGGCCTTCTTGCCACCGCGGATGTGGTCGCCACTGGTCTGGTCGGTGAACGCTCGGCTGGCTTCTCGCCGCCTGTGGTCGAGGGCCTCCTTGGGTGGCCGCTCTGGAATCAGGCAGTCGCATCCTGAGCCGATGAGGTCCTGCCGGCCTGCCTGCTCGAGCGCCTTTCGCACCTCAAACCAGTTCTCAGGTTTGAAGAACTGAAGGAGCGCCTTCTGCATGCGGCGATCCCGAAGCCCCTTCACGATCTTCACCGGCTGCATCGTCATCGGGTCGAGACCCGTGTGATACATGCACGCAGCGATATCAAAGGGGCTCGGTATGAAGTCCTGCACCTGGTCGGGCTTGTAGCTATTCCGCTTGAGAAACACCGCTAGGTCGATCATCTCGTCGATGCCGCTTCCCGGATGGCTCGCAATAAAGTACGGCACGGTGTACTGCTTCTTTCCGACCCTTTGACTAGCCGCCCGGAACTCTCGGTCAAACTCGACATAGTCGTCGGCCGACGGCTTCTTCATGAGCCGGAGCACTTCAGGATCGGTGTGCTCCGGGGCGACCTTGAGGTGGCCACCCACATGGTGCGATGCGAGCTCCTGGAGGTACTCGGGGTCTCGCCGTGCCAGGTCCATTCGCACCCCGCTGGCCACGAGCACCCGCTTGACTCCTTCGACATCGCGGGCCTCCCGCATCACGTCCTTGAGCGGTCCGTGGTCGGTGCCTAGAAGCTTGCAGACGGTGGGATGCACACACGAAAGCCGCCGGCATTTTGCCTCGACTTCCGGCCGCGTGCACCGCATTTGATACATGTTGGCCGTTGGGCCACCGATATCGGAAACGGTTCCCTTGAAGCCGGGCTGCTTCGAAAGCAGTTTGATCTCCGAGATGATCGAGTCCTTCGAGCGGCTCTGAATGATCCGTCCTTCATGGGCCGTGATCGAGCAGACTGTGCAGCCGCCGAAGCAGCCCCGCATGATCTGCACGCTGGTCTCGACGACCTCGAACGCTGGAATGCGGGCTGTCCCATACGAAGGATGGGGCCGCCGCGTGAAGGGGAGGCCGTAGACCTCATCCATCTCCTGCTGGTCGAGCGGCAGGGCAGGCGGATTCACCACGACCGCCTCACGGCCATACCGCTGGACGAGTCGGCGGGCGTTGTGGGGATTGGTCTCGAGGTGCGAGATTCGGGTCATGTCGCAGAACGCGAGCGTGTCGGCCGTCACCGCTTCGTAGGAAGGCAGCTCGACCGTGCCTGGGCAGCAGGGGCCCGGTCCACAGGTGGCGGCTCGCTCGCACCGAGCCGGTAGGCCACGCCCCGCAAGTCACGCAGCTCTTTCAGGCTCTGGCCTGCGGCAAGGCCCCGCGCAATCTCGAGAATCGTCCGCTCCCCCATCCCGAATCCGACGAGATCGGCCTTCGAGTCGAGCAGGATCGAGCGGCGGACCGTGTCGCTCCAGTAGTCGTAGTGGGCAATGCGACGAAGCGACGCCTCGACGCCTCCTGCGACAACTGGCACTCCCGGAAACGCTTCGCGTGACCGCTGGCAGTAGGCGAGTGTGGCACGGTCTGGTCGCCGGCCGATCTTCCCGTCGGGGGAGTAGGCGTCGTCGTTTCGCACCTTCCGGTTGGCCGTGTAGTGGTTGATCATCGAGTCCATGTTCCCAGCCGAGACGGCAAAAAAAAGTCTCGGACGGCCAAACTCCCGCCACGGCTCACAGGACCGCCAGTCGGGCTGGGCCAGCACCGCCACGCGGAAGCCGGCCGCTTCCAAGAGTCTCGCGAGGAGGCCATTGGCAAAGCTCGGGTGATCGACGTAGGCGTCGCCGCTGACGAGCACGACATCGACCTCATCCCAGCCGCGGGCGACCATCTCCTCCCTTGATGTCGGAAGCGGTGGAGTGCCAGGCGGAGGTGGTTGAATCGAGAGGGACATGGGAAAAGCCGGGGCACAATGCCGAGATAGCAGGCGATCGGACGCGGTCGTCCAGCAGTCAAAAGTGTATCCCCGCGGCAGGGTGAAAACCGGCCGCTGGTATATTCGGCGCATCCCGCGGAGGTGCTCGTGGCAAGGTTTTTTGTTGTGTTGATCGCGATGCTCGCCGCGATGAGCAATGAGCGGTTTGCGTCGGCAGCCACACCCGCCGATGTCGCCCGTTGGGTCAATGACCTCGGTTCACCCCAGTTTGCCCGTCGCGAGGCTGCCTCGAAGGCCCTCCTCGAGACGGGCCGGCCGGCGGTTGGCCCGTTAGCCGAGGCCATTCAGAAGGGCGATTTCGAGGTGGCCAGCCGGGGCATCGAGATCGTTCGTGACATGCTCACGAGCGACGATGAGGAGTTGGTGGCCGATGCCGAGCGGCTTCTCGAGCGATCGGCGGAAGATGGTGGCAGGGCATCGCGACTGGCCGCAGCGGCGCTCGAGTTTCATCAGGTCGGCACGGCTGCTTCCGCACGCGAGCGGCTCGAGAGGCTTGGGGCCGTCTTTCGCGAGCGACCGTTCGTTGAACAGGCCGGCGTCGAGGTTGAGTTCGGTTCGAGTTGGAAGGGTACGACGGATGACCTTCGTCAGCTCTCGCAAATTCGCGGGCTCGCCGGCGTCGGCTTTCACGGCGTGAAGCTCGATGCAGCGGCGGTTGCCGTGATCGGCCGGCTTCGTCGCCTCGAGCAGGTGGAGCTCTTTGGAACTGGCCTCAGCGATGAGGTCATCGCGGGGCTCGCATCAAAACTATCCGACGCGAGGATCGATGTGCGCAAGGGGGGCAAGCTCGGTGTCGGTGCTCCGGCATTTGGGGGGCCGTGCGAGATCCGTACGATCGAGCCGGGTTCGGCCGCAGACCAGGCTGGCATTCGGCCAGGCGACGTGATCGTGGCCGTCGATGGCCGACCGGTGGAAAATTTTGCAGGGCTCACGGGCCGTGTCGCGGGGCGTGGTCCAGGGGAGCGGGTACGTGTGACCGTCGAACGCGGCGGTGCCGCCAACGGCGAGGTGCGACGGCACGATTTTGATGTTCGGCTCGACGGCTGGTGAGGAAACGCATCATGAGAAGGGAACAGGAATGAGCGATGGAACGACGGCCGGTGAAGTGATCGATGTCCGCTGGCATGACCATGCGGTGAGTCGCGAGGATCGCGAGCGAGCCGGGGGGCACAAGGGCTGTGTTCTCTGGTTCACAGGCCTCTCGGGCTGCGGCAAAAGCACGCTTGCAAACGCGGTTGATCGCGTGCTCCACGCACGGGGCTGCCGGACGTTCGTGCTCGATGGCGACAACGTTCGCCTTGGGCTCAATGCCGCTCCAGCGATGCTCCGCGATCGCTACGGTGAAGAGGCGGCCGCCCGATTCGGTCTCGGCTTCGGCGCCGTTGACCGTGCTGAAAACATCCGCCGCATCGGCGCCGTCGCCGATCTCTTTGCCCAGGCCGGCATCATCACGCTGACGGCCTTTGTGAGCCCCTACCGCCGCGACCGCGACGCCGTGCGGGCGACGCTCGCCCCCGGCGACTTCGTGGAGATTCTTGTCCAGGCGCCACTCGAGGTCTGCGAGGGGCGTGACCCCAAAGGGCTCTATAAGAAGGCTCGGGCTGGCGAGATCAAAAATTTCACCGGCATCGACGATCCTTACGAAGTGCCGCTGAGCCCCGAAATCGTTGTCGATTCTGCGACCCGAAGCCCGGATGATTTGGCAGCCGAGGTCGTCGCTTGGCTCGAAAGGGCTGGGAAGATTCCGCCTGCCGCTCGCCCCGGTTCCGCCTCTGGTTGACAGTCCAGGGAACGGCGGCCTAAAGACATTCTCCATGGGTGCCCAAAAATGCGGTCGTGTGCTTTGGATCCTCAACCACACGACGCTCATGGAGTGGGAAGTGCCCATGCTCCTGGCGGAAGGCTTTGAGGTCTTTGTTCCGAAGGTGCTTCCGGTCGGGCCGAACGGTCGCACGGCAACCGTGACCGATGCCTACGATAGCTCGCTCTCGATACCTGCCGATGACCTCGCCTGGCTCAACACGGTCAACTTCTACGACGCACCGCTCTGCCGCCGCACGGCCGAAACGATCAACCGCCACTTCAATGTCGCCATAGCGGCCTCGATCTACCCAGGTCTCTATTACTTGATGCGGTGCTTCGCCGGAAAAATTTTCATGCGAGCCTTCGGTCATGCCGGAGATTTTGACTACGAGTCAGCGACCGCCACGATCCCGTTCGATTCGCTCGATCGTTCTTCATACACACCCCTGAGCGCCTGGCCTGGCAGACTGGCAGCAAGGCTCCGCGACCGACTGCCGATCACCGACAGGCCCACGTTCCACAACGTCGTCATGAACGAAATGACGCGAGTCCGCGACCGTCTGTATTTGGCGGCTGCCTACGAGCAGATCATCGACCACGAGCGGCCGTTCCTCCGACGCCGGTCGGTCTTCATGCCGCTGGCGTTGCCTGAGTCGTTGCTTCGCGCCGATGACACCTGGACCGGGGGCGAGGATCGGCTGCTCTTCATCTGTCCCAACATCGACCAGATCGACTACTACCGACGGATCTACCTGCGATTTCGCGAGGAGCTCGGAATGTTTCCCTCCTGGATCGCTGGTCGTCAGGATCTCGCTGGCGTGGATGCGCCGCTTTCGACAGAGGATGGAGGCATCCTCGGGTATGTTTCCCGCGAGCGACTCGACGAGCTTCTCCGCCGCTGCTATTGCATGTTTTACCACTCTCAGGAGCCGAGGCATTTGCACTACCATCCGCTCGAGGCGATCGCGATCGGCATGCCGCTGGTCTACATGGCCGGTGGATTGCTCGAGCCGCTTGGCGGCCCCGACCAGCCGGGCCTGTGCCGAAGCTACGACGAGGCCCGCGAGAAGATCACCCGCCTTCGGAGTGGCGACGAAGCCCTGCGGGCCGCCATTCGCACGCAGCAAAAGGCCATTCTGGCTCACTTTGATCCCGAAACCTGCAGCCGAGCATGGCGCGCGAACTTTCTGCCACTGGTCAAGGACAGCAATCGATGAAACTCCTCATCTGGCAGCCGGTGTATGTCCTCGGGGGCGGCCTGCATGTGCTGCGGCAGATGGTGGATGCATTCAGCCGCCAGGACGCTCTCGATTCAATCACGCTCGCAGTCAACAGAAAGTATTCGGCCTCGTCGCTCGAGCCGCTCGTGGCCGGCCGACGACTTAGCATCCTCCGGATCGATGAAGGTGAGCCACTCTGGCCGCATGCGACAGGACATGATGCTGCGTATGTCCCATGGCCCCATGGCACACAACAGTTCCCGGCCTCGCTGCCGAAGGTTTGTGTATTCCAAGACACGATCCTGCTCGACGCGATCGGGAGCCATGCGACGCGGGAGTTTCTCGAAGGCATGACCCGCGGCCTCCGGGAGACGATCGAGTTTTATGATCATGTGATCGTGACCTCCAACTACACGCGGCGACGGATCCTGGAGACCGTCGGCAGCATCTTTGCTGAACGGATCAGTGTGATTCCCCACATGGCAACGGAGCCGGAGGCCGCATCGGGAGTGAGGCCGCCCGAGGTCAGTTTGGCCCCGCTGCCCTGGGGCGTGCGTCCGCCCTACTTCGTCTATCCCGGCAACGCCTCCGAGCACAAAAATCACGAAACGCTGCTCCAGGCGCTTCGCCGCCGCCGCCGACGGGACGTGCCAGTCGTGTTCTACGGCTACGGCAGCGAGCAGATTGGTGCGGCTGGGCTCGCCGAACAGGCACATGTCAATCGGATCAACCGTTTGATTCGCGACCGAGGACTCGTTGCATGGCGGGATTTCATCAGCCTCGGCTACGTGGACGATGCGACGGCGGCTTCCCTGCTTCGCTCCGCGACGGGTCTGGTGATGCCAACACGTGCGGAAGGCATGGGGCTCCCGATCCACGAGGCGATCAATGCGGGAGTGCCGGTAATCTGCTCCGACATTGAAGTGCTGCGGGAGCACTACAACGCACGGTCTTCCGCGATCCGCTGGGTCGATCCGGAGTGCCCGGCCGATATCGCAGCCGCCCTCGATCATGTGTGTGATCATGCCGACGAACTTCGGTCAACCGCAGCGAGCAATCTCGGCTGCGGCCAAACCTGGGACGACATCGCCGCCCGCACGGTCGCCATCCTTCGGGATGCCGTTGACGGTTACCCGCCGCAGCCGCAGGGCGTGGTTTCTGCCATGAAGCCACGCCGCCGTTGGTTCGGGAATGGAAAGTTCCGAGGTCCGAAACGGTTCCTCCAAAAAATCGGCCTGCTCCGGTAGCTGTTCTCGGAGAGGCGGACAGCCAATGCGAATCGGGATTTGGTGTGCATACGGTCGCACCCTCGTGCCCACCGAGGGCATCGGAGTCTTCACGCACGCGCTTGCCCGTGGGTTTTCGACGCTGCCGGGCGTGGAGGACGTGCAACTGGTCATCCATGCCGGTGACGAACCGCTCGTGGCATCGACGGTCGCGGCTGGGCGTGGCCGGATTCATATCGCATCGCTGTGCCGCCAAAGTTGGATCGACCGCTGGCGATGGAAGGCCCTCCGCCGTCAGCACCGGCGGCTGTGTGATCGTCTGGCCGAGGCGGGCGGTGCCGGCAAAAGTGCCCGGCTCACGGCTCGCCGTGATGCCGTCGAGCGGGCAGTTGTCAAAGTCTTTGCTCGCCAGCGAATCGAGGAGCCGAAGGGCGCGCCTCCGCGAGACGTCTGGCTCCTGCCCCATGTCGCTGTCGAGCGGCAACTCGCCGCGCCAACGGTCGTGGTGGTGCATGACATGGTGCCATTCCATTTCCCCGGGGTGATCAAGGCGGGCGACCTCGAATCGTTCCGCCGCCGTAGCTGCCGGATCGTTCACGAGGCCGCGCTGGTCGGCACGATGTCTCGCACGATCCGCGACATCGACATCGTGGGCCTGCTCGGTTGCCCACCAGACAAGGTGCGAATTGTGCCGCCAGCGGTGCCCGACGATCTCGGCGCGCCCGCAGGCCACGATGCGGTTCTTCAGGCAGTGCCAGCCGCCGCCCGACCGTTCCTGCTCTATCCGGCCGCGCTGCGTCCCTACAAGAACCACGCCCGGCTCATCGAAGCGCTTGCGTTGGTACGACAGCGTGGCCGTCCCGACATGCAGATCGTGTTCACAGGCTTCTCGCCGCTTCCAGAGGAGCTTGCACGGCTTACTGACCGGCTCGGCCTCACGGCAGCGGTGCATGCTGCCGGCCAGGTGGAACGACCCGTGCTTGCAGGGCTGTACCGAGCGGCGGTGGCGACGGTCGTGCCATCGCTGTACGAGCAGGGTTCGTTTCCGGTGATGGAGGCGATCCGCTGCGGCTGCCCGGCCGTGGCCAGTGACATCCCGGCGTTCCGGGAAGCATTCGATGGGTTCGGTGGGGCCATTCCGATGTTCGACCCGTTGTCCCCAGAGTCGATTGCCACGGTTGTGATCGCGTCGCTCGAAGATCGCGAGGCCGTTCAGAAGCGACAGGCAGCGGCGCTCCCGAGTCGCACATGGGCAGACGCGGCGAGTGACTGGCTGACCGT
>JBGTKO010000118.1:0-4339 GCA_041744595.1 Pirellulales bacterium
CCCGATCATCGTGGCGATGGTCAGTCGCCGCCTCGCCGAGCCCGACTGCCGCGACGGCTGTCTGCTCGACGGTTTTCCGCGAACGCTTCCGCAGGCTGAAACACTCGACGACTTGCTCGAGCGACGGGCAATCAGTGTCGATGGAGTGATTGAGTTAGCGGTACCCCGTGACGAGCTGGTGCGGCGAATGATCGCACGGAAGCGAGCCGACGATGATCCGGTCGTGTTTGCCGAGAGAATAGCGAGTTTTGAGCGACAGACGGCGCCGCTGCTCGAGTACTACGCTCGGCAGGGCAAGCTCGCTTCGATCGATGGGCTGGGGACCACCGACGAGATTTTTGAGCGAGTCAAGCCCGCGGTCGAGCGATTCCGCGGCCGTCGCCGTTGACGCCGGGTGCAGGGCACGATCCGGCCGCTATACTGCGTCGTCATTTTCAGGATGTGTTTCCCCGCGGAAGTGTTCTGCCTGTGGTCAATCTGAGATCCCCTCGTGAAATTGCCCTCATGCGACGGGCGGGCTTGGTTGTCTGGGGCGCTCATCAGGTGGCTCGTGCCCTGGTGCGACCGGGAGTGACAACGGGCGAGATTGATGGAGCGGTCGAGCAACACTTTGCGAAGCATGAAGCAGTGCCGCTTTTCAAAGGTGTTCCGGGCAAGGTGCCCTTTCCGGCGGTCTGCTGTATTTCGGTGAACGAGGAGGTGGTTCACGGCATTCCCGGGCCGCGCGTGTTGCAAACGGGCGATGTGGTGAGTATCGACACGGGCTGTAGCGTCGGAGGATGGTGCGGCGATTGTGCCTTCACGCATCCTGTCGGTGAAGTCACTCCCGAAGTGCAACGACTCCTCGACTGTACATCGGGAGTCTTAGCGCTTGCCATCGAGCTCATGGCTGTGCGAAACCGGTGGAGCGATGTGGCGTCGGAGATGGCCACCTACGTTCGAGATTACGGGTTCACGGTCGTTGAGAACTTCGTTGGCCACGGAATAGGCCGCAGCATGCACGAGGATCCCCAGGTGCCGAATTTCTGCACCCCGGCCTTCCGGCGGAAGCACGATTTCGAGCTCGAGCCCGGGCTCGTCATTGCCGTCGAGCCAATGGTGAACATGGGGTCGAAGAAAGTCCGCAGCCTTTCGGACCATTGGACTCAGTCCACGATCGACGGCAAGCCGAGTGCCCATTTCGAGCACACGGTGGCGATTACAGAGGGCGGCCCTGTAGTCCTCACCGCCCCACCGGCGCAGGGGGAAATCATGGGCAGCGCCGACTCATCAGCCTAGTCCGAACCACGTCCGCCGCGGGTTTCAGGGTACCCCCTTGCGAACGGGCCCACTGGCGGCCTATGATTCGCGACTCGCTCCGAAGCGTCCATTTTCGGTTTTTCGGTTCTTGTTTCGGTTCTTGTTTTTGTTTCAGGAGTGGCCGTCTTGGCCACGCTCGCTGCCATGAAGGTTCGCGCCAGCGTCCGTCGCATGTGTGACAAGTGTAAGATCGTTCGGCGCCGCGGCGTGGTGTTTGTGGTTTGCTCCGATCCCCGCCACAAGCAACGGCAGGGATGAGAAACGAGACCATCGCCAGGAAACGCTTCGGGGCGGTCGCCTCGTCCAGGATCATGCCATGCCGCGATTGATGGGTGTCGATATTCCGTCTGAGAAGAAGACTGTCTTCTCTCTCCAGTACATTTATGGTGTCGGGCAGCGAGTTGCCCGCGAGCTCTGCCACAAAGCTGGCGTTGATCCGCTCGCCCAGGCTCGCAACCTTCACGAAGACGAGTTGGCCCGGCTGGCCGCGCTGCTCGATAAAGACTATGTCGTCGAGGGGCAGTTGCGGCGACAGGTCGCGCAGGACATCTCGCGGCTCAAGGACGTCGGTTCATACCGAGGGCTGCGGCATCGCCGTGGCCTTCCGGTCCGTGGGCAGCGAACGCGCACGAACGCCCGTACGCGGAAGGGGCCGAAGAAGACTGTTGCCGGCAAGAAGGGAGTCAAGGATCTGAAGTAGCATGTCAAAAGCAGCCAAGACCAAAAAGAAGAGCGTGACATCGGGGATTGCCTACGTCGTCGCGAGTTTCAACAACACGACCGTCACGATCACCGATGCCCGCGGCGACACGCTCTGCTGGGCCAGCGGTGGCACGTGTGGGTTCAAAGGCAGTCGGAAGGGAACGCCCTTCGCCGGCCAAATGGCTGCCCAGCAGGCTGCCGAAAAGGCCGCCAAATTTGGCGTGAAAGATCTCGAAGTTCGGGTCAAGGGTCCTGGCAGTGGCCGCGAGAGTGCTATCACGGCGCTCCAGGCTGCTGGCATGAACGTCCGGAGCATTGAGGACATTACACCATTGCCACACAACGGCTGTCGCCCTCCCAAAAAGCGCCGCGTTTGACACCCGCCCTCACTCACCCACACTGATCATCTGCCATGGGACGTATTACTGGACCTGTTTGCCGACTCTGTCGTCGAGACGGCCTCAAGCTCTTTCTGAAGGGGAGTCGCTGCGACACTCCGAAGTGCGCATTTGAGCGGCGGCCTGCTCCTCCGGGTGTCATTCAGAAGCGGCGGCCGAAGCCGACCGACTACGGCCTTCGCCTTCGGGAGAAGCAGAAGGTCAAGCATTACTACGGTGTTCTGGAGCGTCAGTTCCGGACCTATTTCGCCCGGGCGGTCCGCGGCAAGGGCAACACCGGTGAAACGCTCATGGCGTTGCTCGAACGGCGTCTCGACAACGTGGTTCATCGCCTTGGCTTTGCTCCGTCCCGTGCGGCAGCCCGGCAGATGGTGATGCACGGTCATATCACGATCAATGGTCGGCGGCTTGATATCCCGAGCTACCTCGTGAAGGCTGGCGATGTCGTCCGCGTGAAAAACAGGGCCAAGGCACTGCAGCTCGTTCACCGTGCCCTTGCCGAGTTTCGTCGCGACGTGCCTGACTTTTTGTCACGGATGGAGGGGGCGGTTCCGGAGGCCAGGGTAGACCGGCTTCCCGGCGCCGACGATGTCTCCCTGCCCGTGCAGGCCAATCTGATTATCGAATTGTGTTCCAAGTGAATTTTCGGAGGAGCATCGCATGCATATTCGCTGGCGTGGTCTGGAGTTGCCTGGTGCCGTGGTTGCCGATTCCGGCACGCTGACCGGTACGTACGGCAAGTTCACGGCAGAGCCGTTCGAGCGGGGGTTTGGCACGACCGTCGGAAATAGTCTGCGTCGGGTGCTGCTTTCGAGCCTCGAGGGCAGTGCCGTTACGCAAATCAAGCTCGCCGGATCACTCCACGAGTTTACGACGATCAAAGGCGTTCTCGAAGACGTGACGGACATTGTCCTGGCGGTCAAGAGTCTTGTCGTCAAGAATCATAGTGACTCGACACGCGTGATCCGCGTGGAGAAGAGCACGCGGGGTCCGATCACCGGCGCCGACATTCAGACGGATGACGCCGTTGAGATCATCAACAAGGATCTCGTGATCGCGAATCTTACTGATGACGTGCCGTTCGAACTCGAGATGGTCGTCGAGAACGGCCGTGGCTACGTCCCCTCGAGCGAGCAGAGCCAAGCCTCGCAAGAGATCGGGATCATTCCGCTCGATGCTGTTTTTAGCCCCGTTACCCGCGTCAAGTACGAGGTCGAAGAGACCCGCGTTGGGCAGAAGACGAACTACGACAAGCTCACGCTCGAGATTTGGACCGACGGGACCGTGACGCCCGAGATGGCTCTGGTCGAGGCGGCCAAGATTCTTCGAAAGCACCTCAACCCATTTGTCGGCTACACGCAGCCCGGGCCCGCGGTGGCGTTTCCGGCAGCTTCCGACGTGTTTGCCGTCGAGGCGCCGCTCGAGAGCCGTCTGGGCATGCTCGTCTCCGACCTGCGACTCTCGGGGAGGGCAGCCAACTGCCTCCACGAAGAAGGGGTTCTGACGCTTCGGGACCTCGTTTCCCGTAGCCGTGAGGATGTGCTCGCCATGCGGAACGCTGGCGATACCACAGCAGATGAGCTCGAGGAAAAACTCAAGGAACTGGGCCTTCACCTTGGCATGGAAGTGCATGCCGCCGCGGAGGCCTGATGCGACGGGCGGCCTGATCGCCGCCCCTTGCCCGTCAAGGAACAAGCCATGCGTCATCGTCGCAAAGGCCGTGTGCTCGGCCGCAGCCCATCGCACCAGCGGGCCCTTCTGAGAAATCTGGCATCTGCCCTCATGCTCACCGAGCATGAATCGGAACCAGGCGAGGTGGGGGCTGCCAAGGTGAAGGGCCGCATCATTACGACCTTGCCCAAGGCCAAGGAAGTACGGCCGCTCGTTGAGCGGTGCGTCACGATCGCCCGGCGTGGCCTTGCCGCTGCCGCCGGCGCCGC
>JBGTKO010000119.1:0-12162 GCA_041744595.1 Pirellulales bacterium
AGCGCACCGTCCCGTTTGCCATCATGAGCGGACTCGCCCAACAACCCGCAGTCCCCACGCTGGCGCGAGGGGCTTCTTTATGGCCGGCGGGGCATCCATGCCCCCGGCGGCCTTGCCGGGCCTCCGCCCGGCCGCTCACGCCTCCGGGTTCGCGTTTGTTATTCCCCCATTCACCATACAAGCCCACCTGCGCGAGCAGGTGGGACTGAGGGTAGCGCACCGTCCCGTTTGCCATCATGAGCGGACTCGCCCAACAACCCGCAGTCCCCACGCTGGCGCGAGGGGCTTCTTTGATCATCACGCGCAGGTATCTCGCAAACGCATCACTCTTCGAGCAGCCGCCGACCCCGCAGCAAATGGTGGTAGTGCTGGGCGAATCGGTGGGCTTCGTCGCGGACGTATTCCAGCAGCCGCAGCGAGAACGAATCGCGAGAGAGCCTCAGCGGCTCCGACTTCCCAGGGAGAAAAATTTCCTCTTCCCGCTTCGCCAGCGAGATAATGCACGGAGCCTCGATGCCCAGGCTTTCGAGGGCGTCGAGGGCCGCGGAGAGTTGCCCCTTCCCGCCGTCCACCAGAAAAATGTCGGGCAGCGATGCTCCTTCTCGGACAAGCCGAGAGAATCGCCGCGAGACGACCTCATGGATGCTCTTGAAGTCGTCGATGCCGCTGACGTTTTTGATGCGGTACCGCTTGTAGCCCCCCTTGAACGGAAGCCCGTCGATGAACTGCACCAGGCTCGCGACCGTTTCGTTGCCAGCGAGGTGGGCAATGTCCACGCCCTCGATGACCCGCGGCGGCGTTGCCAGGCCAAGCACTTTCTGAAGCCCCGCGAGACCCTTCTTCGGGTCCACGAGAAAGACTTCGGGCTGCACATGCTCCTCGAGATCGCCACGCTGGTCGAGTGTCTCCAAGAGCTTGATCTCGTCGCGGAGCCGAGCGGCCCGTTCGAACTCGAGTTTTCCTGATGCGGTGAGCATGTCTGCCCGCATCTCTTCGAGAAGCTTCTTCTTGCCACCGTCGAGGAAGGTCTTGAGGCGGTTGATGTCGCGACGGTAGTCGTCCTTCGAGATCCGCACATTGCAGGGCGCGGTGCACTGGTCGATCGACGCGAGCAGGCATGGACGAAACCACCGCCACCGCTCGTCGTCAGCGTCGATGTCGAGCGTGCAGGTGCGAAACTTGAAGATCCGCTGGAGCACCACAATCGCCCCGCGGAGACTGCTCGCGCTCGTGAAGGGCCCGTAGAGTTTCACACCCTTTTGTCGTGGCGTCCGGGTGAATTCGACCCGCGGGAAATCCTCATGCGTCGTGATCTGGAGATACGGAAACGTCTTGTCGTCTTTGAGGTCGCTGTTGAACTTCGGCTGCACGTCCTTGACGAGCCGGCTCTCCATCAGAAGCGCATCGACCTCGCTCTCGGAGTCGAGGTAGTCGATGTCGCGAATCTCGACAACCAGGTCGGCCGTCCGCCGATCTTCGGCCGCCGCCTTGAGGAAGTAGCTTCCGGCCCGCGCCCGGAGGTTCTTGGCTTTCCCCACGTAGATGACACGGCCGGCCGCGTCCTTCATGAGGTAGACGCCCGGCGTCGTGGGGAACGACCGCACCTTCTCGGCCGCGGCCGAACGATCCCGCGCCGCCGCTGCTTCATCGGTGTCGGCTGGCAGCGTTTCGGGGTGTGCGTCGTCAGTGGGTGGGGGCATGGCAAAGGATTCTAGGCCCAACCAACCCAGTGCGCATCCAATCTCGCCCGGAGTTGCGAAGCCATTCCCCATAAAAGCCCTCCTGCGCGAGCAGGTGGGACTGCGGGAAACACACCGTCCCGTTTGCAATCATATGCGGGCTCGCCTGACGACCCGCCGTCCCCACGCTTGCGCGAGGGGCTTCTTTACGGCCGGCGGGGCATCCATGCCCCCGGCGGCCTTGCCGGGCCTCCGCCCGGCCGCTCGCCTCCGAGCTCGCGTTTGTTAACCTGCCATGCCCCATCAAAAATCACGGGCGCGAGCAAATGGGAATGCTCCAAATAAAAGCCCTCCTGCGCGAGCAGGTGGGACTGCGGGAAACACACCGTCCCGTTTGCAATCATATGCGGGCTCGCCTGACGACCCGCAGTCCCCACGCTTGCGCGAGGGGCTTTTATGGACGCGTGCCGTCAACTCAGAATGCCCTTGACCACTGTCCCGTGCACATCGGTGAGCCGATACCTGCGCCCTTGAAACTTGTACGTCAGCCGCTCGTGGTCGATGCCCAAGAGGTGAAGGAGCGTCGCGTGAAAATCGTGGACGTGCACCGGATCGCGGGCGATGTTGTAGCCAAACTCGCAAGTCTCGCCCCAGGTCGTGCCCGGCTTCACGCCGCCCCCAGCCATCCAGATTGAAAAGCACCGCGGGTGATGGTCGCGGCCGAAATCCTGACCCGGCTTGTAGAGACCCTGGCAGTAGTTCGTGCGGCCAAACTCACCCCCCCAGATCACCAGCGTGTCGTCGAGCATGCCACGGGCAGCGAGGTCCTGCACGAGCGCGGCGGCAGGCTGGTCGGTCTGTTTTGATTCCTGGGCGATGCCCTTTCGAAGGCCGCCGTGGTGGTCCCAGTCTTGATGGTAGAGCTGGATGAACCGCACGCCACGCTCGGCAAGCCGCCTCGCCAGAAGGCAGTTGGCGGCAAACGTGCCAGGATCCCGGGCGTCTGGGCCATAGGCATCGAGTACGTGATCCGGCTCATCAGAGAAATCGGTGACACCCGGCACACTCGCCTGCATCCGAAACGCCATCTCGTGATTGGCGATCCGCGCCTCGATCGCAGCATCGGGTGTGCCGACAAACTGATGCTCATGCAACGCCCGCAGGCCGTCGAGCACCTTCCGTCGGCTCTCCGGTGACACACCCGGCGGGTTGTTGACATAGAGCACAGGATCGGCCGCGGATCGGAACCGCACGGCTTGATGCTTCGTCGGCAAAAAACCTGCGCCCCAGAGGTGGCTCATCAGCGGCTGGCCCTTCTTGTCCTTCGTGACGAGCACGACAAACGCAGGGAGATCGTCCTGAACGGTGCCGAGGCCGTAGTCGAGCCACGCACCGATACTCGGCCGGCCAGGAATCTGAAAGCCGGTCTGCATCATCGTCACGCCGGGGCCGTGGTTGATGCTCGGCGTGTGCATCGTGTGGATGAAGCAGAGCTTGTCCACGATCCTTGATGTGTGCGGCAGGAGGTCAGAGACCCAGGCTCCGCACTCGCCGTGCCGGGCAAACTTGAACGGAGACGCCGCGAGCGGAATCGAGCTCTGGTTGCCCGACATACCCGTGAGCCGCTGGCCGCCGCGGATACTCTCCGGCAGTTGCTCGCCATCTCGCTTTTCCAAAAGCGGCTTGTAGTCAAAAAGGTCGAGCTGCGAGGGCCCGCCCGACTGGAAGAGATAGATCACCCGCTTTGCCTTCGGCGGCACGTGGAACTGCGGCAGCACACCGCCGCTCGATCCTGGTGGCAGGGTGAGGTCGGGCGGGCTCGCAGCGCTTGCATCACGAGCGAGAATGTCGGCAAGCGCGATGCCACCAAGGCCCATGCCGAACGTCGAGAGAAAATCACGACGGCTTCGGGCCTGCAACGCTCCAGTGCAACGTGTGAGGTCGAATATCATCGTTTCACCACCGTTCCGTCGTAGTCGAGGAGGGCATTTATCACCGCAGTCATCGCGGCGAGGTCCATGGCGGGAAGCGTCGCTGCGGTTTTCGTCTGCCCAACGGCAACAAACTTGGCGGCTTCATCCGGACGAGCCTTGTACCAGTCAAGCTGGGCGGCATGCATCTCGCGGAGAATCTTCCGTTCGGCGTCGTCGGGCGGGCGGCTCGTGAGTTGCTCGAAGGCCTGGGCCAACACGGAATCCACGGTGGCGGCGTCCTGGGCGAGTAGCCGCTCGGCAAGGACTCTGGCAGCCTCGACGAACTGCGTGCCGTTCATGACCACGAAGGAATGCAGCGGCGTGTTCGTCGTGTCACGCTTCGCGACGCAGACGACTCGATTCGGCACATCGAAAACTTCGAGCATCGGGGCCGGGCCCGTTCGTCGCCAGTAGGTGTAGAGACTGCGACGGTACAGGTCATCACCCTTGCCGGCCTTCTCGGGCTTGAACGCGTTAGACATGTCGTATGTCTTTACGGGCGGGCCGCCGACCTTTTCAACGAGCAAGCCGCAGGCAGCGAGCGCCCCGTCGCGGATCATCTCAGCGGACAGTCGGTGCCGCGGGCCACGGGCGAGCCACACGTTGAGCGGGTCATCGGCCATCGTCTTGGGATCGGCAATGCTCCGCTGGCGGTAGGTCCGCGTCAGCATGATCGTCTTGACCAGCCGCTTCATGTCCCAGCCGAAGCCGCTGTCTTCGACAGGGTGCGAAAACTTCCAGGCCAGAAGATCGAGGACTTCGGGATACTCGGGCTTCGTCGATTGGCTTCCGAGATCCTCGGGCGACTGAACGAGCCCCAGCCCAAAGAGCGATTGCCACACGCGATTGACCGTGACTCGGCCGAGCAGCGGATGGTCAGGGGCGACGAGCCATTGAGCGAACCCCAGTCGATTGCGTGGTGCATCAGCGGGGAACGGTGGAAGCACGGCCGGCGTGCCTGGCTCGACCGCTTCGCCTCGCTTGTCGTAGTCGCCTCGCTCGAGGACATACGCCGTTTTTGGCGTTGGCAACTCCTCCATCACCATGATTTCAGGGTCGTCTTTAAGGATGTCGTCCACGGATCGCGTCGTTTGCTCGAGGTTCTCGAGCGCCGCAATGACAGCTTGATCACGAGCCGCAACGAAGTCTGCGAGCAGGTCTGTCGAGGCCGCGTCGTCCTCCTTCGCTGCGATGGCAGCCGCGATCGCGCCGAGTTCGGCAAGCTCGCGGATTTCGAGCGGCGAAAGCTTCCGGTCAAAAACCCGAAAGTCATCAACGAGGCCATCTTTCAAGCCGTGGTCACGAAACCGCTCGCCGATTGTGATCGTGTCGCCGCCGCCCCCAGTGATCTCACGGGTAAGGCGATCCCGAACAACCGTCGTCGGGGTGGCACGGCCGTTGATGAAGATCGAAAGACCCTTGGCCTTGCTTGACCCATCATTCGTGACCGTGACATGCACCCACTCATCGACAGGGAGCAGGGCCGTCACGCGAATACTCATCGCATTCCCAGGCCAGAAGTGGATGAGCGACCATCGGAGGTGCCCCTTGTCCACCAAGAGCTCGTAGCCACGGCTCCCGGCATCGGTCCAGGCTCGCGATCGGTGGAACACGACGGCCCGGTCGTACGCCGTAGGCGCATGGAGCCAGAGGGACACCGTGAACGGATGGCTTCGGCGGAAGTTTCCGACGGGGGTTTTGACGGGATGGTCGCCAGTGAGCTTGACAGCCTGGCCAGCATGCCCAGGGACGAGCGTGTTTTCAGCAGGTGACGAGGCTGGCTTGCCTTCCGCGGCAGCGTTTGCGAACTGGTCCTTCTCAGATCGCTCATCAAAGGCGTACCTCGCAATCTCGCCAGGAATCGCGCCTGCCTGGTCAGCGGCGAGAGGCAGGTGATCGAGTGCGAAAGGGAGGGGCGACGGACCTTTCTGGGCGAGCCAGTCCTTGACGGCCCTTCTCACCGATGCCTTGGCCTTGGCGACGTCTTTCTCGGCATCCGTGAGGTTACCCGCCTGATACGAGAGCTGACCGAGCTTGTCGGCGTCCAAGAACTGAAGCGTCGGCGTCGGCGTGGCATCGGTGAAGTAGGAATAGAGCCCTGCCTCGTCGATGTTCTGAAAGAACGCGAACAGCGAATAGAACTCTTTCTGCGAGAGCGGGTCAAACTTGTGGTCGTGGCAGCGGCAGCATTCGAGCGTGAGGCCGAGGAACGCGGTGCCAACTGTCGTCACGCGGTCGTTGACGTAGGCCACTCGATACTCTTCCTCGACGCTCCCTCCTTCGGCCTCCTGCTGGTGGAGCCGGTTGAACGCCGTCGCGAGTCGTCGTTCCTGCGACTGGGCAAATCGAGCAGCATCGAAGTGGCCAGCTTCGTTCGGGACGAGGTCGCCTGCGACTTGCCATGTGACAAACTTGTCCCACGGCAGATTTTCGTTGAACGCCTTGATCACCCAGTCACGCCAGGGCCACATCGTGGGCCGCGGCCGGTCAACTTGGAATCCGTAGCTATCGGAGTAGCGGGCGATGTCGAGCCAGTCGGTGGCCATGCGCTCGCCGTAGCGGGGGCTCGCGAGGAGTCGGTCGAGGAGCTTTTCGTAGGCGTCGGGAGACGTGTCGGCGACGAACGCCGCCACTTCTTCCGTCGTCGGCGGCAGGCCGGTGATGTCAAAACTCGCCCGACGGATGAGCGTGATCCGGTCGGCCTCAGGCTGATGCTTCAGGCCGCGGGCCGCGAGCTTGTCGGCGACAACTCTATCGATGCCAGCCACTGGATCGTCCACATCGGGTCGCCTCGGCGGCACAAACGCCCAATGGGGTTCGTACGTTGCCCCCGTAGCGATCCACTGCTTGAGCGTCTCCACTTCGGCGGCCGAGAGCCGGCCAATCTTCGCCTCGGGTGGCGGCATCACGAGATCTGGATCGTCTGAGGCCACGCGAGCAATCAGTTCGCTGGCGGCCACGTCCTCGGGAATGATCGCCCGCATGCCGCTCTCAAGCTCAGCGGTGGCAGCCTCAAACAGATCCAACCGCAGGCCGGCCTGGCGGTTGGCGCTGTCTGGGCCATGGCATGCAAAGCAGTTCTCAGACAGGATCGACCGGATCGAATCGTTGAACGAGATGCGTCCCGACGGGAGTTCTGCACCGGCTCTCGCTGCAAGCAGAACCAGGGGAAGCGCTATCAGGATGCGATGTGCGGAATAACCCATCCCCCGATCATAAATCGATTCTCACAGAAGCGCAGCAGTCTCCTCGTCTTGAGCGCATCCGGGTTCCATGTGGCGGCTGAGCCTAGAAGCCCCTCGCGCAAGCGTGGGGACGGCGGGTTGTTGGGGAGCCTGGTTGTGATGGCAAACGGGACGGATCGCTACCCGCCGTCCCACCTGCTCGCGCCGGTGGGCTTTTATGGTGAATGGCGTGTTAGCAAACGCGAGCCTGGAGGCGCGAGCGGCCGGGCGGAGGCCCGGCAAGGCCGCAGGGGGCATGGATGCCCCGCCGGCCATAAAGAAGCCCCTCGCGCAAGCGTGGGGACGGCGGGTTGTTGGGCGAGCCCAGTTGTGATGGCAAACGGGACGGCGCGTTACCCGCAGTCCCCCCGGCTCGCGCCGGGGGGCTTTTTTTGGGAAGAACTCGCGAGACCTAGAGGGCCGGTTGTTTTCCGGGCGGAGGCCCGGCAAGCGAAGCAAGCGAAGCGAGTTCCCCCTGGAAAACCCGCAAGGCCCGGAGGGCCGGTTGAGCTCCGGGCGGAGGCCCGGCAAGGCTGATGGGGGCACGGATGCCCCGTCAGCCGTGTAGCCATTCGCCCGGCAAGCGAAGCGGGGTCATGGATGGCCCGCGCCGCGTGAAATTACACGCCGACGAGGGCTCGCAGGTCGGACTCCATGGCATCGAGTCGCTTGTGGAGCGTTTCCTTGGCGGCCACGAGGTCGCATGCGACGCAGGGCTCTGCCGCGGTGAATAGATAAAACTTGATCTTGGGTTCGGTACCGGATGGGCGGGCGGCGACGGCGTTGCCCAGTGGCGGAAACCGGCTGCCGTTTCGGGTGCCAGCGTCGGGCAGGCCCGCGAGATCGAAAATCACGAGGTCGCTCGACACCCCTTCATAGGTCTCGGGCTCGCCGCCCGGCGTCCAGGTCGTGAGGCTTGCCTGGTCGCGGGTGCGGACGACATCGAGGCCGCCGCAACTCGTCGGCGGGTTCGCTCGCAGCGTGGCCATGATTTCTTTCATCCGGTCCATGCCACTGGCACCGGGGAGCATCACGTTGACCGTTCGCTCCTGGTGGCAGCCGAATTGGCAGAACATCTCGTCGAGAAGCTCGTGCGGTGTGCGGCCCTGGGCTGCAAGCGCCGCTGTCTGCTCCGCCATCAGAAGAGCCGCGACCGCGGCATCTTTGTCGCGGACATGCGTGCCAGCGAGATAGCCGTGCGACTCTTCCGTGCCAAACACAAACCGATCCGGGCCGAGGCGGTCCATGGCCGAGCAGATCCACTTGAAGCCCACAAGCTGCGTGTCATCGACGACCAGGCCATGCGACTCGGCCACGCGGCGAACGAGGCCGCTGGTCACGAGTGTGGTCACGACGTAATCCCCAGGGCGAGACTGGTCACGGGCCACGCGGGCCGCGATGGCCTGCTCGCAAAGCAGGGCACAGAGTTGATTGCCAGTGAGCGTGCTCCACGGGCTACCAGGGGCGCGAGTGAGTGGTGCCGCAGCACCAAGCCGATCGCCGTCGGGATCGCTTGCAAGCACGAGGTCGTCGCCCGCCGCAATCGCCTCGGCGATCACCGGCTCGAGCACCGCGGGTACTTCAGGATTCGCAACATGGCCGATGACATTCGGGAAATCTGGGTCTGGCGTCGCGTGGGGGCCGAACAGTCGCAGCCGCTCAAAGCCGGCGCCGCGAAGCACCGGCACGACCGCCGTCGCGCCCACGCCGTGAAGCGGCGAGTACAGGATTGAAATATTCCGCGGGCCAGGTGCCGACAGTTCCAGCACGGCTGCGATGAAGGCCACATCGACCTCCTCCTCGACGAACTGGACTCGTCCACTTGCCACACCCTCATCGAACGACTCTCGCTGAATCGCATCGACCTTCATCACGCGGTCGATGATTCCCTTGTCATGTGGAGGAAGAACCTGGATACCTCCGGCCCAATACACCTTCACGGCGTTGTCCGAGGGTGGATTGTGGCTGGCTGTCACCATAATCCCGCAACTGCTCTTTGTGTACCGCACCGCGTAGGAAAGCTCGGGGGTGCTGCGAACGCCTCGCAGGAAGAACACTCGAAAACCGTTTGCGAGGAGCACCTCGGTGCAAAGCTTTGCAAAGTGCTCGGAGCGGTGGCGGGTGTCGTAGGCGATCGCGCAGCTCGGCGTCTCGCCTGGGGTCATGACGCTCGAGACATACTCCGCGAGGCCCTGAGCACTCTCGCCGATCGTGCGGTCGTTGATGGCGTTGGAGCCGACGGGATACATCCGTCCGCGACGGCCACCGGTGCCAAACGGGATCACCGTCCAGTAGGCGTCGTCGAGCTCCTTCCACTTGCCAGCGTCGATCAGCCCGGCCAGGTCCGCTGCAAAATCGGCGTACCGCGGCTCCACGAGCCAGGCCCTCATGGTGGTGGCTGAGTGCTCCGTGATCGTGCCGGCCTCGCGGGCGGCGGCGATGGCTTCAAGGCGACGGGCCAGTTCGGGATTGTTGGAAGCGGGCATGAGGATCTCCGAAGAATCACTTCAAGAATTCAGGAAACGGAACTGGAATGGAAGCCACGTTTTATACTGACAGGCGAATGAGCGATACCGCCCTGGATGCCGATTCGATGACCGAGCCACTCATTGTGAGCGTGTCGGGGCTTCGCGGCGTTGTTGGAGCCTCGCTTACGACCCATGTGGCGGCCCGCTACGCCGCCGCGTTTGCTGCCACGCTCCCGCCTGGGCCCATCGTGCTTGGCCGGGACGGTCGCGAGAGTGGACCGCTCCTCGCAGCCGCGATCACGTCACGATTGGCACTGCTTGGACGCGATGTGATCGACTGCGGCGTTGCCCCGACGCCCACCGTGGGCATTGCTGTCGGAATCCACGGCGCTGCCGGCGGCATCCAGGTTTCTGCGAGCCACAACCCGGCCCGCTACAACGGCCTCAAACTTTTCGGGGCCGCCGGCCGGGTGCTCCCTGCGGGGGCGGGCCGGCAGGTGTTAGCGGAGTATGAACAGCGCACGGATGAAGCCGCGGTCGTCGCCGCGGCAGGAATTGCAGGTGCGTTTTCCGAGGCCGATCCAACCGCCGAGCATGTCCGGCGAGTCATGTCGCTCGTCAATGTGGCCGAGATCCGTCGGCATCGCCCCAGAGTCTGGATTGATTGCGGCCACGGCGCCGGCAGTCGCGTGGCGCTGCCTCTTCTCGAGGCGCTCGGATGCGAAGTCGTCGCGGAGGGAAGTGAACCCGACGGCCGCTTCGAGCATGAGCCTGAGCCGACGGCCGAGAACCTTGCCGGCCTCTTGCCGCGGATCGCAGCGGCTGGCGCTGACGTTGGTTTCGTTCTCGATCCCGATGCCGATCGCCTCGCGCTTGCCGACGCGTCTGGTCGCTACCTTGGTGAGGAGGCGACGCTTGCACTGTGTGTTGAAGCCGTGCTTTCAAAGACACCCGGCCCTGTTGTGGTGAACTGCTCGACAAGCGGCATGACCGCCGCGATCGCCGATCGCCTCGGCATGTCCTGTCATGTGTCAGCCGTCGGCGAAGCGAATGTCGTTGATGCGATGCTCGCACATGGGGCCATCCTCGGCGGCGAGGGCAATGGTGGCGTCATCGATCCGCGGGTGGTGCTCGTTCGCGATTCCGCCGTGGCGATGGCACTGGTGCTCGAACGGATGTGTGAGGGTGATCGACTCATTCCGGTGGCCGATCTTGCCGCCGCGCTGCCGCAGTTCGTGATGAAGAAGACAAAGGTCAGCCTTTCGCCGGCAACGAGCGGTCCTGGCCTTGCGGCCGCGCTCGACCGGATCGAGGCAGCCTTTCCTGACGCGAAGCCGAGCCGCCTCGACGGTCTCCGTCTCGACTGGCCACGTGGCTGGTTGCTCGTCCGGGCGAGCAACACCGAGCCGATTGTTCGCATCGTCGCCGAGGTCGCCGTAGGCCCCGACGGTGAACACGCCGCCGAAGCCACCCTCGAAGCCGCCCTCACCCGAGCCGCGGACTCATGTGGCATCACTGAGCCACGCCATCACACATGAAGATGGGCAACGAGCCGGTAGTGTACCCGAGGCCGGTCGGACGGCTCGGAGACACGCGTCAAAATTTCCACGAAGGTTTGGCAACTGGAGCTTCTCGCGATGAATAGCCGGAGTCCTGAGCCCTGGCGTAACGACCCCATGGCCGAGGTCGATCGAATGAAACCAGCGGCCGACGCTCTCGACGCGGGCCCGAAGATCGCGACTCGTTTCTGTTTCCGGAAAGTCGGTCAAGGCTTCCGGTGCCGGAGCGCTTGGCGTCGAGCAGTCTGAGGGGCCGCAGGCCTCGCCCTCGAGGAGGCGACCGATGGATCGGGCGAGACTCGCAATCATGTCGTGAATTCCTCATGGGCCAGGGCAAGACGGGACGGTGAGTCAGTACTGAGAAAAGGCCCTGGGGAGTCAAGATGGATGCGACCAGGGCAGTGGCCGTGAAACCTGAGTGAGACGGTGGAAATGTGCTGTGGCGCATCCCCTGGGCACGAGCCACCGCATGCTGGCTTGGCCGCCGCGGCGTGTTAGAATCGTGTGGTTCGTGACGGCGGAGCGCAACGCCGGCACCCTTGAACTCATGCTGGCCATGAGCCCAGGCATCTGGGCCTAGCAGCCTGACCCGCCAGGAGGTGTTTTTGATGCTCCGCTTTGGTGCCCACATCCCGGCGACCCGTAGCGATACGGTGCCCATGCCCTCGCGGGATGGTGTTTTGATGCTCCGTTCTTGTGCTGCTGTCGCCCTCGCGGTTGCTCTCGTCGCGCCGCTCGCGACCGCGGACGATGAGATTCGATACAACCGCGACATCCGGCCGATCCTGGTCGAGAACTGCTTCGCATGCCACGGGGCCGACAGCGGCAGCCGAAAGGCCGACCTGCGGCTTGACCTCCGAGACGACGCCATCGAGAGCGGTGCGATCGCGCCGGGCGATGTTGATTCGAGCCCGCTGCTCGACCGCATCTATTCAGATGACCCTGAGGAGGTGATGCCGCCTCCTGAGATGAAGAAGACGCTCACGGCCGAGCAGAAGGAGTTGTTACAGAAATGGATCGCCGCAGGGGCGGCCTACGAGCCACATTGGTCGTTCATACCGCCGGCCCGCCCCGAGCTGCCCGAGGTCAAGAACGAGCAATGGGTCCGAAACCCGATCGACCGATTTGTACTGGCGAGCCTCGAAGATGCAAAACTCGAACCCGCCCCCGAAGCAGATCGCCGCACGCTCGCTCGCCGCGCGGCGCTCGATGTGACGGGGCTCCCGCCCGATGCCGCGGCCGTCGAGGCTTTTGTGGCC
>JBGTKO010000120.1:0-9914 GCA_041744595.1 Pirellulales bacterium
AGGTACGCCCGAGCCGCGGACGCCTCTGGTGAGCCGGTGAGGCACTCACGAAACCGCGCCGCCGCCCACTCGAGGCATCGGGCCAAAGCCGTCCGATCGTCGGGAGTCTGACCGCCGCGAGGGCGGGCCAATGGAATCCCCGCCCGATCGGCGAGTTGTTCGAGTGCCTCGCGAAACTCGACCTTTTCCATCCGCATGAAGAAGTTAAATACGTCGCCGCCGACATCGCACACCCAGCAGCGGTATGTCTGCCGCTCGGGATTGATCTGGAGGCTGGGCTTTGAATCGTCGTGCCAGGGGCAGAGCCCGACAAAGCCCTTGCCCTGCCGCCGGAGCGCCACGTATGACCCCACGAGATCGACGATGTCGATCCCGTCGCGGACTTGCTCCTTGACGTCGTCGCGATCGCTCGGCGAGGTCTGGAGAGGCTGCACGACGGTGAATTCTCGAAGACTGGTGAATGAACGCGAAGGAAACTTCGCAACTCACCGCCGCAATCTATGGGTGACTGAAAAACAGGTCAACGCCAGCCGCATTCCGCGCAAACCGCCCACCCTGCCACATCGATCATTGGGCCCGAATAGCCGGGCTTTCCGTCCCGCACGGGCGTCCGCGAGCCACAAACGAAATCTACTTGCCGCGTTTGAACCGCGGGTCTTTCGGATTTCCGCGGGCCAACGTGTAGGCAATGAGGTCGAGCACTTCCTCTTCGTTGAGCTGATCGAGCAAGCCCGTCGGCATGAGCGAGACGGGGGACGCAATGATCTCTTCGATCGAGTTTCGTGAAACACGCGAGAACTTCGTGGCGTCTTCCGGATCGGTGACGATCGTGATCGATGCGTCGTCTTCTGCGACGATGCGTCCCGTGACCACCTTCCCGTCATCGGTCTGCACGATGCTCGCTTTGTACTGGTCCGAGATGACCCGGCTTGGCTCAACGATTGACTCGACGAGATACCTGACCTGGAATCGGCCGCCTGCCTGGGTGAGATCAGGGCCGGTTGCCCCGCCGTCTCCACCATACCGATGGCACACGATGCACCGCGCGGCGGCGAACGCCCGTTTGCCACCAGCGAAGCTGCGCGAGGCTTTGCCGAGGCCACTTTCCGTGGCGGCCATGACCTCATCGACGGTCCAGGGCCGTCCAGGGCCATGCGGCTTGGGAAGAGGCGGGGCCACCCAGGGCTTTCGGATGCCGAGCGCCTCGAGCGCGAGCTTCTCCGTATCGGAAAGGCCTGCGAGGCTTTCATTTTCGATGTTCGTGAGAAACTTTCGAAAACTGTTGCCGCCCGCCCATGCACGGGCTCGGGCAAACCATTCGTAGTAGGCCTTGCGGTCCGAGGCTGACCACATTGGTGATCCCGGCTCGTCATGAAGCGTGCGGAGGACGTAGGCGAAATGAACCTGGAGGAGGTCACTCCGATTTTCGAGCGACGCTCGCACGGCTGAACCATACTTGGCATTCCGCTCGATGAGACGGCGGAGGTCATCCTCGTCGGGGGCCAGGTTCGTCGTGTCGGCTGATCCGCTCGGTTGCGCAAGGCCGGCAACGGTCTTCGAAACAATGCCCGGAACCCTCACGGCCACGAGCAAGCTCGAGAGCTCCCGGTCGAGGTCGAAGTTCCCTGAGGGGAAGACCTGAGCGAGGCGGCTTGCAATGGTGGCGGCAGCCTCGGACGAAGGAGACCCGAGACGAATGATCGCAAGCTGATAGGCCCGCACGAGAGCCAGCCGTTCTTCCAAGCTGAGCGACTCGGGATCGATCGCGTCGAGCGCCGCGAGCACCGCAGGCTGAGCCGAAGGGTCGGCCTGCCGCGCGACGGCGATGGCACCGTCGATCCGTGCTCGCGGGAGCGGGGCGGAGATCGCTGCGGCTTGCCAAAGCTCGATCGGCTGATGCTCGAGTGCGACGCGAGCGGCGTAGCGGATGAACCGGTCAGGGCTCGAGAGCGCTGGGAGGGCCTTCGCCACGGCCGCTTCCGAATCGTCGGCCCGCCGATGGAAGGCCTCGAGCTCATGACGCATCCGACGGTCAGCGGCATTCCGTTTGTCTCGGTAGTCCACCGGGGCTGTGGATTCTGTCCCCGCGTAACGCACTCGAAACAACTCGCTCTGGCCGCCACGGCCTCCCACGGCAAAATACATCGCCCCGTCGCGACCGATCACCAGATCGGTCAACGGCAAAGGCGCTCGCGACACGAATTCTTGGAGCACGCCGGTGTAGGTCGAACCTTTCGGTTCGAGATCGATGCGATAGATCGTCCCGAACGTCCAGTCGCACACGTAGAGGGCCCGCTGAAACCTTTCCGGGAAGGCGGCGCCGTAGCCAAAACAGACGCCGACCGGCGAGCCGGGACCGATATCGACAAACGCAGGCAGGCTGTCGGCAAACGAGGCCGGCCACTTCGCAGTACCGCTTCGCCAGCCAAGCTCGCTCCCACTCGTCGCATGATTGACGCGGGTAGGCCTATACCAAGGCGCTCCAAAGTCCCACTCCATGTCGGCGTCGTATGCAAAGACCTCACCGTCGGCGTTGAATGCAAAGTCGTATGGATTCCGGTAGCCTGCGCTCCAAATCTCCCAGTCCTTGCCCTCGGGATCGGTGCTGGCGATATATCCCCCTGGCGCGAGGATGCCGACGGCATGGCCGCCGGCGTCCCACATCCGCGGGATCACCACATCCTCGTCCCAGCAGGCCGGGAGTCGGCTTGTTCCGTCGGTAGCGAGCTCGACCTTTCGTTGTGTCTCGCGGATGCCCCCCATGGTTTGCGGGGGCGTGACATCCGTGGTCGCGAAAGGCAGCTTCGTGTGATTGCCGCAGATCACGAAGAGCCGCTTGCCATCCGGCGAAAGAAGAATGTTGTGCGGGCCATGTTCGCCACCACCGTTCAAGGCTCGCAGCTTGGTCACGGTTTCGGGCATTCCATCGCCGTCGGTGTCGGTCACGCGATAGAGACCGCTTCCCGTCCCGCCGTTACACACCACGTAGAGCGAGTCGAACGCCCAGAGCAGACCTTGAGCACCAGTGATCGCCGCGGGCACCCTTTCCACGACCGTCTCCCCTGCCCCATCGAATGGCGCGGGCGTGATCCGAACGAGCCCCTTGTCTCCTTGGTCACTTGCAAAGAGCCGCCCCTCGGGATCAACGGCCAGCGACACCCACGAGCCCAGTTCGTCTCGCGGTACCGTGAAGAGCCTGTCGATGACGAATCCCGGAGGCACTGCAAACGCCTGCTCGGCCGGTTCGTCACCATCGGCGATCGGCATCACATCCGGTGCCTTCGACCAACGACCTTCGTGTTGCTCGCCCCGCGTCTGCAAGGGAAGGAGGCACACCGCCACGACGGCGGCTCGAACGAGCCAGGACAGGGAATTGATAGCGGTTCGACAAAAAACCGAACCACAAGTCGCGCGAAGAGAAAAGGTCACCGATGGGCTCCTTCTGGCATGCGAAAGGGCTGACAAGAACAAGACGGAGACAGACAAGGCGGGAACGTCCAATACCAGAACACCTCGCCAGTGAAACCTGGCACGACGTGAACTGGCAGGACGTTGGAAACGTGGCGGGCTTTGAGGCTTGGCGGGCTAGGAGAGGAGCCGATCGACGCTGTCGAGCAGCCGGTCCATCGCAAAAGGCTTGCGGATGTAGTCGTCCACGCCGAGCATTTCGGCATAGGCCTTGTGGCGACTTCCCTCATTGGCCGTGATCATGATCACCCGCATCGGATCGGGCCGGCTGCGGCGAAGTTTTTCGAGGACGAGAAAGCCGCTCCGCTTCGGCATCATCATGTCGAGGACGACGAGGTCTGGCTCCTCGCTCTCAGCCATCGCAAGACCCTGGTTGCCGTCCCGAGCCACCATGATCTGATAGCCACGAGATTCGAGCACGGTCTTCATGGATTCGACGATCTCCTGGTCGTCATCGACCAGCAGAATTCGCTTTGAGCCAGCAGCCATCTTTTTTTCCGACGTTTTTGGTGCGGCTTCTTGCGTTCCGACGGGCAACCCCGCAGCGGCCTTGCTGGTCTTGCGTGGCTTCTTGGCGGCTGGCATGCAGATTCTCGACAAAGTCTCGAGGGCGTACGGGCCTCAACGAGGCCACACGCTACCTGTTCCTCTAGGGTAGCACGAAGCCCTTCGGCCGGGAACCTGCGAGGCAAATGGCGGCCATCGCCACACCGCAGGCGGCACCAAAGGCCACGTCGCTCGGATAGTGGGCGCCGCTGACCAGCCGCTGCGCCGTCGCGAGGGCGGCGAGCGCGGCAAATATCGGCCATCCGTGTGGATACTTCCACGCAAGCGCCGTGGCGAGGCCGGCAGCCACCGCGGCATGGCCCGATGGAAAACTCATGAGGTCGGCCGGTTTGCCGAACCACCCGAGTTTCTCGGGGACATCGCCACTGGTTGCGGCGGCGGTCCAGAAGAAAGTCCCAAACGTGTCGAAAACCGAGCCTACACCGGCCAAATCAATCGCCCGCGGCCTCACCCGGGTGATGGTGTGCTTGAGGATATCAACGACGAGGCCACCGGCATACGTTGCCAGTACAAGCCGGCCGATGTCCCAGCGGGCGGCAGTCACACGCCTGGCATGACGCATGATCGGATCGAGGGCGATTGTCACCAACAGAATCACTGCCACTGAAAGCGCGTACCCAAAGACCTCGCCGTGATCGACCAGTCTCACAATTTCCTTGGGAAGCCGGTTTGCTCGGCACCACCTCGCCACCGGAATATCCACTGCAAACAAAAAACATCCAGCACATGCCAGGCCGAGGGCAACAAGGAGTCGCGTTCGAAAACCCCGACCACTCACTTCGGACGGGGGCTGCACAGGAAGAATCGGAGCGGGCAGAGTATCCATGGCAGAAGTGTGGCACGAACAGCACAGGATCGTCCACGCCACTCCGCTCGGTGTCGGCCGTGCCCCGGCCGCGGTCACTGCCACAGGCCGCGGTCGAGGAGCCTGTAATTGATCGCTTCGCTGATGTGCGCCGCGGAGATCGCATCGGCGGCATCGAGATCAGCCACCGTCCGGGAAACCCGAAGCACCTTGTCGTGCGCCCGTGCCGAGAGCCCGAGATCGGCCACCGCCGCCCGCAGAAGCTCCGCCGCGGACGGATCGAGCCTGCAAAACTCCCTGACCTGACGGCTGGTCATCCGAGCGTTGCAACGGGGCCCGCCATCGGCAAAGCGTGCCGCCTGCCGCAATCGCGCGGCCAAGACAGCCTCTCGCATTTGGCCGCTCGACGTCCCGGGCCGCTTGGCAGCCAGTTCTCGAAACGGCACGCCCGGGACTTCCAGATGGATGTCGATGCGATCGAGCAACGGCCCCGAAATTTTTCCCATGTACTTGTCAATCTGCGGCGCGGTGCACTGACACTGTCGGCGGGGATCCCCTCGGTAGCCACAGGGGCAGGGATTGAGCGCGGCCACCAGCATGAATTCAGCAGGAAACCGGGTCGTCGACTTGGCCCGGCTGATCGTCACGTACCCATCTTCCAGCGGCTGCCGAAGTACCTCGAGCGTACGGCGATTGAACTCGGGAAGCTCGTCCAGAAAAAGAACGCCATTGTGGGCGAGGCTGATCTCGCCGGGCATCGGAATGGAACGCCCCCCGACGAGACCAGCCTCTGAAATCGTGTGGTGCGGCGCGCGGAACGGCCGTGTGGCCAGGAGCGGCTGGCCGGGCTGCAAAAGACCAAGAGCGCTGTAAATACGGGTTGTCTCGATCGACTCGGCGGCAGAAAGCTGCGGAAGGATCGTGGGGATTCGCTTGGCAAGCATCGTTTTTCCGCCCCCCGGCGGCCCGACCATGATGCAGTTGTGGCCACCGGCAGCCGCAACGCAGATCGCCCGCTTCGCTGCCTCCTGCCCGCGGACATCCGCGAAATCGATGTCATACGAGGCAAACCGCTCGAACCACTCGGTCACGCGAGGTGGTGAGCGGGGAATATCGAGATCACCGGCGAAAAACTGGACGGCCTCGGTGAGCGACGACACGGGGATGATCTCGATGTCCTCGACCACCGCCGCTTCAGTCGCACTTGCCGACGGGACCATCAGTCCCTTGAGCGGCCGCTGCCCCTTTTGTTTCGCCGCAGCGATCGCAATCGAGAGGGCACCCCGAGCCGGCCGCGTTGAGCCTTCGAGTGAGAGCTCGCCCACGACGGCATAGTCTGCAAGCCGTTCCGACGAAAACTGACCGCTGCCGGCGAGGATGCCGAGCGTGATTGGCAGATCAAATGTGGCCGCCTGCTTCGGAAGCTCAGCAGGCGCGAGGTTCACGACAATCCGGTCGTTGGGGCGAGTGAAGCCCGAGTTCACCATCGCGCGGGCTACGCGGTGTGTGCTTTCGCGAATCGCCGTGTCGGGCATACCAACGAGGACCGTGGCCGGGAGCGCCCCCGCCGACACGTCAACCTCGACATCGACGGGCACCGCATCGATGCCAAAAAGTGAATACGTCTGCAAGCGGGCGAGCATCTCAAAACCTCCTCGAGGGGGCCGCCCGGCGTCGGTCCTCCCGTCACCTGAGTCAGCACTGGCCATATAGTGTACATACGTCCAATATTTGTCAAGTGGTTTCGACCCGAATACGAAAACCAGCCACTTCCCTGCCTTTTTGTCCAGCGGAGCCGGCGGCGGTAGGATTCCTTTCCATGAAACCGACACGAGACTTTCGATTCAGTCGCCTCGCCCGAACGACCACGTTTGCCGCCGGGCTCATGCTGATGTGCGGTGCGGTCCTCGCCGACGAGCAGGCTGGCTGGACGTCCCTCTTCGACGGAAAAGCGCTCGGTGAATGGAAATCCACGCCCTTTGGAGGCGAGGGGGAGGTGGCCGCCAAAGATGGCGTCCTCGCGATCGAAATGGGAGTCGATCTCAGCGGCGTCACCTGGCAAGGAAAGTTTCCGCGAAAGAATTTTGAGATCGAGCTCGAGGCCCGCCGCGTCGATGGAACCGATTTTTTTTGCGGCCTGACATTCCCTGTCGGTGAAGACCATTGCAGCCTCATCCTGGGAGGCTGGGGCGGCGGCGTGGTCGGCCTCTCGAGCATCGACGGCGAAGATGCCGCCAACAACGGCACGACGCAGGTCGTGGCGTTTGACAACAACCGTTGGTATGCCGTGCGGGTTCGCGTGACCGACGAAACGATTGAATGCTATCTCGATGGCAAGCAGATCATCGAACAGCCACTGGCCGACCACATCATCTCTGTACGGCAAGAGGTCATTCCATCGCAGCCGCTGGGAATTGCCACCTACTCGACCACTGCCGAGATACGCGGCATCCGTTGGCGGCCTCTTGCCGACGACAAAGCCCAATGACACCAGACCCAGCCGACCAACCGGGCGCCCCAGAGGAAGCCGCGGGCGACCAGTCAGCTTCACCGGACCGATTGCGCCAAAAAATCACAGGCGAGGCGGCCCGGCATGTGGCGCGAGGCACCGATGCACGGCGAGCGGTCTTCCGCGCGGCCCGACGCATCGCCCATGGCTGGGTGCCCGACGATCGCCTGCCCGACGATGACGAGGTCCGCCGCGAAGTCCACCGCCGCCTCGATCCATCGGGCTCGCTCGCCCCGGTCATCGGCGATCGGTTTGATCGGCTCGCGGCGCTCGTGGCAGTTCTCGAGACGGTGCGACAAAATCCGGCACGGCACCCTGAGGGGGACGCCCTCGAACACTCCCTCCAAGTCTTTTCCATCATCCACGACGAACGCCCCTGCGACGAGGAGATGCTCACCGCGGCGCTGGCCCATGACGTAGGCCTCGCCATCGATCGCCGAAATGCCGTCGCTGCCAGCCTCGAGGCGCTCGACGGCCTGATCACACCCCGCACCGCGTGGCTTATCGAACATCTTCCGATCGCGCGGGACTATGCCGACAGCACGCTCGGCCACCGGGCACGCAAGCGGCTCGAATCCCACGCCGACTTTCTTGATGCGATTCTGCTTGCCGAAGCAGATCGAAAGGGCCGCGTCCGCGGCGGTGCCGCGCCGACGCTCGACGAAGCGATTACGATCCTGCGTGACCTCGACCACGCCGACGAACCGATGCTCTGAGGGCTTCGAAATCGGGACTGGCTCCCTCCAGGGTGCCTGCCCCATCTTGTGCCCGCCAGTTGAGAACGCCTCGGCATTCTGCTTGTGATCGTGTCCGTAAGACTGCGATCACGTCGGCCGCTGCCCGTCGAGCGCCGCCCGAACAGCCAGCCTTGCCTCCTGCCAGCGGCTCCTGACCGTCCGCTCTGAGCAGGCCATGAGCCGCGCGATCGTCTTCTGGTCCGCATCGACATACCAGACGAGATGAAACACCTCGCGAAGATCGTCGGGAAGCCTGGCGATCGCCTCCTGAAAAAGCGACCAGCGATCGAGGGGCTCCTCGGCCGCACACGCGTGGCTCACCGCCAGGGGCGTCGGGGCTGCGTTGATACCGCCCTGCTCCGGAAAATTGGTCGCGTGGTTAGCGGCGAATGACATTGGCCCCGTATGCCTTCGGGCCAGGTCGAGCAGCTCGCGATGAAGCTCCGTCGCGGCCAGGGCGATGATCTCCCGGGGTGACGTGATCGGTACCTTCCCAAGCGTGCGGTGGAGCCGCATCGCGGCATTCTGAAACACGTCGTCCGTGTCATCCCACCGACGAACGTTCGGAAACTGCGAAAGCATCCGGCGGGCGAGGACGCGAAGTCGGTTTCCGCACAGCTCGATGATCCGATCCCGCGCGGTGAGGTCCCCGGCTGCCAGCCGGTCGATGCACGCAGCCAGTTCCGGCGAACCCACGGTGTCTGACTCGGTTGCGGCCGGGGAATCGCAAGTATGGGTCGGCACGGGGCACCGCCTCACCGGGAAAACAGGATTTCCGCAGGTCACACAAAAATTTTGCCGCTTTGTCCCCTCCCTCTCGTTCTATGAGGTGAGGAGAACGAAGAATCGTACCACGGAGCCAACATGTCTCATGGATATCGCGTTTCTGGGCGAGAAAAGCCCCCGAGGGCAACGGTATAACGGTTTCATGCTCCCCTCGAACGAGCCCCGACACGCCGCGGCCGATCTCGCTGCGTCTGAACCGCAGGCGGATACCGAACGCCTCCCCGGTGGTGACGATGATTTTGGTTTTGGTGGAGCGAACCACGGCACCGTCCCGACCGGGCCAGGAAGCAGGCTCGGCGGCGTCGCGATCGCGCGACTCATTGCGGTCGGTGGCATGGGGCGGGTGTACGAGGGGCGGCAGGAATCGCCCGCGCGAACCGTGGCTGTCAAGGTGTTGCGGGACGGGCTGGTCTCACCGGCGGTCGTGCGTCGGTTTGAGCATGAGGCCCACGTTCTCGCCCGTCTTCGGCATCCAGGTATCGCCCAGATCCATGCAGCCGGGATCGAGCCCACGCCGGCCGGTGACCAGCCGTACTTCATCATGGAGTTCGTCGCCGAGGCGACGACGATCACGGAGTACGCCCGCGAGCGGCAACTTTCGGTGCGGGATCGAGTGGCCCTCTTCGCGCGGGCTGCTGACGCGATCGCCCACGCGCATCGCGAAGGCGTTGTCCACCGCGACCTGAAGCCAGGCAATATCCTCGTCGATTCAAGTGGCAATCCAAAGGTCATTGATTTTGGTGTCGCTCGCGCGATCAGTTCGGCTGACGACCGGCTGACGACCGACACCGAGCTCGGGCAGCTTCTGGGGACGGTGCGGTACATGGCGCCGGAACAGCTTGGCCTTGCCGACAGCGAGGCCGACGCTCGGAGTGATGTCTACGCGATGGGACTCGTCCTTCATGAACTGCTCTTTGACGAACTGCCATACGAACTCGGTGGCAGATCCATCATGGAGGCAGCCGCCGTCCTCGCAGGTCGCACGGGGGGCGACGCCCGCCCGCTCGCACGCCGGTTGCGGAGCCTCGGCCTCCCCGCCGAC
>JBGTKO010000121.1:0-13541 GCA_041744595.1 Pirellulales bacterium
AATTTCACAACACGGCGTGCAATCTGTCACTGGGGTAAGCGGGTGTCACGCCTGTGGAGATTGGGTCGAACGGGCTTGATGTGCAGTTCGCCCATCAAGTGAAAGATGGATTCCACGATGGAATGAAGAGCGTCTTCCGGAAAGAGTTTCTGGCAGGAATGGGAAATGTTCCAGAACGCCTCCTGGGGTGTTTTTTGGTTGCCTCTTATGAAAGGAAATGAAAATGTACTCGATCGTTATTGTGCTGCTTCACTTCTGTTGGTCGACGGGCCTGATTCTCTCCCCGAGCGTTAACACCTCCCCGACTGGGACGACGGCCTGCGCGGTGGCATGGGGTTGTTTGTGTTGGCTCTGGTCGCTCTGTGGCTAACGAGCGGCAATGAGTGAACTGGAACGAATTGGATTTCTAACAAGGAGGTTGGTCATGTTCGACACGTTGAGAGAAACGCGAGAATCGGTGAAGGGCGTAGAGTCGAGGATTCCGCGGATGCGGGATATCTCGCGGATCGATGTGCAAGAGAATCGCGTTGAACCGTACCTCGGCAGGCATGCGGAAGTTACGTACGAGCAGTTGGAGCTGCTTGAGCGAATTCGCGTGGCGGCCGGCCAAACATCGTGACAAACCACAGTGATTAATAGGATCAACAAAGGAGCAAAGATGAGAAACGTACGTCGTGCTTTCCGATGGTGCTCGGTCATGGGCTTGATGACAATGACCGCAGGATTCGGGATGGATCGGGCGTGGGCCGTGCAACTGGCAACGCCTACGTCTCCGGAGGATGGCATTGAAGTGCTCACACGAGGGCCTGTGCATGAAGCGTTTGCGGGAACTGCCGGCCTTGATCGCGAGGCTGGGCTCGTCGTGCAGAAGCAACCGCCACAGGCGATCGAGGAATTGCCACCGGACCAGCGACCGGACGGGGACAACGTGACGTGGATTCCCGGGTACTGGGCATGGGACGACGAGCGGAACGATTTTCTTTGGGTCAGCGGCGTGTGGCGGAACCTTCCGCCCGGCCGTCAATGGGTGCCCGGGTACTGGGGTCAGTCCGACACCGATTCCCAATGGATCTCCGGGTACTGGGCCGACGCGCAGGCAAACGAGATCGAATACTTGCCCGAGCCGCCCGCGACGGTCGATGTCGGTCCCAATATCGCCGCACCTTCCGCGAACCATACCTGGGTGCCAGGCAGTTGGGTTTGGCAGGATAACCGCTACGCGTGGCGTCCCGGCTTCTGGGCAGCGAATCAGCCAAATTGGGTCTGGACTCCGGCCAGTTACGTCTCCACACCACGCGGCCACGTCTTTGTCGATGGCTATTGGGATTACCCTGTCGCACGGCGCGGGATGTTGTTTGCGCCAGTCTTTTTCTCCCCCGCGACCTTCGCCCAACGTGGGTTTTCCTATTCGCCTAGCACGGCGATCAATCCGGGCACCTTCATGGATAACTTGTTCGTTCGGCCACAGTATCAACACTACTACTTCGGTGATTACGAAGCGGCGAACTACCGTGACGCAGGGTTTCTGCGAAATCGGGTGGGTGGATTGCTCGGCCAAGCGTCCCGCAGCCAGGCCAGTGCGTTGCAATTGCGTACGGTCGATCAGGCCGAACGAGAAAGGCTCGGCCAACGCGGGCGTGAGATCCAACGCTTCCGCGACCAACGGCAACAGTGGGAGGCGCGAGCAGCATCTGCGGCCACCGACTCCGTTCGGCGCGTCGAGGAGGCTCGCGTGAAACTCCCCACGTCTCCTATCGCGGCCAGGCCTACGGAGCGTCCTGGCGCCGACACGACTCCGCCGAAGGCTCACGTATCGCCACCACTTGATACTTTGGTCCGCCCCCAGCCGCGACCAAGTCGCTTGACAGAGGACCAGCGGCGGCACACGACGCTCCGACCGACGACGCTCGACGAACCGCAGACGCAGCCCAAAGTCGATGGGAGGGATCCGCCGCAGATCCAGCAGCCACCCACAGTGGAACGACCGCTGACGCCTGGGGTTCAACCGCAACCGCGGCCGCAGCCCAAAGTCGAGCAGCCCGAAACGCCTCGGGTTCAACCACGGCCGCAACCTCCCCGTGTTCAACCGCAGCCGCAACCCAGAGTCGAGCGGCCGGCGCCTCCGTCACAAGACCGGAAACCGACTGGCCCACCCCCTGTTCGATCAAATCCAAATGAGAACAGGAACGCGGGCAAGGGGAAGAGCAAGGACAAGAACTGATTGTGTCTGCGAACGGGTAATCGACACGTCGAACTGGACACATGGGTGCGGTAACGTCCGCCAGTGATTGCGATTCCATCGGTAAAGGGAGGGATGTGCGATGAGATCTGTTTTGGGGGTCATTGCGGTGCTGATCGTATGTATCGTGGCTCTGGGGTTCTTCCGGGGTTGGTTCCAGATGTCTTCAAGCCGGGACCGCACAGACCAGAAGGTCAATACAACGTTCACGGTTGATGAAGGAAGAATCCAGGAGGACAGAGAGAAGGTGCAGGGGTTTGTTGACCAGCCAACGACACAATCCAGTGAAACGAGTGCTGGTACTGAGTAAATCGGCCCTCAGGGTCACCCTGTGACTCGCAGGCAAGCCAGGGAACTTAGGTCAAATTCGGGCTTTGGATCGGGCTGTCGCGATTGCATGGGTTCTGGTATTCACCTGGGGCGTTAGGAATGCCGATGCCCTTCATCGCCACATGGACCTCGATCCACCACCGCCGATTCAGCCGCTCGAGAAGTCGCAGGCAAGACCGCGCTTCTCGGTCATGCTGCCGACGCACGAGCCCGATGGCATGCTCGCGCTCGCGCTCAAATCGGTTCTCGCGCAGGCGCCCGATACCGAAACCATGCAGATCGCAGTTATCGATGATGGCTCGCGACCGGGAGTTGTTCGCGACATCGTTCGGCGGATCGACACGCGAGGTCGCGTCGAGGTGTGCGAACACGCGAATCGGCTGGGACTTTGTGGCAATTGGAACCGCGCGGTCGGCTTGGCTCGGGGCGAGTTGATCCACCTGCTCCATCAAGACGACTACGTCATGCCGGGCTTCTATAAGCGGCTCGCTCTCGGCTTCCGGCGTCGGCCTGACATCGGCATGGCCTTCTGCCGGACGCGGCTGGTCAATGCGGAAGGTCGTCGCCTCAAGACCACGTCGCAACTGCGGTGGATGCCTGGGGTGCTCACGCAGTGGCTTCCGCGGATCGCGGAACGGCAACGGGTGCAAACTCCGTCGGTGATCGTGCCACGACGAACGTATGAGGAGCTCGGCGGGTATCGCCCGGATCTTCAACTGGCAATCGACTGGGAGATGTGGGTGCGGATCGCGGCGAATGCCCCTGTTTGGTACGAGCCGCGGTCGCTGGCGGTCTACCGGCGGCACGCCGCCAACGAGACCACGCGGCTCTTTGCGAGCGGCGCGGCCTGGCCCGACATGGCCCGTGCCATGGAGATCAATGCCCGCGCAGTACCCGCGGCGATCCGCAACCGGACGCTCGAAGCGAGCGTCCGTTGGCATACAGCCTCTGCGATTCGAACGGCTGAGCGGCAGATCCGTGAGCGCGAGTTCGCCCGCGCGGCCGTGACACTGAGTCATGTGCCGGGCATGCTCACGTTGCTCGACGATGAACCGCGAAGCCTGACAGTCTTCCGACGGCTATTCGATCTCCGAAAGCAGGTCGGGCATGAGCTCCATCGCCGCGCGGCCTGACTGGGTATTGGAGTCGCGGCTGATGAGCGCCAGCAGGAAAGACTGCCAGCCATCACGCCGCGCGATCGTGCTCGCTCACTTCGACGCGGCGGGAGGATTCGCTCCGCATGTGCATCACGCGCTCGCGGCCTACCGCGAAGTCGCGACACGTCTCGTGGTCGTGTCCAACTCCGCTCGGAGCCTTCCAGCTACGCTCAGGAAGATCGTCGATACATTCGTTCCACGTGCCAATGTCGGATACGACTTTGGTGCATGGCGGGACGGCCTGGCGACGCTCCCGCCGGCTGCGTTCGACGAGGTACTGTGCGTCAACGACAGCGTGTACGGCCCACTTGCTGACATTGCTCCCGCGCTCACCGACCCACGCACGGCGAGCGCCGACTTGTGGGGCATGGTGCTCTCCGACCAGAACGCGCGGCGCGAGGCCCCGCGGCTTCCGCATGTGCAGTCATGGTTTCTCGGTCTGCGCCGGCCGCTCCTCGAGTCGGATGCGTTTGCCGAGTTCTGGCGAGACTTCAAGCCACTGGGGTCGAAGCGAGACATTGTCGAACAGTACGAGATCGGTTTCTCAGCCAGGATGGCAGCGGCAGGCTTCGGGCTGGCTGGCCTCTACGACGCAACCACGGTCCCAAGCGTGACGCTTCGTGAGGTTTGGCCTCACATCTCACTCAGCGAGCCACGACGAAGCTGGCGTCTCTTCCGGAAGAGCCGTCGCCGGCCACACAATCCGAGCGAGCTTGTCTGGTGGCGGCTATGGGACGCGGGGGTTCCCTACGCGAAGGCGAGCCTCTTCCGTGTCAACCATTACGGCCTCGACCTCGGGCGAGTCCTCTGCGAGCTGCGGCAACGGTTTGACTACGACCTGGGGCTCATCGAGGGGCACCTCGCCGCCTGCGGGTAATAAATACACGCGGCGCGGGCCTTCCATGGCCCCGCTTCGCTTGCCGGGCCTCCGCCCGGAACTCAACCGGCCCTCCGGGCCTCGCGGTTTCTGTTGAGAACATCCACTGTTTACAGCAAAAACCGCCCGTCTCGTCGAGGGCCGTCCCAGCCGGTATAACTGGCGCAGCCGAAAGGCGGCCGGCCGGAGGTGCCATGAGCACTCCGGTTTTTTTGGGAGCCGACTTCGTGACAAATTTCACGAAGTCGTTTTCTGCGGCCGAATTTCACGTTTTTGAATCTCACCGTCCCCTCCCAATCCCACTCCGATATGGACGCGATCCTCCCGGTCCTCCTGTTCGTCGCGATCGCGGCGGCCGTCTCGGTGGGGCTCGTCGTGGTCGCCGAGCTGATCGGGCCCCGCCGCAGTGGGGCCGTCAAGGAAATGCCGTACGAGAGCGGCATGGACCCAGTCCACGACACACGGCGGCGGTTCGATGTCCGGTTCCATTTGGTGGCGATCACGTTCCTCGTGTTCGATGTCGAGCTGCTCTTCCTGTATCCATGGGCGGTCGCCAGCCGCTCGCCTGCCGGCGTGGATGCCGCGGTGGCTGACGGCCTCGTCTCTTCCCGTGGGCTTGTCTTTGCTGGTGCGATGCTCTTCACGTCGCTCCTGATCGTAGGTTTTGCCTATGACTGGCGCAAGGGGGTGTTCCGATGGCGGTAGCCGACTCCGGAAAACTTCACCTCCCTGAGAACGTCGTGGTCAGTCGCCTCGACGCACTGGCCAACTGGTGCCGCAAGAACAGCCTCTGGCCCATGCCCTTTGCCACGGCCTGCTGCGGCATCGAGCTTATGGCGACGGGTGCGAGCAAGCATGACCTCTCGCGATTTGGCGCGGAGGTGTTTCGGTTCAGCCCACGCCAGTGCGACCTCATGATCGTCGCCGGGCGGGTCGTCATGAAAATGCTCCCCGTGCTCCAGCGCATCTGGCAGCAGATGCACGAGCCCAAGTGGTGCATCTCGATGGGTGCCTGTGCAAGCACCGGCGGCGTGTTTGACACGTATGCCGTCGTGCAGGGCATTGATCGTTTCATTCCAGTCGATATGTATGTGCCAGGCTGCCCACCACGGCCCGAGCAGCTCATTCAGGCGATCATCGACCTCCAAGACAAGATCCAGCGAGAGGGAACGATCACGGGCCGCGAGTTCGATACGGCTGCCCGCCAAGCCCGCAAGCGAGCACTCGTGGAGATTGTCGATCCGTTATCCCTTGATGCTTCGCGGAATCCCGTTCTGCAACGGGAGCTGGCCGCCGAGGCGGAAGCACTTACTGGCCGCTCCTGACACGCTGATTTGACACTCAGAGACTCCACTCCCCCCGACCCGATGCCGTTCACTCCGCCACCTGTTGACGATGTCCTCGCTGCGCTCGCCGACCGCTTCGGCGATCTCGAGTCGTCGGTGTTTCGTAGCCAGACGCGGATGGTGGTACCGGTGGACATCTCGCTCGACGTGTTCGGCTTCTTGAAGCAGCGAGGTTTTGACCTGCTCGTTGATGTCACCTGCGTCGACTACCTCGAATACCGCGATCCGCCGATGCAAATGCCGTCGTGCGCCGGCCGACGGTATGGCTTGGTCTATCTTCTGTCTTCCACGATCACGAATCAGCGGCTGACAATTCGCATGTTCGTCGATGACCCTGCCCCGACGGTGCCCAGCATCGTCCCCCTCTGGGAAGCCGCCAACTGGCTCGAGCGGGAAGTCTGGGATCTTTTCGGAATTCGCTTCGAGGGCCATCCCGATCTCCGCCGGCTCGTGATGCCCGAGGAATTTACCGCCCACCCCCTGCGAAAAGACTATCCCCTCCAAGGCCGCGGCGAACGCCACAACTTTCCCGTGATCACGCGGGACGAGAGCTGACACTCGGCCGTAAACACCACACCATGTCCATCGCTCCACCCGTCTTTGAAACCGTCCGCGTGCCTGAGGCCGCGACGCGCAGCGAAGACTACCTCTGGACGCTCAACTTCGGCCCACAGCACCCAGCCACGCACACGACGCTGCGGCTCGTGCTCAAGCTCGAAGGCGAACGGGTGGTCGATGCAATTCCGGAGATGGGCTATCTCCACTCCGGCTTCGAGAAGATCGCTGAACACCTCACGTTCAACCAGTACGTGACGGTCACCGACCGGATGAATTACATCTCGCCGATGGCCAACAACGTGGCCTGGCACCATGCCGTCGAGACGCTCCTCGGGATCGAGCTCACGCCACGGTGCAAGGTGATCCGCACGATCATCGCCGAGCTCTCCCGGATCAGTGATCATCTCCTCTGCAATGGCGCCGTCGGCCTTGACACCGGCGCGTTCACGTTCTTCCTCTACGGCTTCTACCAGCGGGAAGTCATCTACGACATTTTTGAGACGCTCTGTGGCGCGCGGTTCACAAACTCCTACACGCGAGTGGGCGGAGCTTCGCAGGATTTCACGCCACTCGTGATCGAGAAGATTCGCACATTCGTGAAGACGTTTCCCAAAACGCTCGAAGACATGGAGCGGCTGCTCACCCGCAACCGCATCTTCGTGGATCGCACGAAGGGCGTTGGCGTCCTCACGAAAGAAGAAGCGATCAACCGCGGTGCCACCGGGCCAGTCGCCCGTGCGAGCGGCGTCACTCGCGACCTTCGCAAAGACGAGCCCTACCTCGCCTACGCCGACTACGACTTCAAGGTCTGTTGCGCGACGGCGGGCGATTGCTATGCCCGGTACCTCGTACGGATGGAGGAAATTCGGGAGAGCCTGAAGATCGTGACGCAGGCCCTCGAAAATATTCCGACGGGGCCGATCAATGTCGGCATGGACGAGCGGAAGGCTCTGCCATCGAAGCAGCAGGTGTATTCCACGATCGAAGGCACCATTTCCCACTTCGAGCTTTCGATGAGTAACCGCGGGTTCGAGGTGCCCTACGAGGAGTCGTACGCGGCAATCGAGGCGCCGAATGGTGAGCTCGGCTTCTACCTCGTCGGTGATGGAAACGAATCCGCCTACCGGGCCCGCTGCCGACCGCCAAGCGTGCTCAACTTCGCGATGTTCCCGCACCTCATCCGTGGCCACACCCTCTCCGACGTGGTCGCCGTGCTCGGCAGCCTCAACATCATCGCCGCGGAGCTCGACCGATGATCGCACTGGGGCGCCGAGTCATCACCGAGCAGATGGTCGCCGAGATCGAGGCGCTCGCGCCGCGGTATCCAAACCGTCGGGCGCTCGTGCTGCCGGCGCTGCATATCGTCAACCGCGAGCTGCGGCACGTGCCGCTCGACGCGGTGGTTGATATCGCTGCTGTCCTCGGCCTGGCGCCTGCCGAAGTGCAAGACACGCTCACCTTCTATCAGTTCTTCCACCAAAAGAAGCCTCACGGGAAGGTACGGGCCTTTGTTTGCCGGTCGATCTCCTGCGCCCTGCGGGGGGGCGACGAGCTCCTTGAACACCTCTGTCATGCCAACGGCATCCACCCCTATGGGACGACGCCGGATGGTGAGCTGACGATCGAGCCGGCCGAGTGCCTAGGGGCGTGTGATTTTGCCCCATGCATCCTGGCGAACGACGACCTGCTCAAAGACATGACGCCCGAGGCCGCCGAGGCCGAGCTCAAGAAGCCGCGAGCGAAGGCCACCTGACATGACGCCATTCAAGCCTGTTCTCCTTGAAGCGGTCGGCGTTCCCGACGGTTACACGCTCGCGAGCTACCGCTCCCGAGGCGGTTACGCGCCGCTCGAGAAGATTTTGCGGGAGAAGCAGCCGGCCGACATCGTCGAAGAAGTGAAGGCCTCCGGACTCCGTGGCCGCGGTGGGGCCGGCTTCTCGACCGGACTCAAGTGGACCTTCCTGCCGAAGGATCACCCAGGGCCGATCTACCTCTGCGTCAACGCCGACGAGAGCGAGCCGGGGACCTTCAACAACCGGCTCTTGATGGAAGATGACCCCCATCAGGTGCTCGAGGGGACGATCATCTCCGCGTTCGCGACGAGAACGACGACCGCCTACATCTATCTGCGATACGAGTATCCCCACTCGTGGAATCGCCTCCAGGCAGCCATCGACGAGTGCTACGCCGCGGGGCTCTTGGGTAAGAACATCCTCGGCAGCAACTTCTCGCTTGATATCTATCTCCACCGAGGTGCGGCGGCCTATATCTGTGGCGAGGAGACGGGGCTCATCGAAAGCCTCGAGGGCAAGCGAGCCTGGCCGCGAATCAAGCCGCCGTTCCCGGCCATCGAGGGCGTGTTCCGGAAGCCGACGGTCGTCAACAACGTCGAAACGATGGCCTGCGTGGCCCAGATCGCACGCCGCGGCGTTGACTGGTTCAAGTCGATCGGCGTGCCGGCTGACCCCATCAACCATCGCGACCCGGGATCGTACGGCCCGAAACTGTATTGTCTTTCGGGGCATGTCGAGAAGCCTGGCTGCTATGAAGCGCCGCTCGGCATTACGCTCCGCGAACTGGTCGATACGCACGGCGGCGGCGTCTGGAAAGGCCGCAAGGCCAAGGCGGCGATCCCCGGTGGCATCTCGATGGGCCTGTTTACTGAGGTCGAGTTCGATACACCGCTCGACTTTGCCGGACCGGGACGCGTCGGCTGCCTCGGCCTCGGCACGGCGGCCGTCGTCGTGATCGACGAGACGGTGAGCATCGTCGATTTTCTCCACAACTCTTGCCGGTTCTTCGCCCATGAGTCCTGCGGTCAGTGCACGCCCTGCCGCGAGGGGACGAGCTGGAGCCTTCGGATGCTCGACCGTATCCGTGCTGGCAAGGGTCGGCTCAAGGACCTCGACCTGCTCCTGGAGCTTGGCAACACGATGGGCATGATGCCCGGCTCCACGATCTGTGGTCTGGCTGACGGTGCCGCCTGGCCAATCAAGAACGCGATCAACAAGTTCCGCGGTGAGTTTGAGGAGTACATCAAACGGACCAATCCCGAGGGCTGGATGGTGACCGACGCCGTGCCTGCCCTGCAGATCGTGGGAGCGCACTGATGCCGGTCGTCATCATCGACGGACAAGAGATCGAGATCGGAGCCGACGAGCGGCTCAATTGCATCGAGGTTGCGCGGCGGGCCGGCAAGGAGATTCCGCACTACTGCTGGCACCCTGGGCTCTCGGTGGTCGCAAGCTGCCGAATGTGTTTGATCGAGATCGGCCAGCGTGATACCACGACGGGTAAGGTTTCGATGGTGCCGAAGCTCGTGCCCGGTTGCCAGACGCCCGTCAAGGACGGCACGGTGATTGTCACCGAGAGCGAGACGGTAAAGGCGAGCCGAGCGAGGGTCGAGGAGGCGCTCCTCATCGATCATCCGATCGACTGCCCGATCTGCGACAAGGCAGGCGAGTGCCTGTTGCAGGATTACCACTTCCAGCACGGTCAACCAGAGCGGAGGGCTGACATCCAGCCGTTCACCAGCCGCAAGCGAGATGTCGGCCCCACGATCACCCTGTTCGTCGATCGCTGCATCATGTGTACACGCTGCGTGCGGTTCACCCGCGAGGTGTCTGGCACGGGCGAGCTCATGGTGACCAGCCGCGGTGCGAAGGAAGAGATCGACGTCTTCCCCGGCTTCCCGCTCGACAACAAGCTCGCCGGGAATGTCGTTGATCTCTGCCCGGTTGGCGCCCTCGGTGACAAGGATTTTCTGTACCGGCAGCGGGTGTGGTTTCTCAAGCGGGAGGCCAATGTCTGCGGCGGCTGTGCAACTGGCTGCTCGATCTGGACTGAACAGAATCAGGACATGGTCTATCGGCTCAAGCCCCGCGAGAATCCCCACGTCAACACATGGTGGATGTGTGACGAGGGTCGCTATGGCTGGCATCACATCCATGATGAATCTCGGCTCCGCGAGGCCGGCAACCGGGCCGCTGCTGGTGCTGCGAGCAATGGACACACTGCCAGAGCCTTTCAGTCCGTCGAGTGGGCCGATGTCGTCACGCGGCTGCGGGCCGATCTCGACAAGGCTGGCCGCTTGGCCGTCGCCGTTTCGCCGATGCTCACCGTCGAAGAAGCGTGGATGCTCTGCGGCGTCGCCCGGTCGATCGACGCCGATGCCTTCCTCGCCCTCGGGCACGTCCCGGTGACCGGTGACGATGAAACGTTCCCAGGCGGCTTCACCATCCGTGGCGAAAAATGCCCGAATCGCAAGGGCGTCGAGGAGGTTCTCGCGGCCTTCAGTGCCGGCGGCAAGACCTGGAGCGACCTCGTCGCCCATGTTTCCGCGGGCCACGCCGATGCGGCCTGGATCACGGCGGGCTATCCACAACCGTGGATCGATGAGGCCACGGCCGCGACATTTGCTGGCCTGCCCTGCCTCGTAGTGCAAGATCTCTTCGATTCGCCGCTCATGGCCCACGCCACCTGGCGACTCCCAGCGGCCGGCTTTGCTGAACGGGCTGGCACCTGGGTGAACATTGCCCACCACGCCCAGAGTTTCCGTCAGGCCATCCGCCCACCGGCCGGTGTCTGGCCCGAGGGTCGTCTCTACTGGAACATGCTCGGCCGCAGTGGCCTCTACGACCCCGCCGCGATTCGGCACCAACTCGCCGAGTCGTCGGCCGCGTTTGCGGCCCTCGGCGGTGACATGCCGCCAACGGGCGTGGACCTCCGCGTGAGGCAACTGGCATGAGCGACTTTCTTCCTTCCACGGCGACGATTGTCGCGCTGGTCAAAATCGGCCTCCTCATTGGCGGCCTGATGACGGCAGCGGCCTACCTCGTGCTCGTCGAGCGGTGGATGGCCGCGTGGGTACAAGACCGCAAGGGCCCAAATCGCGTCGGCATTCCGCTGACAAAGATCAGGCTGTTTGGTCTTGGCCAGCCACTGGCCGATGGCCTCAAGATCATCCTCAAGGAAGACTTCACGCCCAAACATGTCGATAAGGTGCTCTACGCCGCCGCACCGATCATGCTCCTGGCTGCGTCGCTCGCGATTTTTGCCGCGATCCCGTTTGGCAGTTCGCTTCCTCCCATTCCCGCGCTCGGCCTGACTGCCGAGGAGCCTCTGCTCGTTGCCCCGAATCTCGATGTCGGCGTGCTCTGGGTTTTTGCCCTTTCAAGCATCGCAGTCTACGGTGTCATCCTTGGCGGATGGGCGAGCAACAACAAGTACGGTTTTCTCGGAGGCCTACGAAGCAGCGCCCAGCTCATTGCCTACGAGATTCCGCTCGGGCTCGGCCTCTTGGGCGTTGTGCTCGCGGCCGGTTCACTGCGGCTCGATCGAATCATCGATGCCCAGGCATCGACAGGCACCTGGTACGCCTTTGCACAGCCGCTCGGCTTCATCGTCTTCCTCGTCGCGAGCTTTGCGGAGGCGGCGCGTCTCCCGTTCGATCTCCCGGAGGCGGAGCAAGAGCTCGTCGGCGGATACCACACGGAATACTCGGGGATTAAGCTCTTGCTGTTTCTCGTGTCCGAGTTTCTGCACATGGTCACGGCAGCGTTCCTGATCGTCATCATGTTTCTTGGTGGCTGGCATCTCTGGGGCATCACGGGCTCTGGAGCCGTGGAGACCTGGTGGGTCGCGATCATTCGATTCCTCGTGCTCTCGGCCAAGATTTTCGGGGTGATCCTGTTCTTCATGCTCGTCCGCTGGAGCTGGCCACGGTTTCGGTTCGATCAGCTCATGAGCCTGGCGTGGAAGGTGATGCTACCGTTGGGCCTGGCCAATCTTGTCACCGTGGCAACGATTGAAGAGTTCCGGCCGCAACTTGTCGATGCACTTGGAGCATCGCAAGCAGGCTGGGTCGCGGTCCTTATCCCCTGGGGCGTGTTCTTTGTCGGCTGGATCGCCGCTGGCATGCTCACTCCCTCAGGCACCGACAACACGCCGATCCGTACGCACGGGCCGCTGGATGTCGAGCACGAACTGGTGGAGGTCTGACATGAAACCAACCGACCCGGCCATCACTTGGCTCGAAGACAAGCCACTGAATCTCGCCGAGCGGCTCTACCTTCCGCTCTTCCTCCAGGGGCTCACGACGACCGCGCGACACTTGGTCAGCCCAAAAGTCACAGTGAGCTATCCCGAGCAGCGGCCGACAGTCGGCAACCCACTCATCTACCGGGGCGTTCATCGCCTGAACCGCGACGAAGAGGGGCGGGTCAAGTGCGTGGCCTGCTTCCTCTGCGCCACGGCATGCCCGGCCCACTGCATCGACATCGTAGCGACCGAAAGCCCGTGGCCCGATCGCGAGAAATATCCTGAGTCTTTCCAGATCGACGAATTGCGATGCATCTTCTGTGGCATGTGCGAAGAGGCCTGCCCGGTGGATGCGATCGAGCTGACGAGCCTCCTCGACCTCACCGGCAAGAGCCGTGAGGAAATGATCTTTGACAAAGAGAAGCTTCTGAGTGTGTACGACCAAACAAAAGACACCGAGCCCATGAAGTCAGCCTCGCTAGGAGGCACGCTGTGACGCAGGATGGGCTTTCCGCAACCGGTTCGCTCCTCGCAGTCGCCGTTGGCTGCGCGGCTGCGAGCGTATGGCTCTTGCTGCCACGGGGTGAAGGCGGCCTCCGCGAGCGATCGTCCCGCAGGTTCGGCATGCTCCTCGGTGTCGTCTCGCTCGTCCTTTTCGTCGCTACCGGCCACCGGCTTGGCGGCATCGGCGAAGAGGCAACGTTCCTGATTGTGTCGCTCGTGGCCGTCGTGGGTGGCGGGGCCACGATCGTTACTCGCTCCCCGGTCTACGCGGCCATCTGGTTCGCGCTCGCCCTGGCTGGTGTAGCCGGCGTGATGCTCGTCATCGGTGCGCAGTTCCTCGGCGTAGCGACAATCATCGTCTATGCCGGGGCGATCCTCGTGATGTTTCTGTTTGTCCTCATGCTCGCCCAACCCACGGGCATGGCGCCGTACGACCGTGTCTCCAACGAGCCACTCCTCTCCGCGGTGGCCGGCGCCGTCCTGCTCGGCCT
>JBGTKO010000122.1:0-4608 GCA_041744595.1 Pirellulales bacterium
GCGGACATGGCCATCGACAAGCCGAAAGTTGAGCTCGCGGCGATCAAGGTCGACTCGATCGACCGCCACACGGACGCGATCACCGAGCCGGTAGCTCTGGCCGGCGCGACGGCCCGCGAGCGTGTGGCTCGCGCGGTCGTAGCGATAGCTGTCGTCGGGAAGGGCATCAAGCGGCACGAGTCCCTCGGCCGGCAGTGCCAGCCCTTGCACGAAGATGCCAAAAGCTTCCACGCCCGTGACGACCGCGTCCATCTCCTCGCCTACCCGCGACGACATGAACAACAAAAGCTTGAGCTTCACGAGCTCCCGCTCAGCCGCCTCCGCCCGCCGCTCGAGGTCGGAGCAATCCTGACCCAGTTGTATGAGGCCGTCAGCCGGAGGCCGCTTGCCGGCGGCGACCATCTCGAGGGCCCTGTGAATCGTGAGGTCGGGATAACGGCGGATCGGCGACGTGAAGTGGCAGTAGCAGTCGCTCGCCAGTGCGTAGTGTCCTTCTTCCTGCGGGCCGTAGGCGGCACGCGTGAGGCTCCGAAGCACCGCATAGTGGACGGCATGCTCCTCCGGCCGTCCGCGGGCCATGTCGAGCAGTCGCTGGATCTCAAAGCGGCTTTCGAGCGAGTCGACTTCAAACCCGAGCTCCGTGACAAACTCGGTGAGCTGGCGGAGCTTCCGCATGTCGGGCGTCGGATGGATGCGTCGCAAAAATCCCGCGCCGGCCGCGGCGAGCGCACTGGCCACCGCCTCGTTGGCTGAGAGCATGAACTCTTCGATGATCTGGTGGCTCTCGGTGTTCTCAACCACATGGGCCCCGGCCACGCGGCCATCCCGGTCGAGGTCGATCTTCACCTCGGGCTTCTCGATCTGGAGCGCACCACGAGCTGTCCTTCGCCGCCTGAGAATCCTTGCGAGGTCACGCATCCGGCCGAGCAGTTCCCGTACGTCGGGAACCATCTCGACCTCGCGGGTCTTGGGGTCCGCAAGAAACGCATCAACCTCTTCATAGGTAAAACGCCGGCAGCTCTTGATGGCCGAGGGTTCAACGCTCGAATGCACCGGCACACCCTCAGCCGAGAACTCGATCCAGCAGGTCTTGGCGTAGCGGACCTTTCCGGGCTGGAGGCTCGCGAGGTTGTTCGAGACGATCTCGGGGATCATCGGGATCACCTGATCGGGCAGGTAGACGCTCGTGCCTCGGGCACGTGCTTCCTGATCCAGGGGTGAGCCCGCGCGGACAAAGTGGGAGACATCAGCGATGTGGACGCCGAGGAGCCAGTGGCCGCGCTCCATCCGCTCGAGCGAGATCGCGTCGTCGAAGTCGCGGGCATCAACGGGGTCGATCGTGATGATCGTGTGTTCGGTGAGATCGCGTCGTCCGGCGGGCACGGTCTCATCGAAGCGGGCGGCCTGGCGTCGGGCATCTTCGAGCGCGGCCTCGGGGAATGGCCCAGGGAGTGCGAACTCGTGGATCACGGTCTGCGTATCGACGCCGATGTCGCTCGGTTTCCCGAGCACTTCGACGACGACTCCCTCTCCGTCGAGAAGGTGTGTCGGGAATCGGATGATCTCGACGACGACCTTGTCTCCCTCGTGGACCCCCTTGGCGCCGGGATCGCCGACGGCGACGGGCCTCGCGAACCCCGTGCCATCGACCTGCAACCAGCCCGAGCGGGCTCGCTCGAAGTAGGAGCCCACGAACCGAGTCGTCCGTCGCTTCACAACCTCCACGATCTCGCCGGAAGGGCCTTGACGGCGGACGTCCTGGCCTCGGGCGGGCCGTACCCGGACGGTGTCACCGTTGGCCGCGTCGAGGCTCGCCGCCGACGTGACATGGAGGTCACCTGTGCGATCGCCCGGCAAGGCGCCCTCGGGTCGCACGAATCCGTATCCGCCCGCGGCTCGGCGGAAGACGCCCACGATGTCACCCGAGCGGGCCTCGGAACGACTGGAACGACCCCCTGGTCGGGCTGCGGGCTTCTCGGATCGTTCCGGCTTCGGCTTCTGTCGGGTCATGGGCCGCGGCCTCGGAAGAACTTGCGACCGTGAGCCTGTTGGTACTGGGTCCAGCCTCCGTCGAGCGATGCTTCACTCCGAAGCAACTGGATCGTGCTGGCCATCTTCGCGTCGAGATGATCGAGGTGGTGCAGGGCGATCGCCTCGAGCGTCATCGGCAACCGTGGCGAGCCAAACTCGTACGTTCCGTGATGGCTCGCGACCATGTGTTTGACCCGCATCGCGGTCTCGTTGTCGAAGGGTTGTCCTGTGTGCCGCTCGACCTCGCGGATCTTGGCGTCCACGATCTCGAGGCCGAGGAGCACGTGCCCGAGCAGTTGACCTGGATCGGTGTAGGAAAAACCCTTCTCGCTCTCGAGCTCGATCGTCTTGCCGATGTCGTGCACAAGGACGCCCACGAGCAAGAGGTCGCGGTCCATGTCGGGGTAGAGGGGCGCGACAAGGTCGGCCAGTCGCATGAGATTGACGACATGGTCAAGGAGGCCGCCGGCGTATGCATGATGGTGCTTCACGCCGGCGGGCGTGCGGGCCACACAGCCCATCAGGGCCTCATCATCAAGGATCGCCGTGACGAGCGCATTGAGCGGCGGACGCAAACCCGAGAGAAGACCTCGCAGCTCGGCAAGCAACCGGTCGATGTCGGTCCGAGAGAGGACGCGAAACTCCCGCTCGTCGACAGTGCCTGGGTCGGCCCGCTCGATCGCCGAGATGATGAGTTGCATGGCGCCGGAGAAGAGCTGCGTGTGCCCTTCGACGCGAACGTAGTCACCGTCGGCAAACGAGCCGTAGTCGGAGTCCGAGGCGTTCCAAAGCCGACCGGCGATGATGCCGCTTTTGTCGGCGAGATCGACCTGCAAATAAAACTGCCCGTTGCGATTCGGTCGGAGCTGCTTATGCGTCGCCAGGAAGACCTGATCGATCTTTGTCTGGGGCGGTAGTTCCGAAATGAGGCGACGCGACATCGTCGAAGAGTCTACGCGCCGCCATGGCGTTCCCACAAATGGAGAGGCCGTCGGTACAATCCTGAGCTTTCCGAGGAGAACACAGCCCGATGCCCGCCAATGCGATCAGCCCGACCCGTGCCGAGGACTATCCCGAGTGGTACCAGCAGGTCGTGAAGGCCGCCGACCTTGCCGAGACTTCACCAGTGCGGGGCTGCATGGTGATCAAGCCTCACGGCTACGCGATGTGGGAGCGGATGCAGGCAATCCTCGACCGGATGTTCAAAGAGACAGGGCACGTCAATGCCTACTTTCCTCTCTTCATTCCTCTGTCGTTCCTCGAACAAGAAGCCAAGCACGTCGAGGGCTTTGCGAAGGAATGCGCCGTCGTGACGCACCACCGGCTCGAGGTTGGCGCCGATGGCAAGCTCATTCCGACGGGCAAACTCGAGGAACCGCTCGTGGTGCGGCCCACGAGCGAAACCATCATCGGGGCGATGTACGCGAAGTGGATTCAGTCGTGGCGGGATCTGCCGGTGCTCATCAACCAATGGGCGAATGTCGTCCGGTGGGAGATGCGGCCGCGGGTGTTTCTGCGGACGGCGGAGTTTCTCTGGCAGGAGGGGCACACGGCCCACGCCACTCGAGAGGAGGCCGAAGAAGAGACACGGCGGATGCTCGATGTGTATGCCACGTTTGCCGAACGCGACCTCGCCATGCCGGTCATCAAGGGGCCCAAGCCGGCCGGAGAGCGGTTTCCCGGCGCGGTCGATACGCTCTCGATCGAGGCGATGATGCAGGATGGCAAGGCCCTTCAGTCGGGCACGTCGCACTTCCTCGGCCAGAACTTTGCGAAGGCGCAGAATATTAAGTTTGCTGGGCCAACTGGGGTCGAAGAGTTTTGCTGGACGACCTCGTGGGGTGTATCGACGCGTCTCATCGGCGCCGTGATCATGAGTCATTCCGACGACGACGGCCTCGTGCTGCCGCCCCGCATCGCCCCGCAGCATGCGGTCCTTCTCCCGATCTCGCGCACCGACGACGAACGGGCGGCCGTCCTCGACGCCTGCCGAAAGCTCGAAGCCGAGATCAGGGGCAGCACGTTCGCCGGTGAGCCGATGCGAGCGAAGACCGACGCCCGCGACATCCGTGGTGGCGACAAGGTCTGGCAGCATGTCAAACAGGGCGTGCCGGTGCGGATCGAGATCGGCCCACGCGATTTGGCTGCGGGCACCGCCAGCGTCTGCCGGCGGGATCGAGGCCCCAAGGAACGGGAGGCGATCCCGCTTGCGGAACTGCCAGCCCGACTACCGACGATCCTCGACGAGATCCAACTCGGCCTCTTCGAGCGAGCGGTTGCCTTTCGAGAAGCCCACACCGTGAGGCTCGAGTCGACGGTGGAAGCGACCGACTATTTTGCGAGGGACGACGCCGGCTTCGCCTGGGTCCATGTCGCCGACGACCCTGCTGTGACGGCTCTGTTCGATCCACTCAAAGTGACCGTCCGCTGCATCCCGATGGACGGCCCCGACGAGCCAGGCACCTGCATCGTCACCGGCCAGCCCGTCAATCGCCGAAGCGTTCTCGCGCGGTCGTATTAAAAATCGCGGCGGTTCGGGGCAAGCCCGGGTCATGTCGCCGGACGTGCGCTCCGGCC
>JBGTKO010000123.1:0-2325 GCA_041744595.1 Pirellulales bacterium
CGGGCCTCACCGCGCGCCGCGGCCGACAAGTTCATGGCTGGGTGGGTGCGCTGCTGCTCACAGCGGTGGTGGCCCACGTCGCGGGCCTGTGGCTGACCAGCCCGCCCGACGTGGTCGACGCCCTCCTCTTCCGCTCGCCCACACCCTTCTCCGCCTGGGGCGTGATCGCCATGTGGGCAGTCGTCGCCACAGCCCTCCTCGCCACCCTCCGCCGCCGTCTGCGCCTGCGCCCGACGGTCTGGCGCGCCTGTCACCTGACCCTGGCGACCGTGATCGTCACCGGCACCGTGGTCCACGCGCTGCTGATCGAGGGGACGATGGGCACGCTGTCGAAGGCGGCACTCTCGGCGCTGGTCGTGGCAGCAGCGGTTAGGGTTATGGTCGACCGCCGGCCGTGGAGTTTGCTGACGCGGCAAAGGGCCTGAGTTGGGGGGCCTGCTTTCGCGACAGCTTCGTCCACGGAGCGTGAATAGGCGCTACGCGACAACCTATCGGCCAATAGCGATCGTTTGCGCCGAAGTCAAACTCATGCGTGTTTTAGCAGAAGACTCAACTCAGAGCCATAGCTGGGCGCCAAGAGCAAACGCGCCAGCGAGAGCTGCACCTAAAGCGGCCAATACAGACCAAAGATGCGACGGTTTAAGGGCTCCCAATATCTGTCCAACAGTCATTTGACTTACGTCGACGATCTCAATTGCCTTTGCATTTGATCTTATTGACACCCTCGCGTCAATCTTATTTTTCCAACTCGCCAACACACCGTTAAACTGCGATGAGCTAAGGTAAGCCTCATCCAGTGGAACGGTCTGAACGTACCAGTCGTATCCCGGCTCGAGCAGACCTTCATGTTTCAGGCTCTCTTGCACAATTACAAGTAGCGGCAACTTTCGACTGTAAGCCATTGCCGCTTCAATGTGGTTCCAAGGAGTCGGAAGAACTATGTTGGAGATCGACGTCTCTCTTTCTCCGCCGCGTTTTTCCACGCCCGCCGGAAAGTACGTCCTTTCAAGTGCGAGAACCACGGTCCCAACACACTCATCCATCAGTTTCTCTACTGTTTTGAGCGGTGCATCTACTGAAAATTTATTTCTTCCTACTGTGTTTGGGGTGAGCCCTTCAGCCCTAAGGCGATTCTCTACCGCCTGGACAAAACGTTCCTGATCGTCGTTTGCAGTACCGCCAACACTCATGAATATCTCGTGGCCCATAAACCCTACTCCGTTGTACTAATGGATTATGTCGTGTGGCCAAAGGTTTGACAATCGCTTGCAAGCTCACTGACCAAAGCCATTGCCCTAAAGGGTTCGCTGAAACAAATGGTGGGGCGCGGGGAGGCGTGCCTTCCCGCCTCTTCTTCTCCCCATCCCTACGCCGCCGCCTCTTTCGCCGGCATGGTGATCACCGGCTCCATCGCTTCGAGCTCGTGCGGCTCGATATGGCAGGCGATCCTGTGCCCCGCTTGGAACTCGCGGATCGGTGGCGCCTCGGTTTCGCAGATCGTGCCGATTTTCCTAGGGCAGCGGGTTTGGAAGGGGCAGCCTGGGGGTGGGTTGACGGCTGAGGGGATGTCGCCCTGGAGGACGATTTCCTTTTTCTTGATGCGGGTGTCGGCGATGGGGACGGCGGAGAGGAGGGCTTCGGTGTAGGGGTGGTAGGGTGGGGCGAAGACCTCGTCGGTGGTGCCCTGTTCGGCGATGGTGCCGAGATACATGACGACGACGCGGTCGGCCAGGTAGCGGACGAGCGACAGGTCGTGGCTGATGAAGATGAGCGTGGTGCGGTTCTCGCGCTGGATGTCCATGAGGAGCTGGCTGACCGCGGCTTGGACGGAGACGTCGAGGGCGGAGACGGGTTCGTCGGCGATGACGACGCGGGGGTTGCCGGCGAAGGCGCGGGCGATGCCGACGCGTTGCTTCTGGCCGCCGGAGAGTTGGCGTGGGCGGCGTTTGTAGAAGTCGCGGGGGAGCTTGACGATGTCGAGCAGTTCCATGACCCGGGCCTCGACCTTGGCCGGGTCCGATTCGACGCCGAACTTACGGATCACGCGGGCGATCTGGCCGCCGACGGTGTGGCTGGGGTTGAGGGTGTCGAAGGGGTTCTGGAAGACCATTTGCAGGTGGCCTACGACCTGGGCCTTGCGCTTCTGTACGGGCGTGTTGGCGAGGTCCTTGCCGTCGAGGATGATGCGGCCTTCGGTGGCGGTCTCGAGGCCCATCATGACCTTGGCGAAGGTCGACTTGCCGCAGCCGCTCTCGCCGACGATGGCGACGGTTTCGGCCTCGCGGGCCTCGAAGTCGAGCTTCTCGTTGGCCTTGACGGTGCGCG
>JBGTKO010000124.1:0-9224 GCA_041744595.1 Pirellulales bacterium
CAGGGCGAGTAGTCGAAGCTGGCACACGAGGACATCCGGGGCATTCATTGGTCTTACCGCAACTCAGGAACGGCCGGGGCTCTTTTTCATTGCCGCATACTCCAGGTTTGCCGGATATTGGCCACGACACCACACCCGCCAAACAGAACCACCAATGCAGCGACCGAGCTCCATGTTTCTGTTGCTGGGCGTTTCATGACCGGGAAGAAGGGCGCGCGGGAGCAAGGGACCGGCGAATATGGTGTGTGTGGCCAGCAAACGGCATCAATGGAGCGAACGGCGGCTGGGTTTCGTGTATTGGGTATTTGCGTACGGGTTGCTCGTGATGGTGGCGTTGATGTGGTAGCCCGTTTTCTTCCGGAGTTTTGGTCGGTGTTGTTGCCGAGCGTGAAGTCGAGAACACGTTGTAGTCGGCCATATGCACGTAGGTGGCCGAGATCGCGTTGTTCCCGGGTCGCAATGGTCGGGGATGAAATTGGTCGGGTTGGTTTGGCCACATGTTGTTGCTGCCCGTGCGTTTGTGGTCAGTCGGTGCCGCAGGTCGATACGCTCGTGGTCGGTATCGTCATGAGCGTGTTTTCCGGTGGTCGTGTAGCCTGCTGTCACCGTATGTTGTTGCCGGTCGAGAAGGTGCACGACTTTATCCGTAGCAAAACAGCACGGCACACAGACACAGGGGCACACAGATGCCAGAAGGACCAGGGGCAGCAGGGAACGTCATCGCGGGTCTGGCCAGTTTTTTGCTACCGGGTCTTGGCCAGCTCGTTCAAGGCCGACTCATCACGGCGGCTTTGCATCTTCTTTTGGCTGCCGTTCTGTGGCCTTTCTGGCTTGGATGGGTCATGAATCTCTGGTCAGCTTTCAGCGCGGCAATTTATCGAGGAAGAAGCGGGTAGAGGTGGGGTTTGCCGCGTTAAGACTTGGGACGTTGCATTGGCCGGACCAGGGCTTTGCTATCATAGTCGCACCGGTTATTTAACACTTGTGCGCGCGTTGTTATTTAACACCTCCCTGTGTTTTTTTGACTGGGTCGCGTTTGTTATCATAAGTTATTACCGGTATTTAACGCGGGTTCCATGATATCAAAGGACGCGAGCTACATGATATCATAGTCGCCGGGGACTAAATACGTGTTTTCTGGCTGTTTTCGGGGGTTTCTTGCGTGTGTGGGTTTTCGCCGGTGAGTTGCTGCGGGTAGTGGGGGATAAATTATGTGTTGTTCCGGTGTTAATACATTTCAGGAACTTACGTGGCTGTTCGTAACTCTTGCGTTGTTCTTTTGGTCGCAGGTGGCTTGGTGATTGGCGGGGTAAGTGGGGGCGGGCTTCACAGGTGCCGGCAGTATCGACGAAGTCGCGTTGCCGTATAAGTCTGTATCGCCGCAGGACGTCGCCAGAGCGCGCCACAGGGCTTTTGCAGGGTTGAGGCTGCCCTGGGGCCCTCGCGCTCGCCGAAGGCGCGTACGAGCGAGTCAGGGGCCTTCTCGTAGGTGTTTGAGAGTGACACCAAGCTCAGCCGGCCGTCATAACAACTGCGGCATGTACCCCACCGCCACGCTCGTATCGCACTTGCGCTCCTGCGAAAATGCGCTACGCTTTTTGGCATGGCCATCTCGACAAAGTCCCACCCGCCAATCATCTGCTGCTTCCGCGCTGCCGCCTCGCTTTGCGACAACAGCCTTCCCCCGGCCGGCACCACGCATCGAACACTTTGGAACGAGAGACGGAAACGATGGGAGGTGTATCCGCTCGTTCTAACCACGCTTCGAGAACAGTGCCCACCCTCAATGCCAGTCGTCGTCCGTGGAGCCTATTTGCCTGAAGACACCCTCGGCCAATGCATCCGCCGTCAGCACCGATATGTCGTACTCCTCAGCTACCGCATGAAGGAGCAGCAGGCCATCGACACTCTCCTCCACGAATGGGCGCACGCTCTCGCCTGGAATTACGCCATCGAGGAGCTTGGCAAACGCGACGACCTTGATGAGGACGAATTTCAGCGCCTTGCCCATGACGAGGTTTGGGGCTGCTCGTTTTCGCGGGTTTATCGCGCCTATCGGGAGCTGTGTGCCGTGATGTGATGGGGGTGGTGTGGGGAGATTTGCCGAAGACCAGTCACGACGCATTCAGCACGCGCGTCTTCGATCGTCCCTTACGTGGCCTGAGCTTCGCGATTTTGTATGGGCAAGCGACGAAACCCGGCATCAGCTTTGAGCCTCCTCCGTCGTCGCTGCTGATACGAAGGGCCGCGAAGCCTGATTTGCCATAGGCTTCGATCCACCGGGTATTTCCCAGCTCGCAATACGCAGTGAACGTCATCGCGCCTCGCTCCGCCATTTTCATTCGGATCACGTTGCCGGCCGTATCCTTCGTTTCGAAGTATGGGCCGGCCGAAACACGTATTTTGTCGCCACGCTTCAGAATTACCCGCTCCGACAGCCGGTATTCCAGGTGCCGCATGGGAGTATTGGTGGTTTTGTTATTTACAGGATCCTGGGCACATGATTCGGCTTTGTTATCAACTGTGTTATCGACTTTGTTATCTGGAACGAGTCGGCCCTGAGGCGTTTGCACCGGAACCGCTCGACCACGCGGTTTCCTGGGCAGTTTCGGCGACACCCTCTGGGGGCCTCTATTTCGCGGCGTATGGGCTTTTTGGTGCCGAAGGCTACCTGGAGTAGCCCCAGGGTCTTTTTGGGCTTCTGCGGGCCTTCTGGTGCGTTGCTGGGGGTGGTCGGTGGTGGAGGGAGAGCGCGTGGGTGGCATGGTACTACCCTGGCTGTGACGTAACACGCGATGGGGTGGCGTATGTAAGTCGCGAGTTTATAGGGTCGAGAGCAGAGCGCAAGCGGGTTCTGGGGCCTGGGTTTCTTCGTGGCGGGCGTGTGTGTTAATTCGAGGCGGGGGTTTCTTATCGCAAATCGCCGTGCGGTCGCCGAAGGCGCGTACGAGCTTGGTGGGGGGCAAGATGGGGCTCGTCACCCCTCCTCCGATTCCAAGTTTTCATCGGTCTCGGAGTGCTCGGATTCACCAACCAGCGAGCGACAGGCCGACACCATCTCTTCGAGCACCTTCAACTCGCTTCGCACCTCGTTCCACAACTCGGGATGACGCAGGCATTCTCCGAACAACTTTCCGTCCTCGTCTTCGTCAACAAATGTCTCTGCAATGAACTCGACCGCAAAACATGCTTGACGCAGCGCTTGTAGCCAAAGTTGCAGGTTTCGACCGTCTTGTCCAAACCCAATCACGTTGTCGATTTCATTCTCGCTACCCATCGCAAGTCGGCCTAATCGGCCGCCTCCTGTTTCCTGATCCCGCAACCGACATGATCGCGGTGACCACTGCCTACTTTACGGCGAAAGAGGTCGGCAGTGCGGTCATGGGTAGATGGTGCGGATGACTCAACTCCTAAGCGCAAATTCCATGCCAAAGCCAGTCGCGAAGAGAAGGTGCGCGGAGATTAACTCCTAAACGCTCTGCCGCCGATCACAAGGACACCAGGAGGGATTGGTGGTCGTGGATGGGTTTGGGCGGCCATGTGTTGACATGTTGACATGTTGACACGTAGACGAGGGTGTGGTGTGTTGAACATGTAGACATGTAGACATGTAGACGTGCCTGGTGAGTAGAGAGAACGTAGACGTAGACAGTCCCTATAAGCATTTTTTGAACTACTACTTTTACCCTCTGACTACTACAGCCCTCCTCCGTCTACATGTCAACATGTCTACGCCACCCCGACACTGGTCGCTCCCCGGAGGACAAACCGCCGACTGCTGTTCCCGGACGATCCTCCCTCCCCGACCATCCAGCAACCAATGCCAGCGTCCACAAGGGCACTGAGCGCGGCATCAGCTTGTCCCGGACCTCTGAGCCACCGACACTTCTGCTGAACCTCCCGGACGGTTGCAGTACCCCCCCGTTTCTTCAGCCAGTCGATGAGCCTCTGCAATTCGTTCTCCTGCTCTCCCGCGTCCAACATCGCGTAAATCCGGCGGGCTTCGTTCTTGAACCACTGGACGAGAAGAATTCCGCATTTGATATCGGCCTCGTCGATGGTGTCTTTCTCGACCCCGGCTTCGCCACCTGCCCAACGAATGTAGTGCGTCACCAGGGCAAGCCGAGCGACGGTCTCCTCCAGTTTTGACCACACAGCCGCCATATCACCGACCAACTCAACCTGTTCATCGTTATGCTTGTTGAAGTAGTTGATGAAAAGTGTCCTAGCTTCAGGGGTCATGCCGATACCGACTGGCTTTGGGTCGCCGCTCTCCGTGATGATTGGGGTGAGCGAATAGAGCCGGTCGAAAAGGCAGGAGTACGCATGCGTGACCTCGTACGGGATGGTCGCGTCGGTCCACTGCTTCTTGCGACGGGGCGGATACGCCATGAGGAGCCGGGCCGCGAGACCGCTTTCACGGCGACGCACATCCAGGGCTCGGCGAAGCGTACCGGGCTGGATCCCTCCTGTGATGCAAACAGACGCGCTCGAAACGTAGGTCGACTTATGGTCGCCCGTCTTGCGATCCACGAACAGCGAGCTACCGTTGAACATCGGAAGCCAGTGGGCCTCGTCACTCTCTGACTTGCCGTTGGCGGAATACTTATCAAAGCCACCGAGCCAACCCTTGAGCTCGTCGCGGGCCACCAACAGTCCGCGTGGGGTGTTCTGAAGAAGCGTGGCCAGAGCTTCAACAGTCGTGTCACCCACCATGCACCTCTCTGCCACGGGTGGCTCTGGTTCTTCGATAAACGTCGCCAATGACTCCCGTTTCGACTTCTTCCAGACCTCCAACTGCCGTTCGTATTCCTGGTACGCCTCTTTATGCCGCCTGAAGGCTTGAGCTTGGCGTTCCTCGATTGGTTCCAGCGCCTTCTTGAAACCCGTGCTTTTTTGGCTTCCACTCTCCGCAATCACGAGCGTCCACAGGATTGGTGGCACTGCCCACGAGCCTTTCACGAAGAACCGACGGCTGTTGCCGATCGCTGAAGCAAGCGCCGCGATTGCTGGTAGAGCGATAAAAGCCGGATCGCAACCGATAGCTTCAGCGGCACTCTCAACGAACGTCCGTAGACGCTCAGGCAATGCGTCGGTCGGGAACGGCACATACTCGGGGACGCATGCGGCAGCCCCGGCATGACAACCAAGGTTTTGTGCCCCGTACCCCTGTCTGGCAAGCTCCGCCGCAGCAGCCGCGTAGTCCCCGCCGTGATTCAGGAGCGTGTAAACGGTGAACTTGGACATCGCTCGTTCGGCGGGCAGCCCAGTGCTTGTCGAGAACACATACAGCCAATCACCCTCGCCGCCGGTTGTCGCTGAGGTACCGGCAGTTTTTCCGGGGCGGCGCCAATGTGTTCGCTCGTGGTCTGTGCCCTGTCCCGCGGTGTAAACCTTCGTCCACCCACCCCCGACGAGAATGTCCTCCCAACTAGCTCGCCGGTTGAAGTCGTCGCCGGGGCGAAGATCGCTGTCGCTCCTGGATTCGCAGCTATCTCCGGCATCGGTCCGCTCGACTGCCGCGGGCGGCTCCACTTGCTGCGGCATCTCGTCGAGAAATCGAAAGAGATCGTGGAGCTGGTCCCGTTCTTCGGCCGTGAAGCTGGGTACGGTCTCGGGCCCGCCAGCGACAAACTCGTATGGCCTCCCCAACTCATGGGTCCGCCCTCCGCTCGGCGCGCAAATGGAGTACCCACCCTGACCACGAGACTCGGCAAGGACAGGATCATTTTTCTCGCCGGGGCCGCGGGGGCGCCTTGCGAACACGGTGTTGCCTCGGGCAGGACCGTCAGAGACACGGATATACATGTGCATACCACCGCTCGGCGTACGCTCAACGCATCCTTGCATGAGCTTGTCGAGGAGATGCCCCACGCCCGACAGCCGAGCATGCTCGACGAGGTCGTTGTAGCGGGACATAGCTCGGCCCTCCGCCTCCAGCATCTCGGCGCTGCCGCTCGGCAAACCCATGATGATGCCGATACCGTCAATGGTGCCGCTAGAGATTTGAGAGACGATCCAATCGATGTGCGGAGGAGCTCCGGTGCCGTTTGCAATCTCCGTCCACGAAGACAAGCCCGGTCGCTTCTGTCCGTCCACCCTAGCGGGCACGACGGCAAAACCAGCCGCACTCCAACGCCTTGCAAAATCACCAAGCATGTCCCGATCTAGAACACTTCCAGTACTCGTGACTGCGACGGGGATGTTTTCCGGAACGACTGGCAGGATCTGGCCTCGTGATGTCAGCATGATGGGTTTCCTCCTTGGCTTTCTTTCTTCGATGGATTGGTTCTCGACGGCGTGGTGTATTGGCGAAGCTGTCGCTTGGCGTCAGCGACTTCTTTGTCGCGCTGCCGCTCAGCCTCAGCGCGTTGCTCCCGCGTGAACGGGCTCGATGCCGGAGGCTTTTGGGGCCGGTGCTCCTGCCCGTGCGGGCTATCCGCCGAGAGCCGCTCAATGAATTCACGAACCGCCGTCGTGGTCGTGCGACAGCGGCGGCCAATGCGTATTGTTGGAAGCCGATATCCTTTCAGTCCCCTGTTGGCCCATCGCCATACGGTCGCCACGCTCGGCTTGACGCCGAACGTGCGGCCGATAAAATCTGCCGCTTCAGTGAGCGTGATCACCTTGCGGCCCTGCTGCTTTTTTCTTTTCATAAGTCCGCTCCCGTGGTTCCATTCCGTGCCATTCGTTGCACGTGGGAGTAACCCTAAGGGCTAACCTTGAAACCCCTATTGGGGCATGCAGGGGGCATGCGCCTGCTCGGCAGCATCAGCCCGCGGCGCGCGGATGCTGGCCCCGCGGTATCGCCAGTTGCTCAGCCGAGCTGGCGGGCAACCTTACGCGCGAGATCGAGGTTTCGTTCGGCGTAGATCTGCGTGACGTTCGCATCCTTGTGGCCGAGAAACGTCTGCGAAGCCTCGATCCCGAACTCCCGCCGCACCTCGGTGGCTGTTGTGTGACGAATCTGGTGCGGCGTCCACACGGTCACCTTTGCCTTCTCGGCGGCCCTCTGGATGGCCCGCCGGTACGTGTCCCGCGTGTAGTGATCCCGCGGGGTACGTTTCGGCTTCTTCTTGCGCCGGTTCTGCTGCGAAGGCTGAACTTTTGATTTGCGTCGCTCGCGCATGGCAGCACGCCGTTCCGCTTCGCTCTCCTCGGGCGAAAAGCAATAGGCGTCCTTGGGGCGATCAAAATAGGCCGCAAGGATCTCCTGGGCTCTTGGTCCGATCGGGATCACCTTTTCGATGCCATCATCGAGGTAGTCCGTCTTGTGACGATGCGGCCGGTATTCCCAAACCTCTGCTGAGCAATCAAAGTCGCACGGCCGCATGAAGCAGACCTCGCTCGACCGGGCGCCGGTGAGCCGTTGAATGCGGACCATGTCTGCGACCACCGTGGGAAGGTGCTTGAGCGTCGCCTCGATGATGGCATCGGAGACGGGTTTTACCGGTGGCAGTTCTGCCGCCGTCGTCCGCCCGCGCTTGAGTGGTTCAACCGAGTCGAGACCATGAACCGTGCCGCCTGGCACGAGCTCCTGTGACTCGGCCCACCGAAACAGCCGCTTCACTTCTTTGACGAGTGTGTTGCATCCCTTGCGTGACCGGCCTTGCTCGACGAGGAGAGATCGCATTTCCTGAAGCCGCTTCGGACCGAACGATGCCGCCGGAACATCGAAGAATGGCGATAGCTTGATGACAGCCTGCTTGGCGTTTCCGAAACTTGAGGTAAGCCGGCCATCGGCGTCACGGTAGTAGGACTCGCAATGCTCCATGTAGCGAGCGGCTATCTCGCACACGAGGAGCGACGTTGCCGTTGGAAGACCTGAGTCGCTCGCGCCGGCGGTGTCGGCGTTGATCACCGTGCCCCGGTCGCTCGGCGGCATTGCGTCGACGGTTGCGCGGTCGGCTTCTTGGCTGCCCCGGACCGGCGGCCGCCGGCCGTTATGGAGCCACTCCGCGATGAGCTGGTCGTATTTCCTTTTGCAGTCGTCCGAATCCCACTTGCCGCAGTAGAAATCGCGGCCACTGAGATGAACCTTGCCCTGCCCCGTTGCCTTGTGGTGCTGCAACTGGGGGACCGCCCCCGCCTTCCTTCGTGCCATGCTCGTGCCTCCGAAAAACGCGTAATTGGGTAGTACCCAATTCCACTACCCAATTAAGGGTCGTTTCCCGGAGGCACTGCCGACCGTCGGCAGGTAACGTACGTCCTTTATTTTAAGGACTTTTCAACAAGTCGGGGCGGTGGGGTTCGAACTCACGACCTCCTGGTCCCAAACCAGGCGCGCTACCAACTGCGCTACGCCCCGAGCGTGCCGAAAAGTGTACCACGTTGGCCGTGGCTCGTGGGTCATTCGGTGATATGGTCCATGAGCCGCTGGAATTCGTCGAGGCTCGCGAACGGGATCACGATGCGGCCCGCCCCCTTGCCGTTGGCGTGGACCACGACCTTCACGCCAAGAGCCCGGCGGAGCTCGCTCTCGACGGCGGCGACTTGGCTCGACCGTCGGGTGGCCGGGCGGCCAGGCTTGCGCCGCGGGGCTGCTTCCGTGACTCCGGTCGTTGAAGATGTGGCTGCTGGCGGGTCGTCGTCATCCTCTTCATGATCGATCACCGCTTCGTCGCGGCGGAGGATTTCTTGGACCTCGGTTTCGACCGCCCGCACCGAGAGACCCTCGCCGGCAACCCGGTCAGCCAGCCGAACCTGTTCATCCTCGTCGCCGAGCGGCAGGAGCGCTCGGGCATGACCCATCGAGAGCTTTCCTTCTCGAAGCTTTGACTGGACCGATGTCGGAAGTTCCAAGAGTCGGATGAGATTCGCCACGTGTGAGCGGTCAATCGAAAGTCGCTTGGCGAGCTCCTCCTGGGTACAGCCCCACGTGGAGAGGTACTGCTTGAAGCTTGCCGCCTTCTCGAGCGCGTCAAGGTCTCGCCGCTGAAGGTTCTCGACGATGGCGATCTCCGCCATCTGACGGTCCTCAACATCGAGCACCCGAGCGGGCACCCGCTCCCAGCCAAGCTTCCGCGCGGCGGCGAGACGTCGCTGCCCGGCGATCAACTGATACCGGTCGCCACGGGCCCGAACGACGATCGGCTGCACGAGTCCGTGTTCGCGGATGCTGTCGGCCAGCTCAGCGAGGTCCGCATCGCCGAGAACGCTCCGCGGCTGCCACGGGTTCGGGTCAATCAGCAGCACGCCGAGCTCGTCAGTTGGGACGGTCGCCG
>JBGTKO010000125.1:0-6496 GCA_041744595.1 Pirellulales bacterium
CGCGGAGTCCATCGAGTAGCGGCCGCCGACCCAGTCCCAGAAGCCGAACATGTTGGCCGTATCGATCCCGAATGCCGCCACTTCCTTTGCGTTGGTCGATAACGCTACGAAGTGCTTGGCCACGGCGGCCCCATCCCCGAGTGCCGCGAGCGTCCACTCACGGGCCGTGCGGGCATTGGCAAGCGTTTCTTGAGTGGTGAACGTTTTTGAGGCGACGATAAAAAGCGTTTCAGCCGGATCGAGGCCATGGACTGCTTCTGCAAAATCGGTGCCATCGACGTTCGAGACGAACCGAAACGTGATCTCGCGGTCGGCGTAGTGCCGAAGCGCCGTGTAGGCCATGACTGGCCCCAAGTCCGAGCCACCGATCCCGATATTCACGACGGCTTTGATGCGTTTGCCGGTGTGGCCCACCCACCCACCGCTCCGTACACGATCACAGAAGGCTGCCATCCGGTCGAGGACGTCATGGACGTCGGGCACGACATCGGCACCATCGAAAACGATCGCCGTATCACGAGGGGCACGCAGCGCCACATGAAGGACCGCCCGGTTCTCGGTGGTATTGATCCGCGCACCAGAGAACATCGCATCGATCCGCTCGCGGAGCCCGCAGGCATGGGCGAGGCTGGTCAGCAGCGGCAGCGTGCTCTCGGTAAGCCGCTGCTTCGAGTGATCGACGAAGAGGTCACACGCCTCGAATGCCATCTTCTCTGCCCGATCGTGTTCGGCAGCAAACAGGTCGCGGAGCGTTCGTTGCCTGGTCTCGGCGGCATGCTCGAGCACGGCCTGCCATTCGGGAAGGGCAACGCGGCTGGACGATTCGGCAACGGCAACAGACATGACTCACTCCATACGGGGATGTTGGAACGCGGACATCCTACCCAACGCGAGAGAGTCAGCAACGCTCGAGGCCATGCACCAGCAAGGGAGGGCCGCAAGGGAGGGCCGCAAGCGTCACTTCAACTGACGGGTGGCCGCGTTGACAAATGCGGTACCGGCGTTGATCAACAAGGCGATGCTTCGTGTCACGCGGTCACGGGATTCGGCAGACCGATGGGCATCGACGACGCGGAAAAACTTGGCACGGTCGGCTTCGGGAAGGGCCACGCCGAGGTTCGGGAGAAGCGATTCCTCGACGTTGTATTCTGCTCCCGGAATAAGGCTGACGGGGATGACGTGGTCAAGTTGTACTTGGAAGTCGGTCGCGATCGCATCGACGGCTCGCCGGACGCTTTGCTCCTTGCGGGATTCGCCGTCGAGGAAGTCGTAGGGCGGGTTCCATTCCCGGGCTGGCTGTAAGAGGTCGATGTGGGTGACGGCGACGATGATCGGGGGGCAGGTCCGGCGGGTCGAGTTCGCGAACCGTGTGCGGACCTCATTGAGCGTCTGGCATTCGAGCTGCCGCGCGGCCTGCCTTGCTGACGTCACGGCGATGATCAGGTCGATCGATTCAATGGCCTCAAAGAGCCACTTGCGTGCGGCCACGTCGCCGGTACCGCCAAAACCATCGCTGTCGAGGATGATGGCCCGCGGGACGCCTTCGCGGTCGAGGATCTGCTCTTCCTTCAGGGACGGGCAGGGGAGGATGTCTCGCTTGGATCGCTCCTGACCAAACATCGCATTCTTGAGACTCGATTTGCCGGCATTGAGCGGACCAAGGAGGAGAATCCGCAGCGGTTGTTCCTTCGCGATCTGCTGGATCATCGCTGTATCGAGCGAGGACTGGTCGCTGAAGGCTTGGATGGCGTACTTCCCGACTCGCTGCACAAAGACATCGGCGGCGACCCTGTTCGCCTGACGCGAGAGGATCGCCGAGGGTGACATGTCGAAGAGGTTGGCGACTTCGTAGGCGGCGGCAACTGGCAGGTTGAATATCCCGCGACGGATTCGATTCGCGAGGCTCGCGATGCGGCTCGCGCTTACTGCCGCTGGAACGTAGGCGGCTGCCCGTCGGGCGAAGTCGAGATGGGCGAGCTTGACGTTTCCGCCGCCAGGAATGGCGTCGATCACCTCTGAACGGATATCCCGCAGCACCCGCTGGCTGATCTCGAGTGTCTGGACAAGCGTCAGTTCCAGTCGCGGGTTTCTTGATGTTGGATAAAAATGCCGTCCGACGGTGTCGATGACCTCCATGCCGAGGTTCTGGTACGCGGGGATATCACCGAATGGTGGCGGGGCGGCTGCTACACGGGCGGCGATCCGGTTCACCTCTTTCCACGCCGCGTTGCCCGCATCGGGCCATGTTTCGGCGGGCGGGGGAGTCGCGGCGGGTCGAACAGGCGGTCGGGCAAGGAGCCTGGATGCAATGAGCAAAACGCCGATGATGGCCGCAGAGAGAAGGCCGAACGGAAGCCAGTGATGATGCTCGAAGAGCCAGATGGCCCCCAGCGGCGCGAGGGCGAGCACGGGCACGGCGTAGGCGAGCACTCGAAGGACGAAGCTCGTGAGGTCACGCCGCATCTGGCTTGTCTCCGGTGTCTTCAGACGTCTCGGATCGCGTCGCGGCGAGTGACTTGAAATACTCCTGAAAACGCTCGAGGCCGCGAGCGAGCTCTGCCTGGTAGACGCGATTGATCTGCTCCTTCGTCGGCACGTCTCCGCGGGCGACCTTGGCGAAGTACCAGCAGACGAGACACCCGAGTGCGTAGGTGGCCGACGCGGTCGAGATGCCGGCAACAGCCGTCCCCACGCCGGGAATGCCCGATGCAACCGATCGGCCCAGCATCCGTGCCAGAAAACTCACACCAAGCGCTGGTGCGAGGGCCGTGAGTGCTTGGATGATGGATCGGTGATAGATCGACGAAATCGAATGGAGCATCTTGCCCTGCGCGACGGTGACGACCGAAAGGTTCAAAACCGGTGCAGGCACCATTGCCGCTGCGCCTGCCGCGAGGGAATACGACAGGATGTGTGGGAGCGCGGTGTCGAAGAGAGCATCCCGCAGGCCCGACACGATTTCAGGCTTCGCCGTGAGCATGTCGCGAAATCCTGCCGGCACGATGCCGGCCAGCGCGGTCCAGAGCGCGTCGAGGCCGTAGAGCTGCGGCTCGTAGCCGTCCATCTCATGCGTGAAGTCGATCGCGACGCGGCGATCAAAAAGCCCCGCGAAGTCTTGACGCTGATACTCGAGGGCTCGCGCGAGATCGGTCGGCACGGCCTCGGGCAGGGGTGACGCATCAAAACAATAGGGCCTCAGATGGCCTGTGTCGCGTGGATAGGCTTCGTGGAGCGTCGTCTGAACGAGCACGACCGGCCACGTTTGTTTCTGTCTTCGCACCTTGGCGAGGACGGTCTTGATGATCTCCTGCGCGGGGTCGCAGGCCCGCATCACGACGAGGATGCCGTTGGCCTGCCTCTCGGCATATGCGATATCCTCCGCTGGGTCATAAAAAGGCTCGCCGATGCCCCGCGTGTCGAGGAAGCGAAGAATCGCCTCTTCCTCGTTTGGGAAATCGTAGATCCGGCTCGTGCGGGTGCATGCCTTCCAGCCTTCGCCGATCTCGATATCGCTGCGGCCCGTGATGCCCCGGATGATCGAGCTTTTTCCCGACTGGGTCTTGCCGAGCAGCCACAGCACTGGCGGCCCCGCAAGGCGTCGCGCCTTCGCGAGCTCCTCTTGCGTGCGAGCCTCATCGACCTTCGGCGAGAGTACCGCGTTCATCCAATCAAGCCAGGAAGAAGCCATGAGGCTGCATTACTCCGAAATGACAACATGAAGTGGTTCAAGGATCACCGCTTCGACCGCGGCCGGGTCGGTCATACGGTTTTGGACGAGACGGGTTGCCATGTCGGGCGGGACCCGAGCTTCAAACCGAAGCGCACAGGCGTCGGCGTCGATCATTCCCTCCACGGATCCCTGAAAAGCGGTTCACAATGCCATGTTCGTATTTGTGCCCGCGAACGTCCACCATACGTTTCCTTCGTCCTTCCTGTTGTCCGTTCCGCGCCAGAGCGTCGTCCCGTCGCCTGCGAGCCATGAAAACGCATGGCGCATCTTCGCCATACCCTCGCGGGCACGCCGTGACCACCACTCGCGATCGTCATTGCCAGATAGGACATCTAGCATGACTCGAGAAAATTGAATGCCAAACATTGGACCGCCGCCCCGCCACCGGGGTTCCCCGCGGACCGTGCGGCCCATCCCCTGAAGAGTGCCTGCGACGGTTTTCGGTGAGTCGATCTTGGACCAAACGGTCGAAGTCGCCCACCGTTCGCACTGATCACGCGCCTGCGGTGGCGACGGCACGAGACTTCTTTTCGATGACGTCGAGGAGCTCGTCCCAGCTCTTCACGAAGGCGTCGGCGCCGTCCCTCTGGAGCTTCTTCCCGAGGGCGGCCACATCGACACCGGCCCGCTCGATGGCAAAGAGCGTCGAGTCGGACATGCCGCCGCCGGCCGAGAGCGTGGCTGTCACGTTGCCATGGTCGGCAAAGGCGTGGAGCGTCTTCTCCGGCATCGTGTTGACCGAGTTAGGGGCGGCGAGCGCGTCGATGTAGAGGCAGTCCGAGGCGTTTGGGTCTTTCGTGCCCGTGCTTGCAAAGAGCAGCCGCTGGGGCACGCCCCCAAAATTACAAAGCCGCTCAAACCGGTCGGATGCCAGGAGGTCGCGGTACGCGCGGTACGAGACTTCGCCAACGGCGATCCCGAGACGATTCACGAGATCGGACGGCAGGGATGTCGCCGTGGATGTATCCCAGCGGCTAATGAACAAGGACGCGACCGAACAGACTTGCGGCGGCAGGCCGGCTTCGATCCGTCGCTCGACGCCCCGCAGGTATGCCTCGGCGGCAGCGAGGTATTGCTCGCAGGTGAAGAGGAGTGTCACGTTCACCGGCACGCCGGCAAAAATCGCCTCCTCGATGGCGGGCAGCCCTTCGGGCGTGCCAGGTATTTTGATGAAGAGGTTTGGCCGGCCGGCGCGGGCATGCAGCGATTTGGCCTGGGCAAGCGTCGCGGCCGTGTCGTAGGCGAGCTTGGGGGAAACCTCGAGCGACACCCAGCCATCGATGCCGCTGGTGCGGTCGTAGACCGGACGGAACAGATCAGCCGCGCGGGCAAGGTCATTGATGGCGATCTCGAAGAAGGCCTCTTCGGCAGCAAGGTCTTGGGTGCCGAGGGCCGCGAGCGCTTCGTCGTAGAAGGAGGTGTCTTTGACTGCGGCGTTATAGATGGAGGGATTGCTCGTGAGGCCGGTCACGTGGAAGTCGCGGATGTAGCGGGCAAGCGTGCCGTCGTCGAGCATGCCGCGGGTGATATTGTCGAGCCAAAGGCTCTGGCCGACGCGAGACAAGGCAGCAGTTGAAGCAGACATGGGCACTCCTTCGGGGCAGCGTGGGAAGTTCGGATTTGCCCGGAATGCTACCAAAACCGCTCGATGGATGCGCTTGTCCTGGGCTGCGTGCTGCCGCCTGCGTGCCCTTGTCCCTGCACGGCAGGTCTGCCACACTTCGGGGCCACCCACAGGGCACAAACACGCATGCGCATGGAATTTTTCTCTTTCCACCTGATGCCGTGGGACCGTCTCGGCGATGAAGTCGAGAAATACCGCACGGTGTGGACGTCCCTGCCAAACTCGTACTACGAGCCACAGCACGGCCACGAGCTCTACAACCGCTTTCTCGACGAGCTGATGCTCGCCGAGGATCTCGGCTTCGACGGCGTCTGTGTGAACGAACACCACCAGAGCGCCTACGGCACCATGCCCAGCCCGAATCTGATGGGCGCCATCCTGGCCCGCCAGACCAAGCGGGTGAAGATCGCCGTGATCGGGAACGCGCTACCGCTCTACAACCCACCGACTCGCGTGGCTGAAGAGTTTGCCATGATCGATGTGATCAGCGGTGGACGGTTGATCGCCGGCATGGTGGTGGGCGGAGGGCCAGAATACTACAGCTTCTCGATGAATCCGACGCATGCCCGCTCGATGTACACCGAGGCACTCGACCTCATCATCCGCGCCTGGACGGAACCCGGACCGTTCGAGCATTACGGCAAGTATTGGAAGCTCAAGTATGTGAATCCCTGGCCACTCCCGGTCCAAAAACCCCACCCGCCGATCTGGGTTCCGGGAGCAGGCAGCATCGAGACGGTGCAGATGGTCGCCCAGCGGCGGTACAGCTACATGGGTATTCCGTACTTCCATCTCGACGTATTGCAGAAAAACTTCGACATGTTTCGCGACGCCTGTCAGAAGTGTGGCTACACGGCCTCCCCGTCACAGATGGGATGGCTCGTGCCGATCTATGTGGCCGAATCGGACGAGCAGGCGTGGGCCGAGTACGAGCAGCACCTCTTCTACTTCGCGCACAAGCTGCTCAAGGGGCTCGTCGTATTCCCGCCGGGCTACACGAGCGCCCGCTCGATTGCCCGCATTCGTCAGGCGCTCAAAAAATTCATGTCGAGTGTGCAGACCCGCGACGAGATGCTCGACGGTGGCTACGCCATCGTCGGCAGCCCGGCGACGGTCCGCGACCGGCTCGCCGACGCGGCCAA
>JBGTKO010000126.1:0-3126 GCA_041744595.1 Pirellulales bacterium
GCCGACAGCGGCACGAGCGCAAGCACCTCGGGATGAACGAGCCGGTCGTGCACCACGACATCGGCCCTTTTCAGGCGGTCCACCGCCCGAAGGGTGAGGAGATCGGCCGCGCCAGGGCCAGCACCCACGAAAATGACCATCTCAGTGGGCTTCATGAATCGTTCGTCTCGCAAAGGTCGTCATGCACCACACCCCGTTTGTCGCACGCGGGAAGGCCATCTACACTCGAAAGTTTCCAGAGGTTCCATCGGGCCCGAGTCTGGCGGGCCACTTGCAGGCAGCACGCGACACGACATTTCGGATCCGGCATGGCGAACGAGTCTACAGCGGCCCAACAGGCACCCGTCGATCCCACGCGATCTCCTTCGTGGTCGGCCCTCTCCGCGGGGGATCGGGCCCGTCTGCTCCAGTGCTACCGCACGGGCGTGCAGGCCGGCGACCCGAAGTATGCCATCGACATGTTTTCGATGTGCGTCGCCGGTGATCCCGGCAATGTCGTGTTTCTCCAGGCCTTCTTCGGAGCACTACGGCAGAAGTTTGGCGCCAAGAAGTCCAGCACGCTCGCATCGTTGTCTACCTTTACCGGTCGCAGCTCCATGAGGCGGTCGGCGGGGCAGGCCAACTGGCGGGAGGTCATCAAGCAAGGGGTCAGCACGCTCAAGTACAACCCGGCCGATCACTCCTGCCTTCTGGCGATGGCCGAGGCCTGCGAAAACCTCATGATGCCGGAATGCCAGGCGGTCTACCTCCGCACCGCGCTTGACGTCGCGCCGGCCGACGTGGAAGTCAACCGCCAGTGCAGCCGGTTCGCCGCCAGCCAGGGCAACTACGACCAAGCGATCGAGTGCTGGCGAAGGATCGCCAAGGTCAAGAGCATGACCGAGGAAGCCGACCGGGAAGTCGCCAGACTGTCGGTCGAGAAGACGATCACGGCCGGTCAAGGTCTCGCGGGTCGCGGAGGCGCCACGTCGGCCACAGAAGGCGAAGCCAATGCTCCGACCACGAGCCGCCGCGCCAGACTCGAGGAAGCCATTCGTGACAATCCGACCAACATCGACACCTACCTCGAACTGGCCGACGTTCTCGAGCAAGATGCCACGATCGATGAAGCTGAACGTGTGCTCGACAAGGCGCTTTCTGCATCGGGCAATGAGCTCAAGGTGCGAGAGCATGTTGAAGATCGGCAGCTCCGGTGGGGCAGGGCGAAGCTCATGCTGGCCGAGAAACGACTCGAAGCGGAGGACACGCCCGAGAACCGAACTGCCGTCGAGAAACTCAAGTCTGCCAGTCTTCGACAGGAGATCCAGATTTACGGGGCCCGCGTGAGTCGATACCCGGACAACGTCACGTGGAAGTACGAGTTGGCCCTCCGACTCAAGGCGGCCGGAAAGTACCAGGAAGCCATCCGCGCCTTTCAGGAAGCCCTCAAAGATGTCCGTCGCAGGGGAGTGATCTCGCTCGAGCTCGGGGAATGCTTCCAGGCAATCAAGCAATACCAGCTCGCGATGCAGAACTACGAGGCTTCCATCGAGGCGGTCACCGACCGTGAGATCGAGGTGCGCAAGCGGGCTCTCTACCGGGCGGGGGTGCTGGCAGCCGCCCTGAAAGACATCGATGCGGCCCAGAAACACCTCTCGGCCGTGGCCACCCTCGACTTCGGATACCGGGATGTCGCCAAGCGTCTGGACAAACTCAGGTCTGGGGGCGATAAAAGCGAGTCTGATGGCTGAGCCCCGTGGCCGGCCCCAACTCCGTACGACTGCGTTTTCCAGGAACCCCCATGCCTCATTCGGCCAGTGCCAAGAAGCGTCACCGCCAAAACCTCCGCGACCGCGAGCGAAACAGGACTGTGAAGTCCACGCTCAAGACTTCGATCCGCAAGGTCCTCGAAGCCGTGTCCAGCGGCGATGCAGAAGCCGCAAAAGAACAGCTCCGTGGTGCCGCAAAAACGGCCGACCAGGCGGCTTCCAAAGGGACGATTCACAAGAACCGCGCAGCGCGGATCAAGTCACGGCTTTCCGCACGCGTGCTCGCGGCGTCGAAAGGCGAGGCAGTGCCTGCCGCCGGCAAGGGCCGCAAGGCCTCGAAAGCCTGAGTACGCGATCCAGGTCGATACGCTCACCACACGACGGTCGCTGCCTCGAACACGGGCCCCTCGACGCATGTGCGGCGGTAGTCCCATCCACCGGCTGCGTCGCGAATCGGAGCCACGCAGGTGAAGCAGATGCCGATGCCACAGGCCATCGGTGTCTCGAGGGACACGGTGCAAGGCATCCCATGGCTCGCCGTCCAGCGGGCCACGGCCGCCATCATTGGCTCAGGGCCACACGTGACCACGTGGGTGTTGGCCGCCGCAAAGCGATCATCTGCCACCATGCTGTCGAGCAGATCGACAACGGTCCCGGTGAGCCCTGCCGAGCCGTCAAGCGTGGCCAGGTGGACATCGCATCCGGCTGTCCGAAAGTCGTCGATGTCGCCAAAGAGCGACGCTGTCCGAGCGCCCCAGCAGAACGTGATCCGGTTCGCGGGCTGAGCCGACCGCGGCGGTACGCCATAGCGAGCCAGGCCGGACCGTTCGCGGGCGATTGCCAAAAGCGCGGTCTGCCCGATCCCGCCGGCCACGAGGACGAGGTGATCGACCGGAGGAACATTGACACCAAAACCGTTGCCGAGCGGTCCCCAGACGATGACATCCTGCCCAGGCGGCCGCCCCGCAATCGCGGTAGTAAACCGGCCATGCACGGCGTAAATGAAATCCACGTACCGCGGCGTTCCATCGGGGTCGGTGAACACGTCATAGACGGCAAGCGGACGGCCCAGGAGCGGGTCGGTGCATCCAGGCAGACGAACCATCGCGAACTGGCCAGGAACCGTGGCGGCCGCGATGGCCGGCGACTCGATCCGCAACCGCCAGGTGCCCTCGGCGATCAATCGATGCCCCACGATCGGCGCCCGCTCATAGCGGCCATGATCGGCGCGGCAGGGCCCGGTCGATGAATCGGACGTCATGCCTTGTCTCGTCCCGATCCTTTCGGCGATTGAGTCCGCCACGATGAGGCCTTCCCAGGCCGCTTTCGCCTGGCCCCCGGCCGCTTCGCCGGACCGGCCGTTTCGCGGGTCCGCGGA
>JBGTKO010000127.1:0-32834 GCA_041744595.1 Pirellulales bacterium
CGTCGGCCCGTTGGCCCATCGCCCCGAGCGCCTCGCAGGCGCCGTAGCGGCCGAGCCGGTCTGGTCCCTCGAGAAGCGCGATCACCTGCGGAAGCACGTTTTCCTCTCGAGCCGCGAGCGCCACGGCGGACCGCCGGCGGACGACGGGTGACCAGCTCGAAAGTCCAGCCACAAGCTGCGGCGTGGAACGCCCAGCATAGGGATTGCCATCGTTCTTGAACTGGGCGTCGCGGCCCGCCTTGATGACATCAGCGATTTCGGCGGCGGTCAGCGGCGTCACGCAGAAGGGTTTTTTGCCAGTGAGCCGAAGGCTTTTCAGAGGCAGTTCGTACGCCAGCAAATAACTGCCGGAGCAGTCCCATCCGGTGTGTTTGTCGTGCTCCTCCTCACCCACGGGCGAGCCCTGGTAGAGGAACATGCCGTCGTGGTCACGGGCGAGGTCGTAGTACCAGCCGTGTTCGTTCATGTAGGCACCGACGCATACTGGGCCACACCTGGCAACCCCGGGGAGCGCCCAAATCATGTTGAAATAGTTGCTGGTGTGACCACGCTCACGTTCGCCGTAGGCAGCAGAACTCATCTTGGCAAAGTACGTGGCGGCTTCTTGATCACCGAGCAGATCAAAAAGCACCGCGGCGCTCGAACACTTGCCATTGTCTTCGTGGGCCGGGAATGGAGGATGGTCGCCGTAGGGCACGGCCCCCTTGTCGACATACCACCGCAGGAAACCCACGGCCTTCGTGATCGCCCGGTCGAGATCGGGATCGCTCACGCCCGCTTCCCGCGCCAGCACCATGCCAATCGTGAGGGTAAGCCCAGGCTGATTCATGCAGCCGTAGCCGTTGAGATTGCCGCTCGGCAGGGCAAACCGATGTCCCCAGGTGCCGACAGCGCTTTGGCCTCGGGCGGTTTCAAGCGCCAGCCGCGTGAGGCCCGGCATGACCGACGTGTCACCCGTTGCCATCACATACTCGGCGAGGAACGTCATGAGATACCCGTAATCCCATGCGATCATGCCGTCGCTCTTGAAGTCGGCCGCCCATTTCGCCTCCCGTGCGACGAGCGGCAGGTAGTCCTTGTTGCCGCTGGCAAGGAGGGCGAGGGCGTTGAGGCACCTGGAAATGGAGTGCATGCCGCGGCCGTAGTTCGGGTCGGCCATGCGGCGAGCAAGCGACGCGCAGCCGACCTCGACGATGCGGCGCGACTTCGGGCATTCGTAGGGGGCAGTCGCCGAGTAGCGGCCGAGCACTGGCAGCGTGATGGTCACTGTCTCGGTCGCGCCACCTCGCCAGCGAAGCAGCCTGAGAACGCCCTTGCCTTCGGTCGACTCGGCTGCCGCGATCGCCTTAGCGAACGTCACCCTTGCATCGGCATCAAAAGGCTTGTCGCCGGCGCCGAGGATCACGTCGCCGACCTCGAGAACTCCGTCCGCTGGCGATCCTTTCGCGACCGCCGTCACCAAAATCTGCCGTGCGTCCTGGGAGTGGCCTTTGGCCGTATAGATCCAGCCGCGGCCGCCAGTGGGCCCGAGCGTCCAGTCGTGTGGCCCTTTCTCGGGAACGGTGTCCCCCTTGGTGAAGTCGGGGTTTTTCAGTTCCGGCTTGCCGGGGGCGGCTGCGAGCACCGGAGCCACCGAAAGCGATACGACAATGAGCAAGAGGGAAGCGAGAATGCGCATCATGCGATCAACTCCTGGCGAGGGGAGAGCGGGCAACCGACGCAGACCAATATCGTACCGCAAGCCGAACCCGTTTGGGGCGGCCTGTAGCCATTCTCTATCGAGTCGGCCTATCCTCTGGGCTCGACATGACAACCCCCGTCCCTCCTACCGTACCGGCCAATGTTCCACCGCCTCGGCTGACGGCGTGGATGAAGGCATGGCTCGTGCTTTTGGCGGTCGTGTTTCTCCTCCCTTCGATCTGGCTTTCTTGGATGCAGTGGCAGGCCCGCCGTGAGGAACGCCTTGTCCTTGCAGCGGCACTCGACCAGAGGATTCCCGACCCAGGGGCTGAGCCGGTCCAGGATGTGTCAACCGATGGAGCCCGCCGCGTCGCCATCGGCTTCTACCTCGAGAACATCGGTGGCGTCTCGCTGCACGACAGCACCTGGTCGGTCGTGCTCGATGTCTGGTGCCGGTGGCGGGATGCCCCGGAGGACGATTCCTTCAACCCGTTCGACCGGTTGATTGCGGTGGACGGAACGATCACTGACTCGACGCTCCTGTCGCATGTGAATCAAGGAGACGAGCACTACGAGCTTCGGCGGCTTTCGGTCACCTACACCAAGCCATTCCGCATCCGGACGTTTCCGATCGACGATCACTTGCTCATGGCATCATTCGAGAACTCTGCCCACACCCGCCATGAGTTGGTGTTCGTTCCAGACAAGTCCGACACCGCGGTGAGTCACCGGGCCTCCCTCTCGAACTACCGGATCGTGCGGTCGCTCGTGGTCGAGAACCCACACACCTACAGGACCAGCCGTGGCCGTTCCGACATCGACGATGATCACCGCCGGACTTACTCGCAGCCGCGATTCGTGATCCTCATCGACCGCGGAGGCTTGGGGCTCTTCATCAAGATGTTTCAGGCACTCTTCGTGTCGGTTGCCGTGGCCATGCTGACGTCGTTCATCAAGCCGACCCACGTGGACCCGCGGTTCGGACTGGGCGTGGGCGGACTCTTTGCTGCCGTGGCCAATGCCTACGTCGTCAGTGGCTTGGCACCCGAGACCAATGCCTTTTCCCTGGCCGACGTCGTGAATCTGCTGGGGATCGTCACGATCCTCCTGTCACTCACGCAGTCAACGCTCTCGCTCTATGTCTACGAGACGCTCGATCGCCCGGCTCTCTCGCGGCGGTTTGACCGGGCAAGCTTTTGGGTGACGCTCGGAGGGTTCGGTGTGGCGCTGGCGATGCTCATGGTCGCCAGCATCGCTGCCTGACGCCACCGGGTTTTGGTGAGGGTATGATGAAGGCTTCCAACGAAGAACTCTGGAGCATCGAAAGTGAACGCAATGGCGGGCAATGACGATTCGCTTTTCGGTCGGCGGGAGACTGTCGAGCAGGTGGAGGAGGGGCACGACCTAGCCCCGAAGTTTGACGAGAAGGGTTTTATCCCCTGCGTCACCACCGACTACGCCACGGGTGAGGTGCTGATGGTCGCGGTGATGAACCGCGAGGCACTCCAGAAATCGATCGAGACGGGTGAGGCATGGTACTGGAGTCGGAGCCGTCAGACCCTCTGGCACAAGGGAGCCACGAGTGGGCTCATCCAGACAATCAAGGAAATGCGAATCGACGACGACCAGGACTGTGTCTGGCTACGCGTCGAGATTCCCGGTGGCGCAAGCTGCCACGTGGGCTACCGCTCCTGCTTCTACCGGAAGGTGCCTGTGGGTGCTCAGCGAAACGCAGGCATGTCCCTCGAGTTCCTCGAACACGAAAAAGCCTTCGACCCCAAAGCTGTCTACGGCGACGCCCCGAATCCGACGCAACTCTAGCGAATCCTCGCTGCCAGGCTGATTCACCGGGGCATGTCGCTTCGCGCCTGCTCGCGGGCGTATTCGAGGGCTTCACGCATCGGGGGAGTCAGAAGCGGCTCGGGAATGTCTTCGAGAATCGTGATCGCCTCGGCAAATCTCCCCGAGTCAATGAGCGCACTGGCCAGGTTGTGGCGGACTTCGAGGCGGTCGGGATACCGATTGGCTGCAATCGCAAGAGCGGCCACGGCTTCGTCGAAGCGGCCGGACTGGGCATAAGCCGCGCCGAGGTTTTGGAGCACCGCGAGACGGTTCGGGTTGGCCGCATAGGCTCGCTCGAAACAAACGGTCGCCGCGGGCAGATTGCCGAGCTGTACCTCAGCCAGACCCTCGAAGAACGGGATCGGAACGGCCAAGGGATCGAGGGTTTTCCAGGGCGTCGTGCCCCGGCGTGCTGCGTCCCGCATCGCCAACCAGTCGCCCTCATGCTGGGCCCGCCTCACGACCATCACCGCTCGTTCCTGGTCCCATGCGGCCCAGGCATAGCAAAGTCCAAGCACGACCGCCGCAAGCACCGGTGGCGCGACGAGCCATCCGGGGAGGGGGCGAGGCATCGCGAAGCCACGGTTCTCGCGGGCAAGGATCGCGAGCACGGCGAGGTGCACCGCGAGGACAACCTGATGGCTCACGCGGTCGAGTGGGAAATCAAAACATGAGACGGTCACGTAGGCCGCAAGCGTGGCGAGCGAAGTCAGTGCGAGCCACGCATCCGTTTCAGACCGAGGTTTCCGCAGAACGGCAATCGCCGTGAGAGCTCCTGACACAAAGATAGCCACGAAAGCGAGGAATCCAAAAAGCCCCTTCTCGGAGAACACCCACAGAAAATCATTGTGCGGCTGGATCCAGTTGTCGCTCGAGAGTGTCGAGAAGTCGGGGATGTTTCCAGCCGCGTCGGGCCCAAAGTATTCGTGCAGCCGCAGCGTGAAGTTGCCGGCGCCGACGCCGGTGAGGAAATGGTCGTCGATCATCCGTCCGGAAATCCCCCACACAATCATGCGTCCGCCGTCGGTCGGTCCCGCGGCCTGGTGTGGCCGGGAAATGACGCGGGCTCGAATCGTCTCGCCGAGTGTCGTGTCGGTGAGCATGAGGCCAACGAGAATGAGCGAGACGGCCGCACAACTGGCAAGGAAGCCAAGGACGGTCCGACAAAGCCGGTCTGAGGCAGCAAGCGACTGGTGATACCAGAGGATCGCAAGGCCCGCGACGCCTGCCGCGGCAGCAAGACCGAGCCACGCGGCCCGCGACTGAAGGACGATCAGGAGCAAGGTTCCCGCAATCGCGGTCACCGCCGCACCGATCCGCCACCTGCCAGCCAGCACGACGGCGCCGCACACACACCACGGAACCAACACCAAGAGCCAGGCCGCGAAGAGGTTGACGTTGGACATGAGCCCGTCGAGAAATGCCTCCTCCATCTGCCGTCGCGTTGGCAATCCACCGCCGAGGAGTGGAATCGTCGCCGAGAATCCTGCGACGACGGCGACGACCATCGCCACGACCGCAGTTTCGAGAAGCCACCGTTTCCACCGCGGGTCGAGCGGAAGGACAAGTGCCGTGACACAGAGCACCAAGAATGCTCCGAGTGTGCGGAAGCAATCGGTAAAACCTGCCGAGACGTTGAGAGCAACGGCGAGCGAGGCCCAGCACGTGATGAGGTACGCGGCTGAAGCCAGGACGATCGGCTCGCGGAGCACACCTGAATCGATTCGCCTCGCGAACCGTGGCACCAGAAGCAGAATAGGGACGACGACCAGAAGGCCTGCCATGAGCGCCACCAGTCGCACGATCTGGGAGACGTCGTACGCCCGCGGATCAACGATGAGATGCAGGCCGACAAGCGAGAACGCGAGGACGGTGATCACAAGCGGCATGGTTCGTTCCTCGGTGACAGGCATGCTGGCTGGAAGGGTCTCGGCTGAAAGCCGAGGTCGCGGGCGGCAGCAGCATGGTCGCAGGAAAGGTCTTCGTTCATCCTTGCGGCAGTGCCAAGGGTGGCACCGCGGGCAAGCCCGAGCGCGCGACCGACGAATGCTGCGAACTGCCATGCCCAGCGGGGCAGATGGACCAGCCGCGGTGTGAGGCCCTGGGCGCGGCATATCCGTTCGACGAGGTCACGAAACGAAAGCACCTCGCCGCCGGAAAGCATGTAGGTTGCCTGGGGAACATCGAAATCGAGAGCTGCCAGGCATGCTGTTGCGACGTCCTCGGCGTGAACTGGCTGACGCAGACCGCGGGCGGGGCCGCACACGGGGAACCACCCGAAGCGTCGGGCGAAAGCAGCAATGGCCGTCACGTTTCCGTCGGAATGGCCGTCGTAGATCATCGTTGGCCGCAGGATGACAATCGCGATTTTGGCGTGGGCGGCCTGCGATGCGAGTGCCGCTTCTGCCGTGGCCAATCGCTCCGCGAGCTGCCGTTCGCTCCGGTCGGGTGATGCTTGTTTGGTGACGATGCTCGTCGAGGACAGGGCGATGAGCCGCGTGGCGCCGGAAGCGGTGAGCCACTCGAGGGCATCGACCGTGGCCCACGGTGGGCACAGCGCGATCCAGTGGGGGGGCGGGACCGCGACGGGGAGGCTCTCGCCTGATGTGCACCATGCGATGCCATCGGCGGACGGCTGCGTCGATGGGCGCCGTGAACAAGCCAGCACGGATCGACCTGACTGCACGAGTCGCGCGAGCAGCGGCGGGCCGACAAGACTCGTTGCTCCGAGGACGCCGATGGAGGAGTGAGCCATTACGAAGGAAGTGTCGAGGATGTGGCGGGCTTTCGGGATTCACTTGCGGTGAAGAGCCGCGATCGCAGCCACGACGGCGCACCCATGAGGCCTCTTGCGAGCGAGCGACTTCCCATCGGGATGGCGATCGTGGCAAACCGCAGCCAAACCCCGACGACGACGAGTCCGAAAACGCCTGGTGGATAGGAACCCCTAAAATGCTTGCGGTAGAAGCGGATCATGCCGCGGTGCTTGTGCCATTCGACGGCCAGCGGCCGAGAGCGGCCGCACATGCCGCGGTAGTGAACGGCCAGAGCCCGCGGCTCGAAGAGCACCCGCCACTCCTTGTTCCGAAACCGCATGCAGAGATCGAGGTCTTCGCAGTGCAGGAAGAATCCTTCGTCCCACGGGCCGGCGTCATCGAAGGCTTCACGCGAGACGAGTGTGAGTGCGCCCGAGACCGCCTCGACATCGACCGCGGATGGTGGAAGCGGCTCGCTATGAAGATAGAAGTCGGAGAAGAGTTTTGGGGCGAGCCAGGCCAGCCGGCTGAGGCCGAACCCGCGGACGAACGACCGCCAGGGCGTGGGGACGCTTCGCCTGGCGCCTCCCTGTTCGCGACCCATGTGATCCGTGAGGAGCCCACCCACCATGCCGACTCGGTCGCCCGAGCGAAGGGCCTCGACGAGTGTTTGAAGCGATCCCGGCGCCAGAATGCAGTCTGGATTCAGAAACAAGAATACGGGCTCGGTCGCGAGGGACACGCCACGATTGCAGCCAGCGGCAAAACCAGTGTTCACCTTCGACCGCACGATCGTGAGGTTGTCGTGTGTCGCAAACCGCGAGGCGACTGCCTCGAATGGGCCCGGGACCGAAGCGTTGTCGATGAGAATCATCTGCCGGGCCTGGGCAAGGGCTGCGTCGAGACAGTCGCCGAGGAGCCGCCCAGCGTTGTGGTTGACGATCACAACGCTGACCGGTTCGAGCGACGGCTCCGTCTCGGGCTCAGGGCAATCATTCGACAAATCGTCCACGTCGATACCTTTCGGTCGGCCTGCACGGTCCGGCGCTTGCGGAGAGACATGGGAAGGCCACAGACCGCGTCCCATTTTCCGCGGAGAAACGCCCAGCCGCTGCCCCGAAGGCCGAGCACGATGCCTACCAGAATAGATTGGCAGACGTGCCCGATCAATGAAACGGTCAGCAGGGGGCTCGGGGTGTTTTTCACGAGCGTCCAGAGCGTGTTGCGGTGGCCGTAATACGTGGCGGTAGCGGTCGGTGTACTGCCGCCACCAATGTGCTCGACCACGGCATCGGGAACGTACCGCGACGTATGGCCAGCAAGTCGGAGTCGGTAGCCCAGATCGACATCCTCACCAAAACAAAAATAGTCCTCGTCGAAGCCGCCGACCTCGACCATGGCTGCTCGTCGGTAGAGCGCCGCGGCAGCGCACGGCGAAAAGATTTCACGAGGCACAAGATCGCTCGGCTCGAGCGCTCGGCCGTGACCTTCTCGCCATGACAGACCACTGAGGTGCCAACGGTCGCCGATCCCATCGAGGATGCCCGGCTTCCCGGCCATCATCTGTCGTGAGCCGAACGCGGCACACTCGGGGTGCGGCTCGGCCGCAGCCATCAGGGCCGCGAGCCAGCCAGGTTCGGGGAAGGCATCGGGATTCAGAAGTGCGACGAATTCCGTGGTGGCCGCTGCGATGGCCCGGTTGCAGCCGGCGGCAAAACCGAGATTGGTTCCGACTTCATCGATGAGCGTGCGGTTTGCCAATTGCGATCGCCCGGCAACACGTTCTTGGCACGTGGCGAGTGAGCCATCGGTGCTCGCATTGTCGATGACGACGATCCGCTCAGGAAGCGTGGCCTGCGCGGCGAGTTGGTCGATGCACCGCCCGAGGTTGTCGCCACCATTGAAATTCACGATGACGACAGTGACCGACATCAGCTCGGTGGCTTCATCCATGGGCTGCCATCCCGTCCGCTTGACGCTGCCTCGAGCCCGGCCTAGGGTCGGACGCGTGTCCCATTCGCCGGCCGTGGTGTTGGTGCCGCCGTTCCCACTCGAGAATCGATTTCCCGTGGCCTCTCCATCCGAGACGACTGTCACTCCCGTGATCGCCACACCCTTGCCGAGCGGGATGATGGCGCCGTACGAGAGTGGCTGGGCTGACTGGTGGGCCGGCACGCGGCAGGTCGATCTCTGGAGCACACTTGCCTGGTACGACATCGTGCTCCGCTACCGCCGCTCGCTCCTGGGTCCGTGGTGGATCACGTTGAGCATGGGGGCGCTTCTGCTCGGGATGGGGCCGCTCTACGCCGCGCTTTTTGATGTGCCGCTGGCGCGGTTTTATCCCCACCTCGCCCTCGGCATCATCTTCTGGGGCTTTTTCAGTGCGACACTCAATGATGCCTGCCAGATATTCATTGGCGCGTCGGCCTACCTCCACCAGGGAGCTGTGCCACGGAGTGTATTCGTGTGGCGGACCCTCACGCGGCATCTGATATTCCTCGCACACCACGTGGTGCTCTACCTGCCTGTGGCCATCTGGGTGGGGCTTGCCTGGACCCCACGGATGCTCCTGGTCATTCCAGGGCTCATCGTCGTGATCGTGAATCTTCATGCGCTCTCGATCACGCTCGGATTTCTCTCGGCCCGGTTTCGCGACGTGCCCAACATTGTCGCCAGTTCGCTTCAGCTTCTCATGTTCCTGACGCCCGTCTTCTGGTTTCCCGAAAAGCTGCCGGGCCGGTCACGGTTCATCCTTTACAACCCCTTGGCCCAACTGCTCGACATTCTGCGGCTCCCGCTCATGGGCGGCGTTCCGGCGCGAGGGACAGTCTGGTTTCTTCTCTACTTTACGATCCTGAACATCGCCGTGGCCGCGTATCTTTACCGCACCTGCCGGCGGCAGGTCGTCTACTGGGTGTGATCCTCCGATGGCCTTCCTCGCGCTCGAGAACGTGTCGGTTGACTACCCGATTTTCGGGGCCGACGGCGAGTCGCTCAAGAAAACACTCACGAGCGCCGCCACGGGGGGACGGATCGGCCGGAACACGGGCATCACGGTCGTCGAGGCGCTGCGTGACGTGTCGTTCGAGCTTCGCGACGGTGATCGCCTCGGCCTCATGGGTCACAACGGCGCGGGGAAATCGACGCTCCTCCAGACCCTCGCCGGCGTCTATCCGCCGACTCGCGGCGTGTACCGCCGCGAGGGCTCGGTCGCGAGCCTTGTGAACCCGACGCTTGGCATCGAGCGGGAGGCGACCGGATATGAAAATATCATGATCCGTGGCCTCGTCCTCGGCTTGAAACGCAGCACGATTCGAAGCCTCACGCCCGACATCGCCGAGTTCAGCGGCCTCGGTGACTACCTCCACATGCCGGTGCATACCTACTCCACCGGCATGATGATGCGACTGGCCTTCGCCATCACGACGAGTGTCCGCCCCGACATTCTCCTGATGGACGAATGGCTCTCCGTCGGCGACGCCGAGTTTCGCTCACGGGCCGAGGATCGGATCACGAGTCTTGTAGCCGCCAGCGGCATCCTTGTGCTGGCGTCCCACTCGGCTGATCTCATTGCCCGCGAGTGCAACCGCGTGATCGAGCTGTCTCACGGCGGCATTGTCCGAGATGAGCCGATCAGCGGTGCATCGGTTTAGCCGATGAGCGTGCGGCCGTGGCCGGCCACGGCCGCCGCGATGCGGCCGGTCATGTCCAAGCGGAGGGATTCGTGAATCAGGCGCTCGGCTTCAATCTGGGCAACGAGGCCATCTCGCTCGGCTTCGAGGGCCGCGATGACATCATGTTGCTCGGCGTCATGGGCAGCGAAAGAAGTGTCTCGCTCGGCTTCGAACCGGGTGACAAAGCTCGCTCGTTCGGCCTCTTCAGCGGCGCGGTTGGCTTCATTCGTGGCGACGAGATCGGATCGCACCGACTCGAGCTCGGCTGCGGCCTCATCCCGCTCGGCGAGCGCGGATGCTGCGAGCAATCGTGCCTCATTCCGCTCGGCTTCGAGCCGGACGACGGCTTCATTCTGCTCGGCGAGAACGGCCGCGAGCCGCTGCTCCCAAACCCGGTCTGACTCGGCCAGCCGTGTAACGGCATCGTTCTGTTCGTCTTGCAACCGGTCACGCTCGTCTTGCAACCGGCCCCGCTCGGCATCCAGTGCCGATACCTGATGGTCGAGGGTGGCTCTTGCGACGCGCTCCCGCGCGAGGTCATTGGAAAGCGTCGCCACGGTTGCTGAAAGTTCGTCGGCGCGGACAATCACTTCTGCCTTCGCTGCCCGCTCGGCCTCGAGGTCGCGGGCCGTCTGTTCGAGCATTCGCTGCGCGTCGGCTTCGCGGGCGGCGATGCCTCCGAGATCGGCCCGCACGCGACAGGCCGAGACCCACTCCGAGAGCCCCGCATCGACGACCTCGGCCACGGGTGGCGGCCGGTTGGTCGTGACCGCTCTGTCATGGCTACCGACGCAAAGCAGATCCCCATACAGGTCGTGCGCCTCGGGCCGCGCCCCTCGCACGAGGTCTGTCCGATACCGTGTCAGGCCGGTCTTCAAGAGCCCTGGCTCGTAGGTTGACGTGGGGATTGTCAACTCGGTGCCGAGAAGGTCGCTCGCGCGCCGCACCAAGCCAGCAGGGTCGGCGACGACCCGTGCGACATCGACGACGGTCGCACGCTCAGGATTCCGGCGGACGAAGTCGAGGATGCGACGGGAGTAGGCCACCCACACGTCAACAGCATGGCGTGGGTTGACGACAAACGCAGTGTCTCCCCGGCGGAAGAGTGAGTCGATGACCTCTTCAGGGGGACGCACCACGAAGAGCCACCGTGCCTCCGGGACCATCTCGGCCCAGAAGTCGAGAAACAAAACGGTCCGCGGATCCTTCCAGCCCCATGTGCGGTTCGCTGATCGGCGTCGCCGCACGAGGTCGGCTGCCTCGGCCCGCGCGGTCGCCGGCACATCGATCGCCGCCTGGCAGGTGAATCCCTCCATGGACAGACCGGCCGCTGCCAAGATCCTCTGGTGGAGTTCATAGAACTCGAGATCCTCGAAGTGCCCCTTGGGGTTACTGGCTGCTGGGGCCATGAGCTCGTCGCCGAGATGGACGCCCGCAGCAGCCATGATCGATGCGGTCAGCGACGTGCCCGACCGGTGCATCCCGCCGATCACAAGTGCCGGCGGGCATTCCTGAGCGTGTTCGCGATCCATGCGAGGCGGCCTCCAGCAGCGGCGGACAAGGGGGCGGGATTCTTGCAACGGGTTTCGTGGGCGTCAACGCCATCCACGCCCGGCGCCCCGACCACTCCTCTTGTCCCGGTTCCGCATTTTGCCTGGCCTTCCAAGTTCGCCTGCGACCTTGACCTGCCTGTGGTCGGCGCGGTACTTCACTTCCGAATCCGCCAGGACCACCCTGTCTTCCCCCTTATCGCTGCCACGCTGTTCGAGAGAGATTCGCATGCCTCGTGCGCCAAGCCCTGACCCCCGTCCGTACTTCGATGCTCGGTGGTACGCAACCACCTATGGCAAGGGAAGGTTGCTCATCCGGCAGTTCCCGTGGGCGTATTACCGCAGACGTGGCTGGCGGAAGGTGCATTCCCCATGTCGACTCTTCGCGGCGAGTTGGTATCTCTCGCGCCATCCCGACGTTCAGACTTCGGGCATCGATCCACTCACGCACTATGTCACGCATGGATGGAAGGAAGGCCGTCCGCCCCACCCGCTCTTTGATCCGTCGTGGTATGTCACACGGTATCCCGATGTCGAGGCGACGGGGATCGAGCCCTTGTTGCACTATGTCACCGAAGGGTGGCGGCAGGGTCGCTCGCCCCACCCGGCCTTTGACGCGGTGGGCTACGTGGCCGCCCATCCGGAGGTCGCTGCCTCGGGTGTCGAGCCTCTCGCGCATTACCTCGACCACGGCTGGCGGCAGGGGTACCGGCCTCATCCGCTCTTCGACGTCGCCTGGTATCTCGAACGCAACCCAGACGTCGCGCTCGCCGGCATCGAGCCATTGACGCATTTCGTCGGCTCAGGCTGGCTGGAACGGCGGGATCCGTCACCAAGATTCTCGCTGGCTGCGTTCGTCAGTTCGCAGACGCGAGCGATCGAACCCGATGTCAATCCGTTTGTCCACTTCCTCGTGACCGAGTACGACACGGCCCGCAATCTGGATGAACGCATGGCCCGCGCTGCCCAGTACGCACCGGCCGGCGTCGCGGCACCTGCCGTGACCGCTACCGGCCCGGTCAACCGAGGGCATGTCCGTGGGATCGCGATGTACCTGCCGCAGTTCCACCGCGTGCCAGAGAACGACGCCTGGTGGGGGGAGGGTTTTACCGAGTGGACGAACGTCCGTCGGGCCCGCCCGATGTTTGCCGGGCATCAGCAGCCACACGTGCCCCATCCCGATGTCGGCTACTACGATCTCGCTGACGAAACGGTACTCGAACGGCAGGCGGAGATGGCCCGCCGCCACGGCATCCACGGTTTTTGTTTCTATCACTACTGGTTCGACGGACGCCGCATCCTCGAGAAGCCGGTCGAACGTCTCCTTGCAAGCGGCAAGCCCGACATCCCGTTCTGCCTGTGCTGGGCGAACGAAAACTGGACGCGGACATGGGACGGCCTCGAACGCGAGGTGCTCCTCGAGCAACGGCACTCATCCGAGAGCGACGAGCGATTCTTCCGCGACCTGCTTCCCGCGCTTCGTGACCCGCGGTACATCACGGTTGAAGGTCGGCTCCTGCTGGCCGTCTACCGCCCAGGGCTCCTTGCCGAGCCCGCGGCGACGGCCGACCGTTGGCGACGCATGGCCGAGCGTGAGGGACTGCCCGGGCTCCATCTGGTCGCCTTCCATTCCTTCGATCAGAACGATCCGCGGAGTTACGGCTTCGATGCGGCGGTTCAGTTTCCGCCGCTCCAGATTCCGGCGGCCAACATCCGCGACACGGGGCTTGCTGATATGGACCGCCAGTTTCGCGGCGGGGTGCTCGACTACCGCGAGGCCATGTGCCACTCGCTGGCCAGGCCCTCGACTCCCTACCCGCTCTACCGCGGCGTCATGCCCGGCTGGGACAACACGCCCCGCCGAATGGAGCGAGCGACGGCCTGGATCAACTCGTCACCGGAGCTCTATGGCCGTTGGCTGCGGGCCGTCATCGACAAGATGCAGCGGGAGCAGCCGGCGGAGCACCAGCTCGTTTTCATCAACGCCTGGAACGAGTGGGCCGAGGGAGCCCACCTCGAGCCCGACTCCCGCAACGGCTACCGAAACCTCGAGGAAACGGCAGCGGCGCTCGTTCCACAGGCCGTGCGGAGGCAGGTTGCCGCATCGCCTGCGCCGACGAGGCCAGCCAAGCACGACGCTGTCCTGCGACACCGCCGCGCGAGACTCCGAACCCTTTTTGGTGCCAATACCGAAGTATCCGACGCCACGCATGCCTTCCTCCTTGACCATGTCGCGGCGGTCGCGCACCTCGCACGAAACGGTGGCCAGCTCTCGCTCGACGGTGGCCGGCCTGTCTGCCAAGTCGATGGCACCAGCCACGCACTCGATACGCCCGCCGCCGTTTCGGCTGCCATTCATGCGGCAGACATGTCGCAACGCAAGCGATTCTGTTTCGTGGTGCTCCAGTTCAACCAGCCCGAGGTGACGGCTCGCTGTGTTGCATCGCTCGAGCGACTTTCCCACGGCGACAAGTCCATCCATGTCATCGTCGTCGATAATGGTTCCGAACCGGCGGCTGTCGCCCGCACACGGGAGCTTTGTGGCGAACGCGATGGAGGTGACTGCTTCACGCTCATCTTCAACGATAAGAACCTGGGCTTTGCCGGTGGTAACAATGTCGGCTACCGGCATGCCCGTGACGTTGTCGGCGCCGATTTCATCGCCGTCATCAACAACGACACCGTCATCGATGACCCGGCGTTCATTGAAAAATGCTTGAAGTCATTCGACGAGCGGCCCTGGTCGGTCCTCGGCCCCGACATTGTCACTCCCGATGGCCGTCACGAAAACCCTTGGAACGACACGGTCTACGACGCCGGCGAATGGGCAGCTCTCGGCGATCTCTTCGAGCATCAGCGTGCTGCGTGGAAGGCCGGTGGACCCGCGGAGTTTCGTCGCGTCGGCCGCCGCAGCCCAGAATCGATGGAGCTTTCTGAGCCGCTCCTCCAGGGTGCCGCCTACGTTCTCTCACCCGTCTTCGTGGCGGACCACTCGCGGGTTTTCGACGAACGAACGTTTCTGTACGGCGAGGAGTTCTTGTTGGCCGTGGATTGTCTGCTGACGGGGCATCTCGCCGTCTACGACCCGCGGATCGTGATCGCCCACGAAGAGGGCGTCTCCACGGCGAAGGTACCCGAACGCAAGAAGATCGCGATGGGCTATGGCGCCGTGATCGAGACGGCCGCGGCCTGCCGCACGAGGCTCGAGCGGCACGAGGCAGCGACGCGTGGCATGTGGCTCGAACCCGATGCTCCCGAGATCGCGACGCTCACCGGCGACGGCCGAACACACGTGCTTGTCGATCTGCTCTTCTGCCAGCCCGGGTTTCACGGTGGTGGGGAGTATGGCAAGGCGGTCTTCAAGGCGCTCGTCGCCGCGTCGGCATCCCGGGGCGATATGCAAGTCTGGGCCGCACTCAACCCGGCGCTCTTCATCGATGGCTGGATCTGGGAGACCTGCCGAGAGCATGCCATCAACATCGTCGCCGTGAAGAGTTATGACGCGATCATGGGCCTGGTGAACATGGGCATGTTCACCTCTTTCTTCGCACCGGCGATCGTGGTCTATACGGGCTACGAGTACCAGAAGCGAGTCGGCGGTGAGCTCGGTTTTACCGTGGGCCGCACGCGGGTAGTGGGCACGCTACTCGATGTCCGCGATCTCGAAATGGCCGAAGGCTACGAACGGATCGCAGCAGCCCGCCGCAGGGCTGGCTGCGCACCCGAGCGGACCATGTCGCCGGCAGCCCAGGACCTAGAGCGGCAGCGACAGGCGGCCCACGCCCGCGCGCTTGCTGGGATGTACCAGCGGATCGTGAGCCATCCGGCCCTCGACGCGGTCATCACGATCTCCGACTACTCGGCCGCATCGATCCAGTCTCGGATCGGCACTGATCGGCCGCTCGACGTGCTCTTCCCACCCCGCAAGGATCGCCCCGTGGCCGAGCGGTTCGCCATTCCAGGGATCGAGCCTGGCCGTGACGGGTTTGCACTCGTCGTCAATGCGGGCCGCATCGAGAAGAACGCTGCCTCGGCGGTCAATGCCTTTGACCGTCTCTGCTTCGATCGTAGCTTCGCGGCCGAGCATCCACGGCTCAAGCTTGTGCTGGTGGGAGTCGGTTCAGTGAGCGACCTCGGCCTCGGGACGATCGCGAATCCCGATCGTTTCGTGGCTCTGCCTCACCTGCCGCCTGAACAGCTCGAATTCCTCTACCGCGAGGCGGGTTTTCTGTTGTACCCATCGTTCAACGAGGGCTTCGGGTATCCGCCGCTCGAAGCGATGGACCACGGAACGCCGGGCGTCATCGCCGACAACACCTCCGTGCCGGAAGTGTGCGGGACGGCGGCGGTCCCTTGCGATCCCTTCGACATCGATTCGGTGACCGCCGCCATCAGAATGGTCCTCACGGCACCACCGACGACGGCCGAGCTCCGCCGTCAGCGGTCTGCCATCGCAGCACGGCAGGAAGCCGACGTCGCCAAGCTCATCGAGATCATTCGCACGGGTCGCGAGGCCGCCCGTGCAGACTCGCCCACCGAGGCCAAACCTGCCGCCTGACGGTCATGCGCACCAGGAGGATGGATGGCCGTTCGTATCCATCAGATTTTCTACGATGACGCCCAGCGGCCATCGCTCGATCCCGCGTTCATTCCGTATGACAACCGAGTGAACCCGAGCCCGGAGTGGCGTGAGTACCACGTGTTTCGGACGGCCTGGCTCAGAGGGGTGTGTCGTGACGGCGATGTAACGGGGTTTCTATCGTGGAAGTTTGCCATGAAGACCGGCCTTCGGGGGGTGAAATTCGTCCGCTTCATCAAGCGAAATCCCGGCCATGACGTCTATTTCGCGCATCCCTTCCGCGTGGAGCCAGAGCCATTCACGAACATCTGGCAGCAGGCCGAGATCCACCACCCCGGCATCCTCGGACTCACCCAGCGGATTTTTGATGGCGTGGGTGTGGCGATCGACCTGGCCTCGCTTGAACAACCCCGCGAGCAGGTGCTTTTTTGCAACTACTGGGCAGGCACCCGTCGCTTTTGGGATGCGTACATGGCTTTCTGTGAGCCCGTGTATCAGCACATCCTCAATCGCCTCGACGAGGCTGACCGGAGGCTCATCTGGTCACGTGCCGATCGCGAGATCGACGCCCCGTTCGTGCCCTTCATCATGGAGCGACTCTTCAGCACGTTCCTGGCCATCACGCCGAATGTCCGCTCACTCGGCCTCGACGTCGCCCGTGCCACCCGTCGCCCCTGGTACCGCCGCATCCTGCGGCGGCTGCGGTTGCCGCGTGCAGTAGAGCGGGTAGGTCGTGCTGCGGAGGGCTGTGATCCCTCTGGCGATCATGCGACGGGTGTCGGGGGTGTCGATGAAGAACAGCGCGGCGCCGTGCCGGACAGCCACGTCCTCGGCCGATAGCTCGCCTCGCATATCGGTGGCGATCACCGCCCATTGCTCCCGACCCGACCCCAGGCTCCGAATGGTTTTCCGAGCATGTTCGGATGCGATCATGAGGGCGGCAATACACAAGGCGGCCTGCACGACCCGAGCCGCACGGGTTTGCGGCAGGGCGGCCCAGATGAGCCCAATGGCGACCGGCACACCGAGAGCGAGCGTGGAGTAGTGTCCGTAGAGGTGCGCGAAGTCCCGCGTGCCTCGGCCGTAGCCGACGGCAAGCGCGACGAGCCCGAGGGCGGCGAGGTAGCCGAGGAGAATGAGCAGGCGGCTGCGGTCCGAGCCAGGCATTCGCCACATGGTCCGAACGGCCACAGCCACGGTGCCAACGACTGCTGCGATAGTGGCAAGTCGCCATGCGGTCGGCCACTCATTCACGAGAACACCCGCGTAGGAGGTGAGCGTGTCGAGCCCTGCGATGAGTGTCTGCCACGCCCCGGCATAGTCTTTGGCATGGGTGAGCTTCAGCGTGGCGACGTACGCGATGGCGATGGCGATGGTCGTGCATGCGCCTGCCGCCGCGATCCAGCGAGCGAGCCGTGTCGATTTGTCCGTGGCCGCGTTCCACCCGAGCGCCTCGGCGCCGAGGAGGCACGTGGCTGCTGCCGCGATGACCAGGCCGCTCGACCCCGTCATCGGCAGAAGGCAGGCCCCGACGGCCATGATCGCCGCTCTCCATACACTTCCACTCGGCGCTGCCACCGTGGTCGCGACAAAGATGCCACCAAGCGTGGTCGTCAGGAGAAACTGCGTGTGGAATGCCCAGACGAGCGCTCCTTGGCCGAGGTGCAGGATGACCGCTGGAAACATCGCGTCGGTCCAGCTCGATGAGCCCCGCAGCCGGCGGGCTGCGACGATCAAGGCCGCGGCCGTGGCTGACAAAAAGAGCGTGTTGGCGGCCAATGTCCAACGGTAGTCGCCGCCCGACATTCGGCCGACGCTCACGAAGAGCAGCTTGACCAGCGGAATCCTGTGCTCGTTGTGCTGATTCCAGAGCCACTCGAGCGAGACTGGCGTGTCCCCCGTCACGAAGGGAATGATGGAAAAGTCGTCACTCCAGGGGAGCCACCGGCCGTAGATCGCCGTGGCGACGAACGCCAGGGCCGTTGTGGCAATCCAGACCCCCCAGGCGAACCCCGACTCGAAAGCGCTCACTCGGTCGCGATCCACGTCCGCTCCTCTCTCATTGATCTTTGACCAGTTGATTCACCTACTGCCGTCGCATCGCGACGGCAAAAACGGGCCATTCACCACTGGGCCATTCACCATTGAATGAACAACTCAAACATCAATAGGATGACCGTGACTTGTCGTCGAGCCTGACAGTATCGTCTGCTGCCATGAATCGGCAACTGCGGCATCGCAGCGTCTCGCGTGCCGAACAAGGAACTTCTGGTGACGAGAGTCAGGAATCGAGTCTGGCGGGCGGCTGCATTCGCAGTCGCGGAAACTGAACGGCGGGCCTACGCCTGGGGCGTCCGACCAGGCGGTACCCTGCGGCTCCCTGACTTTCTCGGCATCGGTGGGCAGAAAGCGGGGACGACCTGGCTCCATGCCAACCTCTCCTGTCACCCCGACCTGTTCCTGGCCACGCAAAAGGAACTGCACTACTTCGACTGGCACTTGCACACGCGGTTGCGGGACTACGCTCGGCATTTTGCCGACGCGGGAGACAGGGTCGCCGGGGAGATCACGCCGGCCTATCAGCTTCTTCCCGTGAGTCGGATCCGCATGATCAAAGCGCTCTGTCCGGCGCTGCGGCTTATCCTCATTCTCCGCAATCCGATCGAACGAGCCTGGTCGCAGGCCAAGATGGGGCTGGCTGCGAACAAGGGCCGGCAGATTGACGACATATCCGATGACGAGTTTGTCACCTTCTTCCGGTCCCGTCCGTCGTTTGGGCGTGGACAGTACACCGAGGCGATCGATCGCTGGAGGAGCATCTTCGGAGACGATCGATTGCTTGTCCTCTTCCATGACGAGATCAGGAGCAACCCCGAAGCCCTGCTCACGCGGGCATTCGTCCACCTCGGCGTCACGCCCGACATCGACTGGACGCGTTTTCAAACGAGGGATGTGGTCTTTCAGGGGATCGAGACACCGCTTCCTGATCGGTTTCGCTCGGCACTGCGTGAGCTCTACGCAGCCGAGATCGACGCCCTCGCGCGTCGCTACGGTGAACCGGCCACCGCATGGCGAGCAACGCCGTGAACTTGCGAGTCGATCGGCTTTACGCTCTCGAGGATGAGTCGAACGAGGGCGAGGAGGTCGCGGCGTTGTCGCTCGACAATTGCCGCGTGGCGGCTGGCGAGCGCGTCGGCTGACGGAGGATCGTGGATGACTCGAAGGATCGCCGCGGTGATGGAATCGAGATCGAATGGGTCGCAATACACCGCAGCGTCGCCACAGACTTCGGGAATGGAGCTCGTGTCGGCAACGACGCTCGGGGTGCCATACCGCATGGCCTCCACGGGCGGATACCCGAAGCCCTCGTTGAACGAGGCATACACGAGGAGGCTCGCCTCGGCGAAGAGAAACTCGAGCTGCCCGGGTCGCACTTCCGGCACGACGACGAACCGTTTCGGGTTTTGCACTTGCCCAAGCCCGAGCTCATCGAGAGAGGTGAGTCCGACGAGGAGCACCCGTAGGTCGCCGAGGCCGAAGGGATCGCGGCCCGCCGTGAACAGGCGATCGAATGCCGCCACGACGGAGGCCGCATTCTTCTCCGAGCGGGCGGCGTTGACCACAAGCGCGAAGGGCGGCGCCTGATCACCGAGGACGAACGGGTGAAAAGGCTCGGGATCGGGGCGATCCTTCTCCGCTGCCCAGAAGACTCTGAGCCGGTCCATGGCCGAAGGGAATGCAGCTTGAATCACCTCTTTACAGTAGTCCGAGATTGTGACGATCGTGTCGACGTGAGGATCACCGCAGATCGCGGCGTACATGGCCTCGAGGTCGGTCGGATTGGGGGCGGTCGGGGCGAGGAACGATGCGGCGGCTCCGGCTCGGGACGGCTTCCAGCCAGCCAGCTCGAGGGCGGCGACAATGCGTTCCCGATCACGAATGAGCAGGAGATCACGAATGTCGAGCAGCGCGCCGATGACCCGTGTGCGGTTGACGGTGAATGGAAGCGTGGTCCCTGCCCGTCGCATGTACTCGTAGCCGGTATAGACGACAATTGCCGGGCAGTAGAAGGCCTCGAACAGGTCGCGGTTCACGAGCTTGACGATGTCTCCATACGAGCGAACCGCGATCACACGAATCGCGAGCCGGCGACACTCCTCGAGGATCCAGGGGTCGATGAAGAGCGCCGGGTCGAGTGCGACCCAGAGCCGCACATCACCACGAGCCGCCGCCGAGCGTGCGAGGGCTCGGAACACTGCTTTGCCATACTCCCCGCCACCGTGGTAGCCGGGCTGGCAAAAGAAGAGGTCCACGAGCACATGGCGACGCGGCGCTCGCAAGAGCGTGTCGAGTTCCGGAGCGTCGCAGGCGAGCGGCTCGCCGCGGGAGGCGGCCACGAAGTTGTCGAGCTCCGCCAAAGCCACGCCGGCGGCGAGTGACGCATTCTCGTACCCCAGCCGCATCTTCGTGTTGCTCGGCATGGCTCCGGTCGTCACACCCTCCTCGTGGAGCATCCGAAGATCAGCCGAATAGGCCATGAAGTGGCCAGCGAGCAGACTGCTGACCGCCAACGGAAACTCTTCGCCATAGAGCCGGGTTCGCTCGTCGAAGAGGACAGGCGTCGCGTGGACGAACACCGGCGAGAGAATGATCGCCGCACCTTGAAGTAGCGGGTTCGGCAGAAATGACGCTTCGGGCGTTCTCGCTCCCGGCCTGCGGAAACGGGCCTCGCCTGTCCGCTCGAACACGGCGAGGTCTTCTTGGTACATCCGTTTCAGCTTTCGCCAATCGTCGGGCGCGTAGACCACGTCGTTCCAAGGATTCTCATGGCGGCCATCGGGCGTGACGATGTCGGGACCGAGAATGGAGAAGGCATACTGGTCGAAGAGCCCTTCGCAACGGTCGACAAACGCGACATCCTCGATGCGGGTGTCGTTGTTGATCACCGCCATGAACGCGGCACCGAACTGGTCTCGGGCGACTGAATAGCCCACGTTGTTGCCCGCAGCGAATCCGAGGTTCTTGCCGGTTTCCACGAGCTCGACGTCGGGCATCGTCGCCACTGCCTCGCGGGTCTCGGCCAGGACATCATCTGCCGAGCCGTTATCGACCAGGATGATCCGCACCGGGCGGCGGCTTTCGAGCCGTCGCAGGGACTCGAGGCATCGAGCGGTGACATCAAAGCGGCCATGCTGGAGGACGACAAAGCAGAATGGGGACTGGTCGATATCCCGCAGGTGACGGAGCGGTTCGGCCAGGGTGGTGCGGTTGTCCAGCAAAAAGTTGATGCCATCGACCCGCGCCACTGGCCGGCCAGCGTCGATACGAAGCTCGCCGCCCGAGGCCAACTGCCCCAGGAGCGACGTGTAGTCGGCCAGAAATCCATACCGACCCTGACTCAGCCCCGTCCCGAAGAATCCGCAGACCCGCGACCATGCATGGAGCCCGAGCTCCCGCGGCTCCGACGTCAGCGTGGCTTGTATGAGCGAGACCTGGGGCCGCCCGTCCGTTGGCAGTCCCATGGCCAAAGCGGTCTGCTCGAGACAAGCGTAGCCGTGTCGCTCGTCTGGTTCGAGACAGGCGCCTTCGGCCCATTCGTTCCAGGCGTTGATGAAGACAAGCCGATGCTCCGGCGGCTGGTCCTGAATCGTGCGGTCAATCGCAGCGGTGAGCCACTGGCCATACCGCTCGGGCGTGGCGTTGACCCAGGATGTTGCCCGTTCCATCCGGCGGGCCGTGTTGTCCCACGACGGCATCACGCCGCGGTACATCCGATATCCGGCCGGCACCTCGGCGAGGGAGAAGCCGATAGCCTCCTCGTAGTCGTGAACACTCCCGGCGAAGCCCGGCATTGCCTCGAGACCAGGCAGTGCCGCGAGGTTGGCGGCCGGAATCTGAAGCGGGGGAAACTGCATGGCGGCATCGAATCCGTCCCTCGCCGGATCGTGTTTCGAGAAGCTCCGAACAGCCACGAGATGAATCTCCCCGATCCCCTCGGCCCGGCAGATGTCTCGCCAGACCGCGGCAGTCTGACGGGGATCGGGAAGTGATTCGGTACGGTAGACGGCGATCAACGGCCGGCCATCGACGCGGATGTACCGAGGGTCGCGAAGCATCGGGAGAAGGTCGCGGATAAACTGCTCCGCGTCGCCAGCCGCATGCGACTGACGCATCAGGATCTCGGTGTCGCGTCCGTCCCAGGTTCGTGTCCAGTTTTCGTTGGCCCAGCAGATGCAGAAGGGAAACTCCGGCTTCCCTGAGCGGAGCATCGTGTCGAGTGGCTTCTCGAGGAGTCGCCGCCCACCAAACCAGTAGTAGTAGAAGCAGAACCCGTGGATGCCGTTTGCAGCGGCAAGGGCCGCCTGTCGCTCGAGCACGGCGGGGTCGGCGAGGTCATAGAAGCCGATGTCGGGATGGGGAACATGAGGCTGGTGGTGGCCGGGATACATCGGCCGACCGCGACGGACATTGGTCCATTCGGTAAAACCCTCTCCCCACCAGGCGTCGTTCTCTGGAATCTGGTGGAACTGCGGCAGGTGCATCGCGATGAGCCGAACACCAGCGGCGGCGGGGCTTGCATGGGCGACGGTGGCCTGAGACTCCACGACTGAGGCGGCTGAAACGACTGAAGCTGGCCGTCGAACGAGGCTCCAGTCCCGGTAGGAATCGGTCCAGTAAAACAGTCGGCCGAAGCGAGTGAAAAGCTTTTCGCGAAGCCTCTCCTTTGCGGGAATCGAGATCGGGATCGTGCGCCATAGGGTTCGCCCGATGGCCGAGGCCCAGCAGCGTAGGCCTCGCAGCGGGGCGGTGAGCGTGACGCGGCGGGTGGTTCGTAGCAGACTCGTCAGCCGCCATGAGTTGCTCGAGTGGATTCGGGAGAGCTCTCCCTCGGCGGCTCGTCTGGCTCGTTCCTGCTCGGCAACGTTTCGCTCGGCGGCGGTCACGAACTGACGCAGATCACAAGATTCGGCTTCCAAGGCAGCGCACCGATCCTGAAGAATCGATTCGTCAGCCATGAAACCCTTGATCCTGTCCGCGAGCGACTCTGCCTCGGCCGCCTCGAGGGCGAGGCGTTTGTTGTCGGCCTCGAGGCTTTCGACCACGGTGCGCAGTTTGGCAGCCTGGGCCGCTTCGTCCCGTGCCAGTGATTCGGCCGATTCGATCCGCGCCCGCAGCGACTCGGCCTCAGTTTCCGCCTCGAGGGCGAGGCGATTGTTGTCGGCTTCGAGGCTCTCGACCACGGTTTGAAGGTGGACCACGCGAGCCGCTTCGTCCTGGGCCCGGCGTTCGGCGGATTCACTTTGAAACCGTAGCGATTCAACCTCAACGGCTGCCTCTCGGGCAGCGTTCAGGTGGTTTTCGAGTTCGACGATCCGACCCTTTTCGACGTCAACCGCGAGGCCGAGATATTCGAGGCGTTCTTGATCAGTGGCAGCGTCTTGTTCGAGATCTCGAATCTTGTGGGCGGCGGCTTCGAGCTGGGATCTATGGTGCTCTTCGAGAGCCACATGGGTCGCCTGCGTATCCCGCAACTGGATTTCGAGCCCGGCCGTGGCATCGCGGGATTCCTGGAGCGATGTTTCGAGGAGTCGCACCCGCGCCTCGATCGCCCGCGATTCACTCCAGTCTCGATACCCGAGTACGGCAGCGGCCTCTTCATGGCGGGCGGGCATGGTCGCGCTGGCGGGCTGTCCGCCGGCCAGGGTGGCCAGTTCGTCGTAGAGCGCGATCGCTTCAGGGCAGGTCGATACCACCAGCGCGATCCGGCCTGCATCGTCGAGCGTGGCCATCAGGCCAGGTCGGTAGAGCGGTCCCGGATTGCTCAGTGGTACGCCGAGTTTGTCTCTGATCGCCGCGAAGACCTCGCCCGGCTCCTCGACGACCTGGGAGATCATCCGCACAAGCGAACGGTCCGGATGACGAGACGCGAAGTCTTGAACCAGGCGGTTGTAATGGAGCCAGACCCGCACGGCGAAAGGCGGATTGATTCGGAAGGTCTCGTCGCCCCTGCGAAACAACGAATCGATCACGTCCCAAGGGTGGCGGACCACGAACAGGAATCTGGCCTTGGGAACGAGCTCCTTCCAAAAGTCGAGATGAAGCGTGGTCCGAGGATCCTTCCAGCCCCACTGGGCAGCCGTGGCTCGACGGAGGTCAATGGCAGCTTCCGCCCGCCGCCTGAGTGCATCGGGCACATCAGGGATGCCCGTCGATAGAAAACCCTCAGTCCCAAACCCATTGGCGCGGAGGACGGCCTCGTGCCACTCGACGAAGTCGAGATCCTCGAAGTGTCCCGTTTCGTTTCCGGGGTACGCCCCGAGCAGGCGAGTGCCGATGTCGAGACCGCCCGCCTGACAGAGCGACGCCAGAAGTGAGGTTCCGGAGCGATGCATGCCGGCGATGACGAGCACTGGGGCATGTTCCTGGAGCGATCGCTCGGGCATGGGAACGCTGGGCGGAAGGTCGTGGAAGGGGCAGCCGTGGGACAATCCCGCAAGCCTACCTTCGGGATTTCGCGAGGTGCCGCGATCCCCGAGGCCTATCAGGCCGGGCTCCACGGCGGCCGAAACCCCGTCGTGCAAATCGCCTTCGATTTAGCCCGTGGTCGCCAAGAGGGGGGCGGCCGCGTCTCGCGGCGAGAGGATCGGTGGGCCGGAGAGCGGCCAGCGAATTGCGAGCGACGGATCGTCCCAGCGGATGCATCCCTCGCAGCCAGGTGCATACACATCGGTGGCTTTGTAGAGCACGTCGGCGGATTCAGAGAGCGTGAGAAACCCGTGGGCGAGGCCTGGGGGCACCCAGAGCTGGCGGCGATTTTCGGCCGTCAGTTCGACCCCGACCCACCGGCCGAAGGTGGGTGACGCCCGCCGGATATCGACGGCCACATCGAAGATAGCTCCCGCGACAACGCGGATCAGCTTTCCCTGCGGTCGCGGATCTTGGTAGTGGAGGCCCCGGAGCACGTGCCGGCGGCTCGTGCTGTGGTTGTCTTGGACAAAGGTGGTGTCACACCCGACGCTCTGTTTGAAAACGGCATCGTTAAAACTCTCGAAGAAGGAGCCGCGGTCGTCGGCAAAAACTTTCGGTTCAAGGATGAAGACATCGGGAATGTCGGTGTCGATGGCGTTCACGCTGGCTGATCCTCACGAGCAAGGGTGGAGAGATATTCGCCGTAGCCACTTTTGGCGAGCGGCCGAGCCAGTGCTTCGAGTGCCGCGTCGTCAATCCAGCCGTGCCGCCAGGCGATCTCCTCGGGGCAGCAGATCTTGAGCCCCTGCCGCTTCTCGAGCGACTGGATGAACTGCCCAGCCTCGATGAGGCTGTCGTGGGTGCCGGTGTCGAGCCAGGCATCGCCGCGACCAAGCCGTTCGACGGAAAGCCTTTGGCGTTCGAGGTATACACGATTCACATCCGTAATCTCGAGCTCGCCCCGCGCCGATGGCTTGATCGTGCGGGCGACATCGACCACGTGCTCATCATAAAAGTAGAGCCCCGTGACGGCATAGCGACTGCGTGGCTTGGCGGGTTTCTCTTCGATCGACACGGCAATGCCTGATCCGTCAAATTCCACGACGCCGTACCGCTCCGGGTCCGACACGGGATACGCAAACACGGTGGCGCCAGACGTGCGTGCCGCCGCGGCTTGGAGCCGTTGGGCCAGGCCGTGGCCATAAAAAATGTTGTCGCCGAGCACGAGCGCCGCCGGGCCGCCAGCCAGGAACGCTTCGCCGATCAAAAACGCCTGGGCGAGCCCTTCCGGTTTTGGCTGGACGGCGTACTCGATACGGATACCCCATGCGGAGCCGTCACCCAAAAGGTCGCGGAATCGCGGTGTGTCATGTGGGGTTGAGATCACGAGGATGTCACGAATCCCCGCGAGCAGCAGCGCGCTCAGCGGGTAGTAGACCATCGGCTTGTCGTACACCGGCAGGAGCTGCTTCGACACCGCGAGCGTCATCGGGTGCAGCCGCGTACCACTGCCGCCGGCGAGGATGATGCCCTTGCGAATGGTCATGCGTGCTGTGTCGAGGAGGAAGGAAGCATCACCGACCGGCCAACTCCGCCACGGCCGCGAGGACGCCATCTTCCCATCCGGGCAGCGGATCTGCGAGGGCAGTTGCGAGCTTTTTCGTGCAGAGCCGCGAGTTTGCGGGCCTGCGGGCCGCGGTGGGAAATTCGGCTGTCGTAAGGGGCTTCACCCGGTCAGGGCTCGCGCGGAGCGGAAGTCCACGATCTCGTGCCTCCGTCAGAAGAAGCCGCGCATACCCGTGCCAGGTGGTCGTGCCCTGGGGCGTGAGATGGTAGAGCCCGGCCTGGATGGCCGTAGCGGTATCGTGTGACCGCCGGAGAACTTCAGTCGTGATGCGTGCAATGAGCGCCGCGGACGTGGGCGCCCCATGCTGATCGGCCACCACGGCGAGCTCCTCCCGCTCGGCGGCCAGCCTGAGCATCGTTCGCAGGAAGTTGGCACCGTGGGTCGCGTAGACCCAGCTTGTCCGAAACACATAGTGACGGCAGCCCGAGTCAGCGACCGCCTGCTCGCCGGCGAGTTTTGTCGCGCCGTAGACCGAGAGCGGACTTGTCGGATCGGTCTCGTCGTAGCAGCCAGGAGCCTCACCGTCGAAGACATAGTCGGTCGAGTAGTGGACAAGCACCGCGTCCTGACGCCGCGATTCCTCGGCGATCGCGGCGACGGCCGTCGCGTTGATGAGCATGGCCCGCTCAGGCTCACGCTCGGCCTTATCGACGGCCGTGTAGGCTGCGGCATTGACGATCACGTCGGGCCGTTCTCGGGCGAGAATCGCGATGACGTCATCAGGTTGTTCGAGGTTCGCACGACAGCGATCGCAGGGCACGACCTCACCGATCGCCGGGAGCGCGTGGCACAGCTCGCGGCCCACCTGCCCCGTCGATCCCAGGACCACGATCTTCATGGGCGGGTGTCGGCCTCGGGCAAGGCCATGACTGGCTCGGGACGACGGTAATCTCCCCGGCTGAAATATTTCTCGAGCCAGACATAGGCCACGATGAAGAAGTAGCGGCTTCCCATCTCACGGATCTTGAGCTTCGCAATCCCAGTGCGGCGGTTCCGCCACGTAATCGAAATCACCGTCCAGGTGTAGCCTCGAACGATTGCTTTGAGCGGCAGCTCGACGGTGATATTAAAGTGCGGGGAGAGAATCGGCATGCAGCCCTCGATGACCTCACGGCGGTAGCCTTTGAAGGCGTTGGTCGTGTCATTGAGCTTGATTCGAAAGAGGACCCGCACGAACCAATTGGCCATCCGGTTGAGGAAGAGCTTCACGCGGGGATAGTCGATGACACCGCCCCCCTTCAGAAACCGACTTCCGAAGACGCAGTCCCAGCCTTCGTTCAGTTTGTGCCAGTAGCGGACGACATCACGGCAGTCGTCGCTCTCATCCGCCATCATGATGACCATCGCGTCACCGGTCGCGGCGGTGAGACCCCACTGGATCGCCCTCCCAAAACCATGTGGGCCGGGGTTCTGGACCGGGACCAGTTCGGGGATTCGTTCGGCCGTCTCGTTGAGCAACCGCCACGTCGAATCGGTCGAGCCGTCATCGACGACGACAATCTCATGAGGCACTCCTTGAATGCGGAGCTCCAGATGGAGATGCTCGACCGTGGCAACGATGCAGCCCTCCTCGTCGCGGGCGGGGATGACGACGGAGAGTCGTTGCAGTCGCCTCGGTCCCGAACCTGTGGAAGCCGCTGACCCGCCGTTCACGGACGCCTCAGCCGCCGCAGCGGTCGAGCCATCCTGCGTTTCGTTCGGCATGGTTGGCAATTTCCTCGAAAATGCTTTCGGCGGAGCGTGCCGGCCGCCAGCCGTACCGCTTGGTGGCAACGGCGTGGTCAAGCACGATCCAGGGAAGGTCGTAGGGACGTGTTTCAGGACTGACCGCCACATCATGAGGGCCGAGCCGCTCGGTACACCAGAGCGATAATTCCGACAGACTCGTTCCGCTTCTTGCACCGCCTGAAATATTGAGAAACAACGGCTCGCCGCCGCGGGCCGCGGCCATTTGCAGGATCATGAGGTCGGCCAGGTCGTCAGGATGGAGACAGTCGCGAACCTGGAGACCCCGGCCACCGAAGCCAATATAGGAAAGGGGCTTGCGGGCCTGCCAGCGGTGGATCCACCACGAGAAAATCCCCTGGTCGGCCCGACCAAACTGGCCGGCCCCCGCCATCACTCCGCAGCGGTTGATCACCAGTGGCGTGCCGGCGGCGTGCGAGTATTCCATCGCCAGCACTTCACCGGCGAGTTTGGTCGCGCCGTAGAGCGAGACCGGCGCCGCAGTTGAAAACGTTTCGCCGATGCCGGATACCGAGACGCCGGGTGGCAGTGGCTTTTGGCTGTCGAGGCCGAACGCCCTTGCGGTGCCGCGTCCGTCTCGCTCAACGAGCGGCAGGTTCGCCATGGCGGGAATCGAATAGACCCGGCTCGTGCTGAGCATCATGAAACCCGCCTGCCAGCGGGCCGTGGCTTCGAGCAGGTTGATCGTGCCGGCGAGATTGTGATCAAGGAGCTGGCGGCGGCCGGTGTGGGCCCCGACGGCCGTGCCGGCGAGCACGCTCGGCTCCGCCGCTGCGTCGATGACGTATTCAAAGGGCCCAAGCGAGTCGATGTCGCTGGCGATCCGCTGGTCGCCATGCACCACGCGCACGCCCTTCGCTTCGAGATCGGCCACGTTCGTCTCCGACCCGCGTCGGCGGAGGCTGTCGAGGACGGTCACCGCGAGCCCCGAGTGAGCCTCGAGGAGCCGACGGCAGACCGCCGCCCCGACAAACCCGCATCCACCTGTTACCAGAATCTTCATGGCGCTGCCGTCGCTCGGCGCTCATGCGCCTCGACGATCTGATCAAACGTCTCGCCGAGCGAAATCTCGGGCTTCCAGCCTGGATAGTCGGCCTGCATGCGCCTGAGGTCCGAGTAGTAGCAGATGTGGTCGCCCGCGCGGGCCGTCTCGTCGTAAACCCACTCCATCGCGCGGCCGGTACGGTTCGTAGCCATATCGAAGGCTTCGAGGATCGAGCAACTGTTGGCCTTGCCACCACCGATGTTGTAGACGGCCGCTGATCGCGGGGCGTCAAGAAACCGTGCGATGAAGGCAGCGACATCGGCCGCATGAATATTGTCGCGAACTTGCTTGCCCTTGTAGCCGAAGACGGTGTACCGCCGGTCTTCGAGGTTGCACTTCACGAGGTAACTCAAGAAGCCGTGGAGCTCGACGCCCGAGTGGGCAGGCCCCGTGAGGCATCCACCCCGCAGGCAGCAGGTGGGCATGCCAAAGTAGCGGCCATACTCCTGCACCATCACATCGGCGGCTACCGTCGACGCACCAAAAAGCGAGTGTTTGCTCTGGTCGATCCGGAATGTTTCGGGAATGCCCTCAGCGAAGGCCGGGTCTGCATAGTCCCAGCGGGTTGCGAGCTCCACGAGCGGGATCTCGTTCGGAGCGTCGCCGTAGACCTTGTTCGTGCTCATGTGGACGAACGGCTTCTCAAGGCAGATCCGGCGGGCGGCTTCGAGGAGATTGAGCGTGCCGACCGCGTTGGTATCGAAGTCGTCGAACGGGATTGCCGCGGCACGGTCATGCGAAGGCTGTGCGGCCGTATGCACGATTGCATCGGGTTTCACCTCCGCTACGAGCGTGAGCACGCCAGTCCGGTCGCGGATGTCGAGCTCGTGGTGATGAAAGTTCCGCAGGCTCGCGGCCAGCCGCTGTTGGTTCCACCGCGTATCGCCTGCCTCGCCGAAGAACACGGCCCGCTGGTTGTTGTCGATGCCGTGAATTTCCCAACCCTGGGCATCAAAATGCGTTGCGACTTCGCTACCAATGAGCCCCGACGACCCGGTCACCAGAAGTTTCATTGAGCCGCCCCTGCTGCATAGTTTCGGTTGATCCAGTCGCGGTAGGCACCGCTCGTCACGTCGGCCACCCACTGGGCGTGGTCCAGGTACCAGCGGACGGTTTTTCGCAGGCCCGATTCAAACGATTCACTCGGCTGCCAGCCAAGCTCCGACGTGATCTTGCCGTGGTCAATCGCATACCGGCGGTCATGCCCCGGCCGATCGGTCACATACGTGATCTGCGTTGCATACGACTTCCCATCGGCTCGCGGTTCTTCCTCGTCGAGAATCCGACAGAGGAGATTGACCACATCGATATTGGCCATCTCGCTGGACCCGCCGACACAATAGACCTCGCCGGTGCGGCCCGATTCGAGGACGCGGCGGATCGCCTTGCAGTGGTCGCCCACATAGAGCCAGTCGCGAACCTGCTTGCCATCGCCGTAGATCGGAAGCGGCTCGCCGCTCACCGCGCGGTGGATGCACAGCGGAATGAGTTTTTCAGGAAACTGCCAGGGGCCGTAGTTGTTGGAGCAGTTGGTTGTGACGACGGGCAGGCCGTAGGTGTGGTGATGACCACGGACGAGGTGATCGCTCGCCGCCTTGCTCGCGGCATACGGGCTGTTTGGCTGGTACGCGTTCTCCTCGTTGAACGGAGGATCTGTTGACGCCAGCGTCCCGAAAACCTCGTCGGTCGAGACATGCAAAAACCGAAACCCATCGCGTTCGGTCCCCGGCAGGTTTGCCCAGTAAGATCGCGCGGCTTCCAAGAGCCGAAACGTCCCGACGATGTTCGTTGCGACGAAATCCTCCGGCCCGTGGATCGAGCGATCGACGTGGCTCTCTGCTGCAAAATGAACGATCGCCCGGAGGCGATGCTCACTCAAAAGCCCTTCCACGAGATCGCGGTCGGCAATGTCGCCGCGAACAAACGCATGCCGAGGATCGCCGGCCAGGCGTTCGAGGTTCGCGAGATTGCCAGCGTAGGTGAGCTTGTCGAGGTTCACGACAGGCTCGTCGCAGGAAGCGAGCCAGTCGAGGACAAAATTGCTACCAATAAATCCGGCGCCGCCGGTCACGAGAATCATGGTGTTTGGAGCGTGGAGTTGAGACGATGGAATCGGCTAGGAGCATACCCCCTTTTGTGTTGTGCTCCACACTCCAAAACCTCGGGGTATTATTGAGTTTTCACCGTATCACCACCCGCCTTGCGTTCTCGTCATGCCTGAGCCCACCCTCACCCGGCTCTCTCTCGTCCGGAGCCTGCGGTTTTGTGCCGGCCACCGCTTGCTGGGCCACGAGGGCCGCTGCGCCTACCTCCACGGCCACAACTACCGCGTGGAAGTGGAGGTTGAAGCGATCGCGGGGGGCACTGAGGTCGATGCGGTGGACCGGGTCATCGATTTCGCCCTCATCAAGCGGCGGCTCTTGGGCTGGCTCGACGAGCAGTGGGACCACGCCTTCATCCTCTGGGCCGAGGATGCCACGGCGCTTGCCGCCGTGACGCTTGCCAATCCCACGAAGTATTTTCTCCTGCCTTGGAACCCAACGGCGGAAAACATGGCCCGGTATCTCGTCGAGGTCGTCGCGCCGCATGTACTTGCCGACCTCGGTGTCGTGGCTCGGCGGGTCGCGGTGTGGGAGAGCGACGAGTCGTGTGCCATTGCCACGCGCACTGGCGATGCCACGTCACCCGTGCTCGAGCTTGGCTCGGCCATCACCCAGGATGATCGAGCATGACCGAGCCGCATTTCCCTGGCGCCTTCCCCACGACCCGCCTGCGTCGCCTGAGGCGACATACGTGGCTGAGGCGCGTTGTCGCCGAGACCGTACTCTCGCCAGCCGATCTTATCTGGCCGCTTTTTGTCCACGATCACGAGGCGACGTTTCCGGTGCCAAGCATGCCGGGCGTCGAACGGCTGTCAATCGACGGCATCGTGAAGGCGGCTGAGGAGGCCCTTCGCCTCGGCCTCCCGGCGATCGCGATTTTTCCAGTCGTTGAACCTGGATTGAAGACCGACGACGGCAGTCACGCTGTGAACCCAGAAAACCTCGCCTGCCGCGCGGTGCGAGCCGTGCGTGTGGAGTTCGGCGACTCACTCGGCATCATCTGCGATGTCGCCCTCGATCCGTACACGACCCATGGACACGACGGCCTGCTCATCGATGGCCAGATCGCGAATGACGAGACGGTCGCGGTCCTTTGCCAGCAGGCGGTCGTGCTCGCCGAGGCTGGCTGCCACGTGGTGGCGCCGTCTGACATGATGGATGGCCGCGTGGGCGCGATTCGTGAGGCGCTCGACGAAGCCGGCACGAGCGAGGTCTCGATCCTCTCGTATGCCGCCAAGTATGCGTCAGCGTTCTACGGGCCGTTTCGTGACGCCGTGGGAAGTGCCGCGTCGCTCGGCACCGCAGCGGCGCTGGGAGTCGCCGATAAGAAGACGTATCAAATGGATCCGGCCAATGCCGCTGAGGCGCTCCGCGAAGTAGCCTTTGACTTGGCAGAGGGGGCCGACATGGTGATGGTGAAGCCGGCCGGCACGTCGCTTGACGTAATCCATCGCGTGAAGACGGCGTTTGGCGTGCCGACGTTTGCGTATCAGGTGAGCGGTGAATACGCGATGATCCAGGCGGCCGCGGCAAACGGCTGGCTCGATGGCGAGAAGGCGGCCCTCGAAAGCCTCCTCGTGATCAAGCGTGCCGGGGCCGATGCGATCCTCACGTACTTCGCGCCAGGCATAGCTCGACGGCTATCGACCTCGCACCCATAAGAGCCCACGGCGCCTGAGCCGTGGGAGCGTGGACCGGTCGAGGCTGTCAGTACCCATTTTGCTGCGCGCCGGCTCGGGGGTGCCCGTGCCATGTCGCCGGACG
>JBGTKO010000128.1:0-15387 GCA_041744595.1 Pirellulales bacterium
AGCCTGGAGCGAACTCGCACCCGAGGCCGCCGGCCTCCTCGAATTCGTGCCACCACCCCAGCCGCCGCCGATGGCGCCCGAGCCGCCTGACCTCTCGACCCCGCCGGGTGCCAAGCCATCCAAGCCCGATCAGCCTTCTCTGAAACCGTCGGGCACTCCCAAGAAGCCACGGCCTCTCACGCCCGAGATGGCCGAGCGAATCGCGAAGGCCGAGATCGAGTTTCAGCGGTTTCGCAGCCGGATCGACACGAAGGAGAAGCTTCTTCTGGTCGAGAAGGGCATTGATCTTGCGTTCCAGGAGCTCGAGGCCAACGGCGTGCTCGAGAAGATTCAGCACACGTTCGACGAGGGCAGTCAGAACGAGGTCGATGTCCACCCGATCGGCAATCCGGGTGAGACGATCCGCGTGCAGGTGCCGCAGGTTCTCCTCGTGGAGGCGAAGACCCGGCTGCGGACGAAGCTCATCGACGAACTTGGGGAGGGTCCGTTTGTTGACCGGATCGTGACCTGGATCGATGCACGGCTTTCGGGCACGCTCGAAATCGACCGCGACAGCACCGCGAAGGCCAAACAGGAGGCCGCCGACCGCACGCCGGCCCAGTTTGTGTCCTACCAGAAGGGCAGTCTCCTCGCGGAGGCAAGCATGCCAGTGACGCCAGAATCACTCGTCCTGCTTCGCCGGGAGCACGACGAGTTTTTGCGGCAGCAAGACCCGCGGCAGCGAATCGTGCGGATGATGGCGATGCTCGGCATGTTTGCCGCGCTCTTCACACTCTCGGCCTTTTACATCCACCTGAACCACCGAGATCTCCTTGCCGACCTCGGACATGTCGTGACGCTCTTGGGGTTTTCGGTCGTCACGATCGTGCTCTGCATGCTCGCTGCGGCCGACGCCTGGCAGGCGCATGTCGTGCCGCTCCTGTTGTTTGCCATGACGATGGCGATCGCGTACGACGAAGACCTCGCCCTTCTCATGGCCGCCGAGGTGGCGCTCGTCGTGGTCCTCGGCCTCGGCCGTGGTCTGCCGGAGTACATCACGCTCACCGCCGCGGCTGCCGCGATGGTTTTCTGGACGGGCCGCATCCGAAGCCGCAGCAAGCTGATCTACGTGGGCCTCTGGGCCGGTACCGTGGCGATGTTCACGCAGATCGGCGTCAACCTGCTCCACGAACGACCGTTTGATCTCCAAATGGTCTACGAGGCCGCCCTCATGGGCACATGGACTCTCCTTGCTGGGTTCCTCATGTCTGGCCTGTTGCCCTTCGTGGAACGGTCGTTCGGCGTGCTCACCGACCTGAGCCTGCTCGAAATCGGCGACGTGGCCCACCCGCTTCTCCAGGAGCTCGTCCGTCGCGCACCGGGCACCTACAACCACTCGATCAACGTGGCGAGCCTTGCCGAGGCGGCGGCCGAGTCGATCGGCGCCCGCGGTCTCCTCGTGCGTGTCGGCGCCTACTTCCATGACATCGGCAAGATGCTCAAGCCCGCCTACTTCATCGAGAACCAGGGGCAGGAAAACCGCCATGAGGCGCTCGTGCCGGCGATGAGCACGCTCATCATCATCGCCCACGTCAAGGAAGGCGTGGAGCTTGCCAGACAATACAACCTGCCGCAGCCGATCATCGACTTGATTGCCGAACACCACGGCACGACGCTCGTGGAGTTTTTCTACCGCCGTGCCACGGAGCGGTCGCAGGCCGACCCCAACGGCGACAATCCAAAGGAACAGACCTATCGGTATCCCGGCCCGAAGCCAAGCACCCGCGAGTCTGCCGTGATGATGCTTGCCGACGCATCCGAGAGCGCGAGCCGCACGCTCACCGAGCCCACGCCCGCCCGCATCCAGAATCTCGTCCATGACCTGGCGCAGAAGCGGCTCCAAGACGGCCAGTTCGACGAATGCGGCCTCACGCTCGAAGAGCTCAATACCGTCGAGAGAAGCCTCGTGAAGAGTCTCACTGCCGTGTACCACGGGCGGGTGAAGTACCCTGACCAACGGACTGCTTGACCCCGGCTGGCCATCCATGGCCCAGCCGCTCGCGCCGCCCCTCCGGGCGGCACGAACGGGCCTCGGTTTCGGGATCGTCAGTCCGTCGGCTGCCCGAGCGTCTCGAGCCGTTCGATGATTTCGAGGGCGCGTTTGGCTTCTTCGGTGCGGCGGTAGGCGAGGCGTGCTGTGCCGTCGTCTTCCCACTGTTTCGCAAACTCCCTGGTGATCGATTCAACGAGGAGATCCTCGCTTTCGGGGAGATCCCAGGCGTCGGTGCGAAACTCGGGAAGGGGCATGTCGGGATGGCCCTGGACCTTGAGATTGCCCAGCGGGCTGTGCCCCCAGGCATAGCGGAGGGCGACCGGATTCTTCACGAGTGGGCTCCAGACATGGACGGTCTTTGCCTTCTCTGTACCGGCACCCACCAACGAGTTGCGGGCATGTGCCATGAAGAACTTTCCGTCTTCGCCAGCGATCGAGAAGCCTTCCAGGATGGTTCCCGAATCGTCCGGATGAACCCGCTTGTCGTAGGTCAGGATCATCTCGTCGCCCTTGGTCACCACCGAGAGCAACTTCGCTTCATCCCAGCGTATGTCTTTCCTGCCGTAAATCTTGGTGAGTGCCCACCGCGCAGCCCGCACGCCGTGCTCGCGCTTCTTGCTCGGATGGAGGCCCTTGACCTGCACGTCGTAGGCGGGGATGTACCCGGTGTGTTCCGGATCGTTCAAGTCGGCCACGCCGAGCCGCTGAGCTTCGCGGATGAAGGCCGGACCAGGTGGCTCCGCTTCAAAATTTTCCTCGCTTTGCGGCGGGCCGCCGGCACAGAAACCAATCACCCCGAACGCGATGTCAGAGTCCTTGAAGTCCTCACGAACCCCTTCGATCAACGCCTTCATCATCCAACGGTAGAACTTGGGACGCAGCCCCTGCCTGACCATCGCGTTGTTGTGTCCGTGGTGGAACAGCACGCCCTTGATATTGAAGGCCTGGAACACGCCGAACATGCCGTTGTAGACGCTGCCGGGGTGGCCCGGGCTCATGCCCGGAATGTTCCAGGAAGGAACGTTCTCGGTATGTTGCGGTTTTTGGGGCCACTTCGCCTCGGGCAGACCTTTTGACTTCGCACGCGCGGTTTGAATTCCCCAGACCCGGAGGGCTTCCTCCCGCATGTCAAACGTGGCCCGGCGGGCCGTGATCGAATCCGCGAGGGCCTTGGCCGCCGGGTTTTCCTGGAACTTGCGGAAGGGCACCAGGCCCTCCATCGAGGCGCCGCCCCGGGAGTTCTTGATGATGCCGATGGGGATACCCAAGGCCCGCTGAAGCTGGGAGCCGAAGACATACCCAATGGCAGAGAACTCGAGGGCAGTCTCCGGCGTTGACACCACCCAGCCCCCGGTGTCGATCGCCTCGCGGCGGATGTCTTCCTGCATGTCCGCCTGCTCGTTTGTCGTGATCGAGAAGAGCCGCAGGTTGGGCAGGTTCGCCTGAGCGGACTCCATGTCCCGGAGGAGGACTTTGCCGAGCGGGAATGCCATGTTGCTCTGGCCATACATCACCCACACGTCGCCGACGACGATGTTGCCCATCTCGATCTTCTCATTGGCGGCGGTGACGATGAGGGTCTGCGGATCAGCGCTCGCCTCACGAGCGGGAAAAGTCACCTCCCATCGCCCCTTCTCGCCGTCGGCCTCGGCTTCCGCCTTGTCGCTTCCGAGTTGCACCGAGACTTTGTGGCCAGGCGTGGCCCAGCCCCAGATGGTGATCGGCTTGCCTCGCTGCAGCACCATGTCGCTATCGAAAATGGCATGGAGTTTCAGCGCGCCCGATGGCGGAGCTTCTTGCGCGAGGCCGGGTAGCGTGAGACAAGCCGTGGCGAGCAGGATGACAAGAATTCGCATGGATTCCTTCATGAGGTGGAACGACATCTCTTCGGCTCATCCGGGGGCGTTTACTTCACGGGCTTCAGTCTGAAATCACGGATGGCGATTCCCTTGCGCATGTCCTCGGCACGGGCGAACGAGAGCGTGTTGGTTCCGGCCTTCAACTCAACGAGGATTGGCTGACTGGTCTGCCACAGGCCGCTGTTGAAGGGGATGGGCATGGTCACCAACGCTGAGCCGTTGGCGGAGACGAGCAGATTCATGTCCCATCGCGTGCTGGCGATCCGAGACGTGAGCTCATACGCGCCTGCTTTCGGGGCATCGAAGGTGTATTTGAGCATCTGCGTTCCGCCGTAGCGCGAGTAATGCAGTTGCATGCCACCGAGGTTGCTTTCCATGAATGTCACCGCAGGGTGTGCGCCCCAGGCTGCGGGTGCGATGTTATCCGCGGGTATCTTCGTGGCGACGGCAGGGATGGTGATCACGCCGGCGCTGTCCACCGTGACGGCCCGGTCGGCTGCGGCGGCTTCCACCGAAGAATGGATGGGCAGAGCATTTCTGATGTTCGCCTTTTTTCCGTCGCCGGCCCGGCTCTGCTCGGCCAGTGAAACGGCATACCAGAACTGCGGCTTGAACTTGGGGTCATGCAGTCCAAAAACCATGGGCTCGCCCATGAGGTCGCCGATCCACTGCGCCCGCTTCACCCGCATAAACTCCTGCTCGTTTTCACGAGCCTGGGAGTTGGCAAGAAAGTGCGAATCGCGGCCGTAGCGGTCAATCATCGCGCGGCCGCCCCAGTTGCCGCCGAGATAGGGGATCCAGCCGTCGGGTGACCATTGGCAAAGCGTGGCATGACCGGGTTCCTTGCGGGCCGTTGTAGGAATGCCGAAGGCCCGCAGCACGAACCGTCCGAAGAAGGCGCGGCGACCGCAGATGCCCCCGTTGGCCAGGACGTTCTGCATGAACATCAGCTCGGGACGGTCTTCGCCGACGAACTGGCTCGTGTACTGGATCTCGGCATCGACGACTTGAGAGTAGCGAAGGTCGTTGTAATCCCGCCCGATGAGGTCGGGCCGATAGCTCCGCATCATCTCGCGTGCCCAGGCGAAGGCTTCGTCGGAATCCTCGCCATCGACCACATTGGTAAGCTCCCAGGTGCTGAGATCCTTGAAGGCGGGGTCGAGCTCGCCGGCGAGAAATGCCTTCTCGTAGCTGAGGTAGCGCTTCACAGGGTCGATCTTTTTGGCGGCGAGCTTCGGATCACCGGCCCCCCGCTCGGTCATCGGCACGGCATGCACCAGGCTCACGGCGACGGCCATGCGCTGGAGCACCCCTTCGGACGCCTTCGGGCTCGCCTTTTGGATCGCCTGATAGATCTCCATCGCCTCGCCGTATTTCCCCCAGTAGGGGCCGTCGCCGACGATCATCTGGAGCATGAGCGGGGTGTCGGAAAGAAGCTGGTCGAGGATTTTTTTGTTTTCTGGCCCCTGCTGGGCGAACTGGGCAAGGAACCGGGGCTGCCCCTCCGAGAGGACGATGAACGTGGCGAGTTTGGCATCGAGCTTGTCGCTACCGAGGAGGTCGCCCAAGCCGAGGGCATCGAGCGCATTCCAGGTATCGGCCTTGGCAGTGGCGCAGGCCTGATTCGCGACCTCGGCCTCCTTCGTGAGCTTCGCCTCCTCGGTACCCGCGTTTTCGAAGGCGACCTTGGCATTCTCAACGTCCTTGGGGAGCTTCGCCAGGTCGGCCTTCGCCCGCTCCACCTGCTTCGTGGTGTCTGTCACGAGCTTTGCCTTGGCAGGGTCGCTCTCCGGCAAGGCAAGCGCTTCTTGCAGCTTCTTCTCGTGCGCTGCGACTTTAGCAGGCGCGCTTCGAAGTTTTTCAACGAGGGCCGTGTATTTGTCCTCGCTGGCTCGGGTATTGCGGAGCGCCTTGTCCAAGGCCGCAACCTCTTTGGCAGCCCCCAGCTCGGCCTCGAGCAGCCCGAGGATGGCTGCCTTCTTGACCTCATCCACGGCCGGCACTGCCTTCTTGAGATCCTCCCGCGCGCGCTCGAGCATGGCGGTGTATTCGGCCTCGAGCTTGACGCCCTCCGGCGTCAGCTCCACGAGGACTTCGGTGCCGCGCTCTCCAGACTTTCGCGGCTTGATGGGGGCAGCCGCATCGGCGAATCCCGACAAGAGCACGAGGCCGCAAAGGAACGCGGCGAGAGAAGCAGGGAATTTCATCGTGGAAAGGGTCCTGGGTCTTGAGGGAGGCTAGGGCCGTGGTCAGTCCACGGTGACATCAAGGTCATAGCGAACCGGGCGAGCACCGGAGGCGGGAACGACGAGATCGGGCGGCTTGAAGCCCTTGGGCACGCGCGACTGGGCCGGTGCACTATGGGCTTCTTCCGGCGAGAGATTCCCTGCCGGCGAACCTTCACAGGCAAGGCGAACCTCATAGGTGCCGGGCCGCAAGCCATCACCGTCTTTGAACGTGGTTCCACGGAAGAAGCCATCCGGGCCGAACATGGTCGTGCCTGAAAGGGGCCCGGTACTGTTCTCAAGCTTGTCGCTCGTCATCTCGCGGGGGACGAAAAACAGATACCCCATAACCTGAGGTTCCCGGCCATTGAAGGTCACGCGTCCTTCGACCGGCACAAGCCCCTTGGAGCTACAGCATGAGACCAGGGCCAGAAGGACCAGGGTTCCGACGACGACTTGGGATACCACCGTTCGAGCCTCATTCATTCCAGGGAGGGCTGGACCACGTCGATTGAGCCGAGCTTCCGCGTGCCCAACGCCCACATCACGGGCATCGAGATCGTTTCCGAGATGAAATGCGTCGAGCCATCGGCGAGCGCCGCCGTCGCGCCGTTGGGATGATGGCTCTTCATGCCGTTCATGCGGTTGTCGCGGACATTGCCGCCGATGCACCCTGCCACGTCGGGCGGGAGCTCTGCGGGAAGCGCGAACGTGTTGACCGGAATCATCGTGGTCACGGTCATCGGATTCAGTGCAAAGACGCCGTTATGGCCCGTTTCCCGTGGCAGTGTCTCGCAGAGCAGAAACGTGTTCGATGTGCCGTCCTGGCAATCGTCGAAGGAGATCGCGTTCGCCCCGCTGCTGAAGAAGCCTGGTGTGTACGTGTCGGTTCCGTCACCGTTGCAGCAGGAATTCGACCGCGACGCGATTGGTGACGATCTCCAGGCCGCGTTGGTCGGACATTGGTGGCACGCGTTGCGAACCGGCCTCGGCCCGAAGGAACCCGCGTACCACTGGCCGTGGCCGATGCTCCAGGTGCTCATGTACAGGTTGCAGCGGTTTTCGAAGATCGGCTTGGATCCTGCTGGATCGCTCGGACAAATCAATCCTGGCATGACCACGCTGGCAGCCGCCCTGTTGTTGGCAGTCTGGAATAATTTGTTCCTGAGGTCGAGCGAATCGTAAAGCCCCTGGAGCTCGAGCATCGGAAAGATCATCGCATTCCAGCTATCCGTACCGCCGCTCCCCCAGCCTCCCGGATTCGGGTTGGCGTTGTTGATCGTCGCCGGGAGTTTGCCGCGGGCTGAGTGGTAGGAATGCATGGCGAGTGCCACCTGCTTCATGTGATCGAGCCGGCCCCATTGATCGCAAGCGTTCCGGCGCTGATCGTGGTGTTGCCGGTGTAGGTGTTCTCTAACGCGGCGGTTGTGCCAGCTAGAGTAAGCCATTCGGTTCCATTTTTAACGATACTGCCGTTGCCCGTGATCGTCCTATGGGCAAAGCCGCTGTTGGCGGTGGTGTTTGTAGAGTTCCAGGTCAGCGAATGGCCGTTGAGATTCGTTCCTCCGGTCTGGATATTTTTTGCAGTAGAGTTGCTACCACCGTGGCTCCAGATCTGATTGTCGCCCACAATGATTGGGGCGGTCCAGGTGAGCCCGGCGGGATTGCCGAAGCTGATACCGCTGTTGATCGTGATGGCCGATGAACCAGCCATTGTAAAGGTCCCTGCTGTGTTGGTAAGCGTCAGCGAACCGACCGCCCCGCCTGCGGCAACTGTGACAGTCTTGCTGGCGGCGACGGCGATTGCCGACATCGAACCCCAAGAAAACCGATGCGTTCGAACATTCATGGAACCCACCTTTTCGTTGACTCGATCACGGGCGACTGCGAAGCCGTTTTCCAGCACTGGGGATCATAGTGAATACGGATGGCAAAATCGGTTGTGCAGATAGATAAATCTGGCACAATCCAGAGACCGCTGCGGATTGATGCGCTGGAAGCCTTATGAGCCGCGCCCCATGAACCCTTCGGAAGACCCTATTCCGGAATTCAGGAATTCGCGCGGCAGCATTCCGATTGGACAATCATCGTGGACGAGTGGGCTGACCATTCGTTGCTGGCCAACCCGGGGCGTCCGTTGCCCTACGACGGGATCATCGGCCGGATCACGAAGCTCGGCGGCCAACGGGCCAGACGGCTTGATCTGCCTGCTGTCAACGTCTGGCTTGCTTCGCCGGCCAAGGGCCTGCCAGGCGTGTTTCCCGACTTTGAGGCTGCCGGCAAACAGGTGGCCGAGCACCTGCTGGGTCGCGGCTTTCGATACCTTGCGGCGCTCAGTCAAATCGGCGATGTCGGCGTGCGTCTCCAGGCCGAGGCCATAAAGGCATTCGCCGAAAACCTTGGCTTTGACGGTTGGCTCGGCATCGAGTCGGTCGTGGACCACATAAACTATCGAGAGTGGCAACAAGGGGTGCGCTTGATCGAACGCTGGATGACCACATGGAAAGTGCCGCTCGGGCTGCTCGTCATCGATCCCCGCTGGGCCCGTGTGATCATCGAGGCCGCGAAGCGGCGCGGGTGGCGCTGCCCAGAGCAAATCGCCATCGTCTGCCCCCACAACGAAGAGGTTCACTGCGGGCACCCCGAACCTGGGTTGACCGCCGTTGAAATGCCCGACGAAAAACGGGGCTACACGGCGGCGGAAATGCTCGACGCTCTCATCGACGCCAAGCGTCAAGGGAAGTCGCCCTTCATCGATCCGCAAGCCGTCTTTATGCCTCCAGTGGGCCTCGTCGTCAGGCACTCCACCGATTTTTTCGCCGTCGATAACCCGCTCGTGGGGCAGGCCCTGCGGTACATCGCGGCGCATCTCCACAAGCCGCTCAGCGTAGCCGCCGTCGCCAAGACCCTCGGCGTCGCTCGTCGCACGCTCGATGGCTGGTTTCAAGACTCGATCGGCACGACGGTCGCCGATGAGATCAATCGGCTGCGCCTTGAACGGGTGAAACGTGAGCTCCTGGCCGGTTCTGACCCGATCAGAGCGGTTGCCCGACGGACAGGTTTTGCGAACATCCGCACCTTCAACAATCAGTTCAAGCAAGACACAGGGCTGTCGCCGACCGCGTTTCGGAGTGCCAGGGGGCGCAGAGGACTCGTCGAGTAGCGATGCCCGCTCGTGTCATGGCCCCAGGACTTGATCGTGACGAGCCCGGCGGAACACGTGAAAACGGGTACAACAACCTGTCATGTCGATCGCTCGCAAGGCGATCGCGGCGCATCACGGGCGAGGTGATGTCGATACCGATCGTCGTGGGCGACCGTGCCCCCGAGTCCTTGACCACCGGAACCGGCTGGCCACCACACCCGTTGCAGAAGTGCCGTTGACCGTCCTATCCTTATCCTCGTCGCGCGACGTTCTCGCGAGCGATGACGCGCAAGGAGCGCTCGTCGACCAGCATCCTGTCAGGTGGGGATACAACGATGTCGACACGCCCGGAGTTCTTCGTCAAGGGAGAGAAAGCTCGCTTGATCCCTGTTGCCGCTGACTCGAGCAAGGAAGTTCGAGCAACGTCCGTCTTTCTCGCGGCGATGATGGCCGTTCCCTCGTTTGCCGACCGGATGATGGCGACGATTGGACAGAAGGTCGGAAAGCGTACTGAAGTGAGCTGCTTCACCGAAGTCGTGTTCAAGCAATTGACCGAGGGCAAGCATCTGCGTCCGGACGGGTTCATTTCGCTCGTCACCGGACACGGTCGGACGTGGTCGGCACTCGTCGAGAGCAAAATCGGTAATGCCGAGCTCGACGGCGAACAAGTCAGACAGTACGCCTGCGCAGCGAAAGAGCAAGGCATCGACGCGATCGTGACGATTTCGAATCAATTCGTCGCACTTCCATCGCATTCCCCGATCGCCGTCGGCAAAGTGCTGTCGCGCACGGTGGTGCTCTTTCACTGGTCGTGGATGTTCATCGTGACGGAGGCGATGCTGCTGATCGGCGATGACGAGTTCGGCAATGCTGAGCAGAAGTTCATTCTGTCTGAGCTTGTTAGCTACCTGTCACACGATTCGACTGGCGTGCGTCGCTTCGATCGCATGAACAAGGAATGGAAGGACGTCGTCCTTGCAGTCAACGCACGCAGCGCCTTGAACAAAGCGGCGCCGGAAGTCATCAGCACCATCGGCGCGTGGCATCAGGAGTTACGCGACGTCTCGCTTCTCATGACGCGCAAGTTGCGACGACCAGTCAGGCAGAAACTGACACGGCTCCACACGTTTGATCCAGCCGCTCGCGTGGCCACAGACACGGAGCGGTTGGCAAAGGACCATGTGCTCGAGTGTAGTCTCGACATCCCAGACGCCGCAGACTCGCTGCATGTCCAGGCAGATCTTGTCCGGCGGTGCATCATCGTGTCGATGACGTTAAGCGCGCCAGACTCCAAGCGTGCGTCGAGTCGTGTCAACTGGCTCATCAAGCAGTTGTCGAAAGCCGACCCCACGGACATCCACATCGAAGCGCAGATGCCGGGGCGAGCCCCGGCGGTAAGGTTGACACTCGCCCAGTTGAGAGCCGAGTCGACCGATATTGATGCCGTGTTCGCGGCAGGACTTCCGACCTCGTTCCGAGTCATGATGGTGCGCGATATTGCCGGTCGGTTCAGCGGCAATCGAACATTCATCGAGGAACTGGAGCGGGCTGTCCCCGAGTACTACGAAGGCGTCGGACAGCACCTTCAGGACTTCCGTCCGAAGCCACCGCAATTCAAAACTGACGACGAACAACCGCCCGCTCCGCCCGACACGTCGCCAGGGCTCAAGGATGTAGCTGCCGCCGCCAGCGAAGCGGCACAGGAGGCCCTTGGTGTGGTGCTTGCGGGACGCAACGGGACTTCGGTCCATGCGAGTGAGCCAGCAACTTCGTCCGCAATGCCCAAAGTCCCTGCGACTGCGGACGCTCCCGGTCAGCCTTCCTCGACTACCGACGAAGACCACGGGTGACGACGTGACGCTCAGTTTGCGGCCGCGATCGATCATCCGGAGAGTTTGGTCGAATGCGGTTGGAACCGCGACACCTCGCGATTGACCTTGCCAGAGATCGTGTGCCCCGAGATCGAGCACACTTGTCTCATATCGTGAGCGCGCAGCCATCACCGTTCCCCGACGTCCGCCGTTCGGCGGCGAGCTTCGCCTACCGGGCCGTCCACCGAGTGGACCGAGCTCGTACAGGCCCATGACGATCGCGATGGCCCCCAGTCCTCGCCTGGCGACGCATCCGCTTGCGAATTCGCGAGCCGGCGAGGGGTCGCCCGGCGGACCATGTGAAAACGGGTAGAACAACGGGCATGTCGATCACTGTTGAAGTCGTGAACCGCCAGAAGGCCGTGCGAGTCGATGCCGCGTGGCTCGAGCGGATCGCTCGCAAGGCGATCGCGGTGCTCGAAGTTGAAGCCGCGGAGATCACGGTGGCCGTGGTTGATGATCCAGGCATCGCAGCGCTCCATGAACGCTGGATGGGCTCGGCCGACCCGACCGATGTGCTCACCTTCGATCTCTCGGGATGTGATGGCGACTTCTCCGGCGACATCGTGGTGAGCGCCGACACCGCTTGGCGGGTTGCCCACGAAGTCGGCTGGCAGCCGAGACAGGAATTGGCGTACTACGTGGTCCACGGCCTGCTGCACCTCGCCGGCTTCGATGACGGCACTCCTGGTGAGCGGCGCAGGATGCGCAGGAAGGAGCATGATGTCATGGTCGCGATCGGCCTGCCTGCTCCACCACGTCGTCCACAGAAGAAGCCCCATGCCGGCTGAGAAGACGCTCGCGATCGTGATCCGAACGATTCCGTTCGGTGAGACGAGCAGCGTCGTCTCGATCTACTGCCGTGAGTTCGGCAAGCTGCGGGCCTTGGCCAAGGGAGCGTGGCGTCCAAAGAGCAGTTTTGATGGCGGCCTTGACCTGCTTTCCACGAGTCAGGTACTCGTCATCCGCAAATCGTCGGGCGGGCTCGACCTGCTCACCGAAGCCAGTCTCGAAAACAGGTTTCGTGTCGGCATGAGCCTCGCGGCGGTGCTGGGCGGTCTGTATGTGGCCGAACTGCTCGATGTCCTCACGGCCGACGCCGACCCTCAACCGGAGCTCTTCGACGTGGCACATACGACCGTGCGGCAGCTCTCAGGATGGCGAGGCGACGAATGCAAGCTCGCGTCGATCCTCCTGCGTGCAGAAATGGCGATCCTCCGGATTGTCGGGCATGCGCCCGAGACGGGCCTGTGCGTGGAATGCCGCGGGCCGCTGCCAATGACCGGACGCACCGCCTTCGGCCTGCTCGCCGGTGGCACGCTCTGTCCGAACTGCCGTGGTGGCAGACGTGCCGTTGCCTCGCTTTCCACGGCGGCGCTTGCCGCACTCCGCGGTCGGGGCGAAGCCACTCCGGCGGCCGCTGCGGAAGCACGTGGCGTGATCGCTGGATACCTCGCTCACCTGCTCGGTCACCCCACCCGCGTTGCTTCTGGACGCCGTCCTGCTCGCCGCCACACCTCCTGACACCCCACGAGCCCGCTCCCCGATGCCAGACACTTCTCGCCAGCGATTCGCTCCGCTTGCCGTCGCGGCAGTCGCCTGCTGCGGCCTGGTGGCAGGCTGCGCGAGTTTCAAGGCACCGACATGGCCCTGGTCGCAGAGCGTCGACAAGCAGCTCGGCGAAGATGCGTCATCGGAGGTGATCTCGTCGGAGTACAAAAACAATGACTACGGCTTCGACTACTTCAGGGCAGACAACGTCAAGCGACGGTGGAAGAAGCTCGTTGGCCGTGGCCCCAACGAGAAGGTCGCCATCGCGGCGATGGAAGAGGCCGATGCGTTTTTCAAGGGGGGCGACTACCGGTCGGCGATCCCCAAGTACAAGCAGGTGATCGATCGTTGGCCCGACTCCGCCCTCGAGGAAGACGCCCTCTGGCAGCTCGGTGAGTGCCAGTTCTTCACCGACCAGTACGCCAAGGCTGAAGACACCTACGATGAGATTGTCAACAAGTATGCCAACACGAAGTATCTCGACCGGATCGCCCAGCGGCAGTTCGTGATCGCCCAGTATTGGGTCGCGCTTGACGACAAGCATCGGTATTTCACGATCGTACCCAACCTCTTTGACCGAAGCCGGCCGCTCTTCGACACACGCGGCCGGGCGCTCAAGGCCTATGACCATGTTCGGATCAACGACCCCCGTGGCCCGCTGGCCGACGACAGCATCATGGCCCAGGCCAATGCCCACTTCACTCGTCGCCAGTGGCTCGACGCGGACTACTTCTATGGCCTCCTGCGGACGGAGTATCCCGACAGTGATTTTCTGCTCCAGGCGCATCTGCTCGGCCTTCAGTCCAAGCTTCAGGCCTATCAGGGGCCTGCGTATGAAGGAAGCGTCCTCGAGGAGGCGAGTATTCTTGCCGACCAGGTGCTCGTGCAGTTCCCCGACCAGCTCAGCCGTGAGGAGGAGTCACGGGTGGAGCGGACCCGTGGCGCGATCGCCAACGAACTGGCCGAACGTCACTGGAAGCGGGCCGAGTTCTACGCCAAGGGAAAGCACTACACATCCGCCCGCATCTACTACGCATTGGTGGCCCGCGACTATCCCGACACCCAGCTCGCGATGGCGGCCCGCGAGAAGTACCAGGCGATCAACGGGCTCGAGGACGTGTCCGACAATCCATTCCCGTGGCTGACGCGGGTCTTCAATCCCGACTCGCTCAAGGACGCGGAGCTCGACGCAATGGCGGCCGAGGCCGAGGCGCAGACGGCGATTGCCCGCGAGCCGGATGCCGACACGGCGCCGCCACGTTTTTGACGCCTCTGCCGAGTGGAAAAGAAGTCGTACACGTGGCCCCGTCGCTCCGCGACAGGGTGCTTGGTCGATCGTCGTCAAGCCGGTCATTCGAACGTCAAGAGTCGGTGAGGAGACACCTGTGACCGCTGCGAGCCGCCATCCGCCGTGTTGGCTCGCCGTCTGCCTTGCGATGGTGGCCGTCACCGGCTGCGCCAACTACCGCTTCGGAAACAACACCCTCTACGCCCCGAACGTCCGCACGATCTACGTGCCGGTTTTTCAGGCAGACTCGTACCGCACGACGCCGGCGATCGACGTTGGCGAACGGCTGACCGAAGCGGTCTGCAAGGAGATCGAGAATCGGACGCCGTTCAAGGTCGTGGGGAGCCCCGAGGGGGCCGACAGTGTGCTGACCGGTCGCGTGGTGGCCGACACGAAGCGGATGCTCGTTGAAAGCCCGACTGACCAGTCCCGCATGGTGCAAATGAACTATCAGGTGCTCGTCACGTGGGCCGATCGCGGCGGGACGGTGATCGCGTCGGGCGATGTGCCGTTGCCCGCAGCGACAGTGGATGTCGGAAGCTCCGCCGCGCTCGTGCCGGAGTATGGCCGGTCGGTGGCGAGCACCCAGCAGGAAGCGATCATCCGTCTCGCGAAGCAGGTCGTGGATCTGATGGAAGAGCCCTGGTGAACGCGAGGCTCCCCACCCACTGGCACTTGCGGACGCGGCGGCTCGAGCTGCCGTATCCGGGCGGGGCTCTGCGGCGGCCACTCGTGATGGGGATCGTGAATGTCACGCCCGACAGCTTTTCAGACGGGGGCCGGCATGTTGGCGTCGAGACTGCCGTGGCGCATGGCAAGCAGCTCGTGGCCGAGGGGGCGGACATCCTCGACGTCGGGGGTGAGAGCACGCGGCCATTCTCGGAGCCGGTGAGCGAGGCAGCGGAGCTCGCGCGGGTGTCAGAAGTCGTGCGACGGCTGGTCGCCGAGGCTGGCGTCCCTGTTTCAATTGATACATCAAAAGCTGCCGTGGCAGCGAGAGCCGTCGAGCTGGGCGCCGAGATCATCAATGACGTGACCGGCCTCGAAGGTGATCCGGCAATGCTCGCGGTGGCTCGCGATTCCGGGGCGGGAGTCTGCGTGATGCACATGCGGGGCACACCGCAGACGATGCAGATTGATCCAACGTATGGCGACGTTGTCGCCGAGATTCACGACTACCTACGGGAGCGTCGCGACTCGCTTTTGGCCGGAGGAATTCCACACCAAAACATCTGCCTCGATCCAGGCATCGGTTTTGGAAAGACCCACGCCCACAACCTCGCGCTCATGGCGGGCGCGGGCACGTTCCTCGACCTTGGATGTCCTGTGCTCGTCGGCCACTCCCGCAAGGGTTTTCTTGCGAAGGTGATCGAGGCGAATCTCGGCCGATCTGCAAACGAAGCCGACCGTGATGCA
>JBGTKO010000129.1:0-2380 GCA_041744595.1 Pirellulales bacterium
CGGCGCCAACGTGGTGGATGCGGACGAGCGTGGCCTCCGGGTCCTGGGTGTCGATCGAGAGGTGCTCTGGGGCGAGCTCATGCGCAATCGCTGCTGACTCGTCGTCGCTCCGCGTCACGACGATGCCAGCGAAACGCTCGAGGCTGTCCCGCGTGAGGTCGGCCCGCTCGAGCAGGGCGAGCTGCTTGGAAAGCGCCGCGGTCACCGCGTCGGCAAGCGTGCGGCTGGCCGTGAGAAGAATCGCCGATCCGGGCGAATGCTCGGCCTGGGCGAGCATGTCAGCCGCCACAAACTCTGCCCTCGCGGAACCGTCGGCCACGATCACAATCTCGCTCGGGCCGGCGATCGAATCGATCGCGACATCACCGAAAACGTATTCTTTGGCGAGCGCCACAAAAAGATTGCCGGGGCCCACGATCTTATCGACGCGGGCCAACCCATCGATGCCGTAGGCAAGCGCGGCGACCGCCTGGGCGCCACCAGCTCGCACAACCGTCGTCACGCCGAGCTCGTGGCATGTCGCACGAACGAGCGGATTGTCGGCGCCAAACGGAGTTGGGGGCGCGACGACGACGATCTCTTCGACGCCAGCGACGCGAGCAGGCACAACCGTCATCAACAGCGTGGACGGATAGGCTGCGGCTCCGCCGGGCACACACACGCCAACGCGCCCGAGCGGCACGTACCGCTGGCGGAGTGAGCCACCGCCGGCCAATGGCACCGTCACGTCGCGGGCGAGCACCGCTTCCTGAAAGCGGGTCACGCGTTCACGGATGCGTCGCACGGCTGCCAAAAAATCAGGATCAGCACCCGCATGGGCCCGCGCAAGCTCCTCGGGGTCTACGAAGAGGGACTCGGCCGTGATGTCGGCCCTGTCGATTCGCCGCGAGTAGTCGAGGAGAGCGTCGAGCCCCTTCGCCCGCACGTCCTCGCAGATCCGCTCGACAACCTTCCTCGGCGAAAGAGGTTCACCAAAAACATCGATCGTCCGCTGGCGACTCGCCGGGCTGACCATGTCTCCCTGCGAGACAAGCTTGTTCCGCAGGGCATCGAGCCGACGGCGACCGTCGGGCTCGGAAAGATCGATCCGCTCACAGAGTGTAAGGCTCGTCGTCATGCCGCCCCAGGATACCCAGGACAGCCGAGGTGACGAGCGAACACGTGGAACCCGCAGTCAGCGGGCGGACGAATCACCGGCGGAAATCGCAGCCAACGAGCCTGCTGATCGGCCCAGCGGTCGCGGAGCCAGTCTGCGCTGATCGCTAGAAAACGCACTCCAACAGGGCAGTTTCGTCAGCGTCAGAGGCCGTCCAGCATCCTGCAAGACAGCCCCGGACCGATTGGGCTACGATCCAGCGATGACAGTCTGCCATTCACCGAATGCAAAAGGGCCGTTGACCGTCTTATCTTTTCCTTCCCATCAACGCCCTCTTGCCGGACGGGGGGGCGAGTCACTTGCGCCATCACACGGAGAGCCGCAGTCATGTTCGACGCCCTCACATTTCTCAAAGACCTCGAAGACGGGGACGTGCAATGGATACTCGACAACTCACATGAGCGGCAGGTGATTTCCGGCACGCGGATTCTCGAGGCCGGGAAGACGCCGGACGCGCTATACATCGTGCTTCAAGGCTTGGTCGGGGTGTCGATCACGTCGGCCGATCATTCATACCTCGCCAAGCTCGGTCCCGGTGAGTTGCTCGGCGAGATCTCGCTGCTCGAAGGGACGCCGGCGACCAGCAACGTAACGGCGATCGAAAATACGCTGCTGATGGTGTTGCCGAAAGCTCGGTTGAGCAACCAGCTCGTCGCCGACGCCGAGTTCTCGGCGCGGTGGCATCAGGCCGTGGCGCTCACGCTTTCCCGCCGGCTGCGCGAACGGGTGATGATGCTCACCGAGCAACTCCGCGTGAAGGAAGAGCGGAGCGCCGTGGTCGATGCGGCGTGGGAGCCGGCCGTGGCGGCGATCCAACAGTTCAAGAAGCTGATGCACGACGTCGATCAGGAGATCATCAAGAACGGACCGCTCAACGACGACCGGCGGGCAGCGATTCTCGGCCAGTTTCGCGAGTTCACGTCGTTTCTCAACTCCGGCCTGGGAGAAGGCGGGCCGCTCGACGAAAACGTTCGGAACGAGATCGGCGCCAGAGTGCAGGTGGAGATGCATCCGTACATCCTGCTCACGCAATCCGCCGAACGGTTTTTCTCGAAGCCGCGCGGGTATGCCGGCGACTTCGCGACGATCGACATGATCTACAAGAATACGCCGACAGGATCGCAGCGGCTCGGGCCGCTCTTGGATTGGTGCTTCCTGGAGTCGGCCTCGGCGAAGGCGGTGCGAAACCGGCGAGGGCTGCTAGCCACGGCGATCGGCGAAGCG
>JBGTKO010000130.1:0-5843 GCA_041744595.1 Pirellulales bacterium
CAGGAATTCCTGCCGCCCGGCATGGTTCAGCCGGACCCTTTCGCGCCACTGCCCGAAGGTGCGGTGATTGGCCCGAGCGGCCCCATGCTGCCAGGCCCTCCGCCGGCGCCAGGCAACGCGGTCGTCATTCCACCGCTCGACGCGGAGGTCGTGTGGACCAAGCTCGTCGATGTCACTGACGACTACTTCAAGGTCCGGTCGGAACAGCGGGTTGTCTTTGCCAATGGCGTGCCTACCGAGGGCCGGATCGATACGTATCCGCAGACCGGGGCCACGATCCTCGAGCCCTGGCGAGGCGATTCGGTAGGCTGGACCGAGAGGCTCGAATCGACGCTCCAGTCGATCCGCCGGATTGGCACCGTGCGAATGTCACCTGACCCGAACGGCTGGCGGATCGAGGTGGTCGTCGACAAAGAGCTCGAGTTCATGCCTCGTCCGATGCGAGCGACGACCGGCGGCGCATCGTTCCGCAATGACGACTCGCTTTACCGCTACGGCACGCCCCTCCAAACGCTTGGCCAGCAGGTGGGCGATCAGCCACGGCCCGTGGCTGCTCCCACACCGAATGCCGGCTGGATTCCGGTGGGCCGCGACCCACTCCTCGAGCAACGGATTCTTGGCAAAGTGCTCGCCAAGCTTGGTGTTCCTGCCGTTCCGCAGGCAGCGCCCTACTACGAGCCGCCCGATGGAATGGCACTGCCAGGAAGCGTCGGACCGCCTCCTATGACTCTGCCGTCTGGCCCGATCTACGGTGCCCCGATTCCACCTGAGCAACTTCCACCGGGGGCCGTGATCGCACCGGGGCCGCCTGTGCCGATTGAGTCGCTGCCGCTGCCACGATGACGACGCGACAGCGATACGTCACTCGTCGGTGACGCAGCCCCTCGAGGCCGGTGCCACGCAGCGGATGTACTTCGCGAGGACGCCTCGCGTTGCCTTTGGCGTTGGCTGCTGCCATGCCGCTCGCCGACGGGCAAACTCCGCCTCATCCACTTCGGCGTCGATGCACGCGTTGTCAGCGTCGATGACGACGATGTCGCCATCCTGAACGAGCGCGATGGGGCCGCCCTCCTGGGCCTCCGGCACGACATGGCCCACGATGAAACCGTGCGAGCCACCCGAAAACCGGCCGTCGGTGATGAGGGCCACGTCGTTCCCGAGCCCAGCCCCGACGAGCGCCGATGTGGGCGTGAGCATCTCTGGCATCCCTGGGCCGCCCTTCGGGCCTTCGTACCGGATGATGACCACATCGCCCCGGTTGATTCCACCATGCTCGAGGGCCGCGAGCATCGCCTCCTCGCTGTCGAATGCCCGAGCAGGGCCACGAAACCGCGAGCCCTCCTTGCCCGTGATCTTGGCGACGGCCGAGTCCGGAGCGAGGTTGCCGTGGAGGATCGTGATGTGCCCGGTCTTCTTGAGCGGGTCCTCGACCGGCCGAATGATTTTTTGGCCCGAAGCAAGCCCCTTGCTCGACGCCAGGTTTTCAGCGAGCGTCTTGCCGGTGATCGTCATGCAATCGCCGTCCATGAGGCCTTTCTCAAGCATGTACTTCATGAAGCCGCTTGTACCGCCAATCGAGTGGAGGTCTTCTTGCACGAACTTTCCGCTGGGCTTGAGATCGGCGAGGTACGGGATGCGCCGGGCCGTCTGTTGGAAGTCGGCGGGGGTGAGATCCACCTCGACAGCACGGGCCATCGCGATGAGGTGAAGGACAGCGTTGGTTGAGCCGCCGAGGGCCATGACCGTGACCATCGCGTTCTCGAAGGCCCGCCGAGTCATGATGTCGCGTGGTTTGAGATCTCGCTCGAGCAGATTGAGCGCGGCCGCACCAGCCCGTAGGCACTCGGCTTCCTTGTCGGGATGCTCCGCGGGGATCGAGGCGGAGTCGGGAAGGGCCATCCCGAGGGCCTCGATGGCCGTTGCCATCGTGTTGGCCGTATACATGCCGCCGCAGGCGCCAGCCCCTGGGCAGGCGTGGCGGACGATGTCGCCCCGCCGGGCATCGTCAATGCGACCCGCGACGTATTCGCCGTAGCACTGAAATGCGGACACGATGTCGAGCACGCTCCCATCGGCGAGATGCCCGGGCTTGATCGTGCCACCGTAGACCATGAGGGCAGGGCGGTTGAGCCGGCCCATGGCGATCAGGCAGCCAGGCATGTTCTTGTCACAGCCGGGGATCGCCACGAGGGCGTCGTACCACTGGGCCTCCATAACTGTCTCGATCGAGTCGGCAATCAGGTCGCGGGAGGGAAGCGAAAAACTCATGCCCTCGGTGCCCATCGAGATGCCATCGCTCACGCCGATCGTATTGAATCGCATCCCGACCATGCCGGCGGCCACGACGCCCTCGCGGACCTTCGCAGCCAGCCGGTCAAGGTGCATGTTGCATGTGTTGCCCTCGTACCACATGCTCGCGATGCCAATTTGGGGCTTGTCGAGGTCGGCGGCCTGAAGCCCCGTGCCAAGCAGCATTGCCTGCGAGGCGCCCTGCGAACGGGGCTGGGTGATTCGAGCGCTGGTGCGGTTGAGTGGAGGCATGGGTAATCCTTGCGAACATGTGAGCCGGGACAGGCGGCAAGAATAGTATCATGCCTGCCATCATGCCTCCTTCCTTCATCTACTTCGACCTCGGCAACGTTCTCGCGATGTTTGACCGCGAGAAGGCCTTTCGGCAGATGGCCAAGGTCTGCGGGGCGCCGGCGGCCGCGGTCCGCGATGCCGTCATGCAGGGCCTCCAGGCCGACCTCGAGAGCGGCCAGATCGGCTGGGACGAGTTCCACGCGGAGTTTTCTCGTCGGACGGACACCCGCTCCGCGCCGGAAGCGCTGGCCATCGCCGCCGCTGACATGTTCACGCTCAACGTGCCGATGCTGCCTGTCATCGCTGCGGTCACGCGTTCGGGCGTGCCGACGGGCATCCTCTCCAACACCTGCGACGTTCACTGGCATCACCTCCTGGGGCTCCGCTGGGGAATCCTGCCCGGGAGCTTCCACGAGGTCGTGCTCAGCTACGAAGAGGTCGTCGCGAAGCCTGAACCAGGGATTTTCAGGTTGGCCACGGACCGCGCGGGCGTCGATCCGGGCCAGATATTCTTCTGCGACGACCTCCCGGAGCATGTCGATGCTGCACGTGCAGCGGGCTGGGACGCCGAGCTATTCACGTCTGCCGCGGCACTGGCCGGTGACCTTGCGCGACGTGGGCTCAACCTGGGCCTGTGAGGCCCCGATACCCGGCAAGGGCCTCGGCCAGCCGCCGTTCATCCAATCGGCCCTCGGCCACGACAACCCCTTCGATTTCGAGGACCGGCACCCGCAGGCCGTACCGGGCCACGTCGGCCGGATCAGCGTCAACGTCCACGATTTTCGGTGTGAAGCCCAGGGTGGCGAGGGTATCCTCAGCCTCGTCACAGAGCCTACAACCCCGCCGTGTGTAGAGCCTCATTACGGTTTCGCTAGCTCGTGCTACTCTTTCAGGGTCGGGGTGGGGAGTCCTACCCGCAGCGTCCGTCATTGTCTGAGCATGGCAGAACCCGTCCATACCATCGCTGACTTCCTCGGTGTCGTCCGCAAGAGCGGGCTTCTCTCCGAGGAACAACTCACCAAAGCGGTCGCTGATTGGCCCGACCATTCGATCGGTCTGCCCGACGAGTTGCCGAAGGCAATGATCGATGCCAGCCTCCTCACCGAGTGGCAGTTGAAGCAACTTCGGAAGGGCAAGCACAAGGGATTCATGCTCGGCAAGTACAAGCTGCTCGGCCTCCTCGGGACAGGGGGGATGAGTAGTGTCTACCTCGCCGAGAATCCGACCATCGCCAAAAAGGTCGCGATCAAGGTGCTTCCGATCCAGCGGGTCGAGCAGACGTCATTTTTGGCACGGTTCGAACGGGAGGCGAGAGTCGCATTTCAGCTTGGCCATCAAAACATCGCCCGCGCCTTCGACAAGGAACAGTCGGGGTCGATTCACTTCATCGTGATGGAGTATGTCGAGGGCATCGACCTCTATTCCAAGGTCAAGAATGAGGGGCCGCTCGATATCCGCGACGCGGCCGACTACATGAGGCAGGCGGCGATCGGGCTTCACTACGCCCATGAGGAAGGGCTCGTTCATCGCGACATCAAGCCCGCCAATCTGATTCTCGACCGCAAGGGTGCGATCAAGATTCTCGACCTCGGCCTGGCCTTGGAAGACGACGGAGACGATGAGGCCTCGCTGACGAAAGCCTTTGACGAGAAGGTGCTCGGCACGGCGGACTACCTCTCGCCGGAGCAGGCCAGGGATAGCCACAAAGCGGACCGTCGTAGCGACATCTACTCACTGGGCTGCACGCTCCACTATGTGCTCGTCGGCCACGCTCCCTTTGCACAGGGTAAGCTCGCTGAACGCATTCAATCACACCTCAACAAGCCGCCGCCCAACATTCTCGAAGGACGTTCGGACGTTCCGCCCGCTATTGCCGATCTCTACTTCCGCATGCTCGCAAAGAATCCGGAGGGCCGTCCGCAAACGGCCCAGGAAGTCGCCGATGCGCTCGACGCCTGGCTCAAGGGGGGCGTCAACCATGCGGCCACGGCCACCCGAACGGCGCCGCCCCGCCGTGGTCCTCCCAGGCGCGATGCTGGAAGTTTGGTGATCGAATCACCTGCTCCGAGCGGTGATTCGCTGAGCGACAGTTCGAGTGACATCTCGCTCTTGCCTACGGCAGACCCGAAACCCCGCGGCGGGCCGTCGGGGCCAAAACCGAGCGGGCCGGCTCGAGGGCCGAAGGCCAGCGGTTCGAGCAAGCCACGGCCCGCTGCGAAGGCGCCCCCTGTCAAAGGAAAGCCCAAGCCAACCAGGCGGGGTCGCGACGAGGAAGACGAGGACGAGGATACGGAAACGCCCTCTCGCTTCCGAGTTCCGCGGGAAATCCTCGGCTATCCGATCGGCCTGTGGATTGTCCTCATCGGCGGCCTGATCGCCGTGATCGTCCTCGGCGTACTCGTGTACCAGAAGGCCGTGGCAGGCCGCGGCTGAGCTTTCAGGCGATCCTCCACGGCCCCGCAGCCAAGGCACTGAGGCTGGCACGGTGGGTGAGGTCGTACTCGAGCGGTGTCAGTGTCACGTGTCCGGCAGCAAGCGCCGTCACATCCGACTCGGTCAGCGACGGTGGCGGTGGCGGCTCGTTGGTGGCCCACCAATACGACCGTCCCCGCGGATCAACCCGCCGCTCGAAGGCCTCGCCGTAGCGAGATACGCCCATCGGCACGACGCGAAGCTCCGGCGATCCCGTGAGGGCACTTGTTGGAATGTTGACGTTGAAGAGGCTCCCTGCGGCCGGTCGTCGGTCGAGAAGATTGCGAACGACGGACAAGCCGATCTCGGCAGCCCGGTCATAATCGGCGTGATCATCCCACTCGAGTGAGACGGCAATGCTCGTGATGCCGAAGAACGCTCCCTCGATCGCCGCGGCCACCGTGCCCGAATAGAGCACGTTGATTCCTGCGTTGAGCCCACTGTTGATGCCACTCACCACGAGGTCAGGCCGTCGCGGGCAGAACTCTGAGATGCCGAGTTTCACCGCATCAGCCGGGCTTCCATCCACCGCCCAGCCGCGGCGACGGTCGCCATCAAAAACCTCCTTGGCCGTGAGCGGCGTGAGGAAGGTGATGGCGTGGCCGACGCCACTCTGTTCCGTTGATGGAGCCACGACGGAGACATCCGCGAATGTGCGGAGAGCCCGCTCCATCGCGGCAAGGCCTGGGGCAAAGATGCCGTCGTCGTTGGTGAGGAGCACGAGCATGGCGGGCACTATAGCAGGCTTCTGAAGGAGCCGCGGCGGACCGCGGGAGGAGCCGCGGCGG
>JBGTKO010000131.1:0-5329 GCA_041744595.1 Pirellulales bacterium
AGCTTCGCCCTCCAGGCTACGCTCGGTTTTCTACGCCGGCTCCATGACACGGGCAACCCCTCGCGGAGGCCGTATTCGCAAGCGGATATCGTGGCCGGATGTTCAAAGCTGACACTCATTGTTTGGCTGCCGGGATGACGGCCGGGTCGGCGCGGGCAGCCCCTCGCGGAAAGTGTAGGAAGCGATTCGCAGGGTGCCGATCGATTCGCGATATTCGTACCCATGCCTGACGCCGACCTTTACGACTACGACCTGCCGCGAGAGCTCATCGCCCAGCAGCCGCTTGCCGACCGCGCGGCCGCACGCCTCTTGGTCGTTCGTCGCCGCGATGGCTCTCTTGCACACCGGCACGTCTGCGACCTGCCCGACCTGCTCGCGCCGGGCGACCTCGTCGTCGTCAATGACACGCGGGTTGTACCAGCGCGGCTCGTTGGCCGTCGGGCTGCGACGGGTGGCGCGTGGGAGGGACTGTTTCTTCAGGTCGAGCGGGAGGGTGACCATACCGGAGCCTGGCGGATGCTCGCGCAGACCCGCGGGCGACCGGCCCTCGGCGAGAAGATCATACTCATCGATCGCGAAAGGCGCGATGCGGTGGACGTGGCGCTCGTGGGTCGGGCTGCCGGTGGTGCGTGGCTCGCAAGGCCGAGCGTGGATGAGACAGCAGAGGCGGTACTCTTGAAGGTCGGTCGCGTTCCACTCCCTGGCTATATCCGCGGTGGCGCCGACGAGCCCGGTGATGTCGAGCGATACCAGACTGTCTTTGCCCGCAAGAGTGGTTCAGCCGCGGCGCCGACCGCTGGTCTTCATTTCACGGACGAGCTCCTGGCCTCGCTTGGAGCCCGCGGCATTGCCCGTGCGACGGTCACACTTCATGTCGGCCTCGACACGTTTCGGCCGATCATGACCGACCGTATCGAAGATCACCCGATGCACACCGAATGGTGTGTGTGCCCGCCAGAGACGGTCGCTGCCATCAATCAAACACGAGCCCGCGGTGGCCGCATCGTGGCTGTCGGGACGACGGCCGTGCGAACACTCGAGACCGCAGGACGCGCCGCGCCGCCAGGCGAGCCGATCACTGCTTGGAGCGGGCCGACCGATCTCTTCATCCGGCCCGGTCATGCGTTTCGCGCGGTCGATTGCCTGCTCACCAATTTTCACATGCCGCGAACCACGCTCATGGTGCTCGTCAGCACGTTTGCCGGCCGTGACCTCGTGGCCCGTGCCTATGACGAGGCGATTCGCCAGCGCTACCGCTTCCTCAGCTACGGCGACGCGATGCTGTTTCTGTAGGCCAGAACCAGAACCACAGGAATGCGTGCCGCTCGACCGCCAATCGAAAGGCCGGGTTGCCCCGGCCGATCACCGAGGCGTGACAAGCTTCAGCGTCGGGAAGTGTGTGCGGAATCGTTTCTCATCGCGGGTCAGCAAGGGGAGTCGTTCAACGGCAGCATGCGCCCCAATGAGAAAGTCAGGCAACGGCGAACGTTTCGTTCCTCCGGAGCGTCGATACCGAAGGAATACCTTGCCCGCGAGAAAGGCCGCCTCTCGCGGGATTGCTTGCACTGAGAAGTCACCGGCACCAAGAACCGATTCGAGCTGCTCGATCCGCTGGAATCGCACTGATATCTCCGCGTACACGATCGAATTGATGACCAGTGACCCGACGTCGGCAGCCCGTTCCAACGCGGAAGAAGACCACTCGAACCACTTTGGATCCCGCGTAAAAACGTCGAGCAGAACACAGGAGTCCACGAAGACCGCCATTTTTACGCATTACCGTCCACGGGTCAGTCGAAGAATCTCGTCCGTGGTCATGCGGACGTCACCCTGGCCGCTCAGCCGCTTGATAATTCCTTTCCCTCGTCGGGCTCCGGCAGCCTTGCGGATGGAGACACTCCCGTCCCGCCCAGTCACAAACTCCACCTCACAACCTGGCATGAGGCCGGCTCGCTCCCGCACCTCTTGCGGAATCGTCACCTGCCCCTTCGATGTGATTTTCATGGCTCGGTTCCTGGTCTCCAGCTTTCTTACTTTCACAAATAAGATTCTATTTCTTTGAGAAGTGTCGGGCAACAGCACCGCGTTTCTGCTACCCTTTCCGCCATGCCATTTCCCGATGAACACGTGCTCGTGGTGCCGCGGTCGCTGTTTGAACGCGCCGGTGCCTTTCAAGGTTTTTGTCGCGACACCGCCGCCTACCTCCCGCTCCTGCTCGATCCAGACCACACGTCGTGGCAGCCGCGGGCGACCGTAGAAGACGACCCGTCTTTCAAACAGTTGATTCCCTACTGTGTCCTCGCCTGGCGGGATGCCGATGGAGAACCTCACTATTTCGCCTACACCCGCGGTGGTGGCCAGAGCGAGGCCCGGCTGCGGGCCAAGCGGTCAGTCGGGATCGGCGGCCATATCTCGAGCACCGATGGTGGCAATGGCGACGACACCAGTTACGACGCCGGCATGCGGCGGGAGCTCGCCGAAGAGATCGCGATCGCCGGCGGCTGGACGGCCCGCTGCGTGGGGCTCATCAACGACGACTCAAACTCTGTGGGCCAGGTGCATCTCGGGATCGTGCACGTGCTCGATGTCGATGAGCCGATCGTGACGCCTCGTGAGAGCGAGATTATCGGCTGCGGTTTTGAACCCGTTGATGCGCTCCTCGCCGATCGTGAGCGGATCGAGACCTGGTCGCAGATCACGCTCGACGCGCTCTCCGCTGGTCTCGCCGACCGGTAGCACTCATGCCCGGCACGATCTACCTCGACAACCACGCCACCACGCGGCTCGACCCGCGGGTGCTCGAGGCGATGATGCCCTGGCTCACCGACCGCTACGCCAACGCGGGGAGTTCGACGCACGAGGCAGGCCGCGAGGCACGGGATGCCGTCGAAGCTGCCCGCGAGGTTTTCGCCGCGTCGATCGCCGCGACTCCTCGCGAGATCGTCTTCACGAGCGGTGCGACCGAAAGTACAAACCTCGCCATTCTCGGCCTCGCCGCGAGGGCGCGGTATGCCCTGGACGGCCCGTCGCGGCGGCATTGTGTTCTCGCGGTGACTGACCACGTGGCCACACTCGACCCTGCGGAACATCTCGAGCGCGATGGCGTTTGTGAGATTACTCGGCTTCAGGTCATCCAGCAGCGCGATGCCGACGGCGTGCCGGGCCGTATCCGACCGGATGATCTGCGAGCAGCCATGCGGCCAGACACGCTGCTGGTGTCGTTACTGCTGGCCAACAACGAGATCGGTGTCGTGCAAGAGGTTGCCGAGCTAGGAAGAATCGTCCACGACGCAGGCGCGGTGCTCCATGTCGATTGTGCCCAGGCGATGGGCCGCATGCCCGTCGAGGTCGATGCCCTCGGGGCCGACCTTGCAAGCTTCTCAGCCCACAAGTGTCACGGCCCAAAGGGATGCGGTGCTCTGTATGTGCGCCGCCGAGATCGGCCGATCCGTGTCGAGCCGCTCGTGTTCGGTGGCAGCCAAGAGCGGGGCATGCGGAGCGGCACACTCGACGTGCCAGGGATCGTTGGGTTTGCCGAGGCAGCGAGATTGGCGGTCGAGGGGCTCGCCACCGAGGGCCCACGGATGCGGGCGTTGCGGGACCGACTCTGGCAGCAGCTCGTTGCGGGCATCGATGGCCTCGAGATCAACGGGCCTCCACTTGACCGCGACGATCCCGACGGCACGCCCACGCGGCTCGTCAACAACCTCAACGTGCATGTGCCAGGAGTCGATGGGCAAACGCTCTTGGCAACGCTGTCCGTGGAGGGCCTCGCCGTGTCCTCGGGGAGCGCCTGTTCGTCGGAGAACCCGCGGCCAAGCCATGTACTGATGGCACTTGGCCGTGACCAGGATCAGGCCAGGTCCAGCCTCCGATTCGGGTTGTCCCGGTTCACGACTGAGGCGGAAATCGACCGAGCAGCGGAACTGGTCATCCGGGGCGTCGCCCGCCTTCGAGCGGTGTGACTCCAGGCGTGCACACTCAGCCATAAAAGCCCACGACGTTCGTCGAGGGCTGGTGGTGGAGTTGGCGTCGTACTCGAAATGGAGCAGCGCCCTTTGCCTTTTCAATCGCCACCGCTAGACTTTTCACATAGACGGCTGCGAATTGTCTAGCCCGTCGTGTCACGCCTCCATTCAGTTCGCCAGGAGAACTCACGCCATGTCGGTCATGCTCACGGAAAAGGCCGCTGCCGAGGTCAAGAAGATCATCACCGAGCAACAGTTGGCCGCGGACACGGTCCTGCGGGTCGGCGTCGCAGGCGGCGGCTGCAGCGGCTTTAGCTACTCGCTCGGCTTCGATACCGCGTTTGACCCCAAGGCTGATAGCGTCAAGGAACAGCACGGCGTGAAGGTGGTCGTCGATAAGAAGAGCGATCTTTTCTTGGACGGCACCACGCTCGATTTTCACGATGCTATCGACAAGCGGGGATTCACGTTCAACAATCCCAACGCCAAAAAGAGCTGCGGTTGCGGCAGCTCGTTCCAGGCCTGAGCAGGAGCTCGGGCATGATGGCGGAGGGCCGGCTGAGCCGGCGTGTGCGTGATGGCATTGGCCGGCAAGGTGCATATCGTCGGCATCGGTGACGACGGCGTTGAAGGCATGACTGGCCAGGCACGCCGGCTCATCGAAGACGCTGAGGTGCTCCTCGGGCCTGACTCCTGCGCGTCCCTTCTTCCGGCCGCCCTCCGTAGCCGTCTCCAGGCTGCGGGCAACCTCGAGGAGCTCGTCGAGCGGATTGAGGCGGCGCGAGGCCGCCCCACGGTCGTACTCGCATCCGGTGACCCGCTCTTCTACGGCACCGCCCGCTACGTTTGCACAAAGCTCGGCAAGGACCGCTTTGAAGTGGTGCCCCATGTCAGCAGCATGCAGTTGGCCTTCGCCCGCGTGAAGGAGTCGTGGGAGGAAGCATTTCTCGCCAACCTCGCCGGCCAGTCGATCGAGCGAGTCATCGACCGGATACGCACGAGCGAGACGGCGGGCCTCTTTACGAGCGACCAGTGGCCGCCTGCCGCGGGTGCCCGCGCGCTCCTCGACCACGGTATCGATGCGTTTCAGGCCTACGTCTGTGAGAACCTCGGCTCTCCCGACGAGCGGGTCACGCAAGGGAGCCTCGCCGAGATCGCGACGGACTCGTTTGGGCCGCTCAACGTGATGATCCTTGTTCGCAGGGCCAAGGCACCCGAGCAGGCCGGAGAGGTTGGAACGCGGCTCTTCGGTAACCCCGACGAATGTTTTCTTCAGTCGCGGCCCAAGCGAGGGCTTTTGACGCCTGCCGAGGTGCGGTCGCTCGCACTCGCCGAGCTTGGGCTCAGGCCCGCGAGCATCG
>JBGTKO010000132.1:0-2276 GCA_041744595.1 Pirellulales bacterium
CCGAGCCACGGCCCGGCCTCGTCATCCGCTACGACTACCTCTGGACCCGTGAGGCGGCTGCTGGTCGAGCGCAGGGCAAGGACCGCCCGACCTGTCTGGTTGCAGCAACCGATGCGCTGGTGCGCCCGCGACATGTGGTTCTGCTGCCGATCACCCACACGCCGCCTGCGGGCGATACGGTCGGTATCGAAATACCGCCGAGAGTGAAGCAAGCAATCGGGCTCGACGACGAGCCGAGCTGGGTGATCGTGTCGGAACATAACATCGACGAATGGCCCAATGGTGGGTTGTCACCTGTCCCCGGAAAGCCGAACACGTTCAGCTACGGCTTCATTCCGCCGGGGCTGTTTGCGAAAATAAAGGCCAGCTTCCTCACGCTGGCCAGAGCGAAGAAGACCAACGCTGTTCGCCGCTGAACGACGCCGGTTCCTTGCCTGTCGGGTCATTGGGCGGCGCCTGTTGTCGGAGCTCTGGGCCATGCGAGGGTCATAGGCAGCCATAGTGCTCCCATGGCTCACACGTTCTCCATGAGCTTTAGTTGACGACTCCTCGGCGACAGCTTCCAGCTTGGCTATACTCGGGTTCGATCGTCGGAAGTGGGCTGCCAGTTGGTGCGAACGCGTTTTTTCGGAATCGAAGCATACGGCGCACGTGGCGTGGTTGCCCTCGTGTTGCGATGGTTGTAGTGAGTTCGCTTTCGCAGACCAGGCCGTGGTGGTACAGGGCACCAGCTTGGGAGTGGTATGACACGCTTAAGTGGCAGGCAATAGGACTACCGACCTTTATTGCCACTTGGCTATTCTTCGCTGTCCTAATCTTCGAATTTTCTTGGTCCACTGGCATGTGGATCATGACGTTCGTCTGCGGAGTGCTTGTGCTACACGCTCTGTGGTTGGGTGCGTTTTGCCTTGTCGCCGTTCAGCTAATGCGTCGAGACCGACGCCGCGGGTGGCACAGGCAGCACTGGGACAAGGAATGGACGGCGTAGGGTAGCTGCCGTAGCAGAATTTTATGATGCTAAGGTCTCTTGCTGTGCGATTGGCGCTTCTTCTCTAATTGGAGTTGATATGCGTCCTACCGTCGACCGTCGACCATGGTGGTACCGTCTGCCAATAAGCTACTGGCGGGAAAGCCTTCAAGGCCACTGCGCTTTTTTTGGAGTGATCGCTGGTGTTTGGCTGTTTCTGAGCGTGTTCGTATTCTGGTTCTCGTGGTCAACCCCGATGTGGGTTACAACCGCTATTCTCGGCGCGGCTGGTGCGTACTTTCTTTGGATTGCCGCCGGCTGCCTTATTGCCGTGTATCTGCACCGCCGCGACAAACGTCGCGGCTTGAATCAGCAGTATTGGGAGGAGGAGTAGTGACCACAAGCGGCGCGCCGCCGGTGGAGCGTGCGAAGGAAATTGCCCGCCGTGTGCTTGGCGAGGATTATGACCCGCTGCTGGCATGCCGTGACTTGGTGAAGCTCCGCCAGCGGCTACCGGAGGTTGCTGACGAAATTATGGACACGTTCGTTGTGTTTGTGCCCCAGGCTGAGCCACGTGTTCATTCGAGCAGCCAGTTCTCAACACGCAATGACGGGACGCGCTCGAATTCGCGCGTGTTTGCGGTGACGAGCGTCAGGTCGGCGGCGAGCGCTTGTGCCGCGATAAGGGGGGCGTTCGGGCCGATTGGTGCGCCTTGCACTAAAGGTCCACGTCGTCCAAAGGCGCAAGGTCTTCGTCGACGTCGGGAAAAGCGTCTTCCAGTGGCTCGAGCGATGCAAGCACCGCAAGCAACCTACCCTTTCGGGCCGGCTCAATCGTCCTGTCGGGCGTCGTATCGTTCACTCGGCTGACGAGGCAGTCATTGAATGTCCGTGAAAGCTCTCGAGCGTCGTCAGGTCGATCCCATCCCCGTGCGCGGGTTCAGTGACAGCCGTGCCGAAGTCATGAGCCAAGCGCTGCGCCAGTGCAGCACGCGCGGCGGGTTCACCATGAATCAGCCAGGTTGGTGGCGCGGGCTTGAAGTATCCGTACCAGCGCAACAGTTCGCGCTGACCGGCGTGCGCCGACATGCCGCCCACAGTATGCACTTGCGCCTCCACGCGCATCGTCTCGCCATGGATGCGCACCCAGGGCTGACGATCCACCAGCCTGCGGCCCAGTGTGCCGCGGGCCTGGAAGCCGACGATGACGACATGGCACTCCGGGCGCCAGACATTGTGCTTGAGGTGGTGGAGCACGCGACCGCCGCTGCACATGCCGCTGCCGGCGATGATGATCGCGCCCGGACGC
>JBGTKO010000133.1:0-2253 GCA_041744595.1 Pirellulales bacterium
CATCCCTCCGAAATCTTTTGGACGAGGTCCTCGCCTCCGACGTAGTCGGCACCGGCCTCTGTCGCTTCCCGCTCCTTCTCGCCCTTGGCGAAGACGAGGACGCGCGACGTCCTGCCGGTGCCATTCGGGAGAACGACGGTACCCCGGACGTTCTGCTCGGCTTGTCGAGGATCGACGCCCAGCCGCACGGCAAGCTCGATCGTTTCGTCAAACTTCGCGGTCGCCGTTTCGACGACCAGCTGCACGGCTTCTTCGAGCGTGTATCGCTTGTTGCGGTCGACCTTGGCCAGCGCGGCCTTCAAACGTTTCCCAATCTTCGCCATGGTTGCCTCAGCTCGTAATCAGTCGACGACGTCCAGGCCCATGCTACGCGCGGCCCCTTCGATGGTTCGCATTGCCGCTTCCACGCTGCCGGCGGTGAGATCAACCATTTTCAACTCGGCGATTTCGCGCAACTGCCCACGCGTCACCTTGCCGACCTTGGTCTTGTTCGGCTCTCCCGAGCCCTTCTCGATCCCTGCGGCGCGCTTCAACAGCACGGCGGCGGGCGGCGTCTTGGTGATGAACGTGAACGACCGATCGGCGTAGACCGTGATGATCACGGGGATGATGAGCCCTTGTTGCGCCTGGGTTTGCGCGTTGAACGACTTACAGAACTCCATGATGTTGACGCCACGTTGGCCCAGGGCAGGGCCGACAGGCGGACTTGGATTCGCCAGTCCGGCCGGAATCTGGAGTTTGATCTCCGCGATGACCTTTTTCACTTGCCCATACTCCCTGAAATGGTTTTAGGCCCGCTCGACCTGCACGAAGTCGAGCTCGACCGGCGTGGCGCGCCCGAAAATGCTGATCAACACCCTGAGCTTACCTTTTTCTGCCTTGACGTCTTCGACCACTCCGTTGAAATCCTGGAACGGCCCGTCGATCACCTTGACATTCTCCCCTGCTTCGAACTGCACCTTCGGTTTCGGACGCGCCGCGCCCTCGGCCATTTGTTGGGTGATCTCGTACACCTCGGCCTCCGAGATGGGAGATGGGTTGCGGGCGTCGCCGACGAAGCCTGTCACCTTCGGAGTCGATTTGACGACATGCCAGGTGTCGTCGTTCAACACCATATTGACTAGAATATAGCCCGGGAAGAACTTGCGCGATGAGGTCTTCTTCCTTCCCTTAACGAGCTCAACCACCTTCTCCGCAGGGACCAGGGTCTCGCCGAACTCCTCCGACCTGCCAAGCGATTTGATGCGCTCCTCGAGCGCAGCCTTCGCCTTATGCTCGTACCCGGAATAGGTGTGAACCACGTACCACTTCTTTTCCATGGATCATCCCAAGAGGATGCGGACCAGATACGAAAGGCCGAAGTCAACCAACCCGAGGTACGTGGCAACGATCATGGTAACGACGAGCACGACGATGGTGGCCGTATACGTCTCCTTGCGAGTCGGCCAGTGGACCTTCTTGAGCTCTGACCAAACCTCCCCCAAGAAGGTCGCCGCCCGTGGTCCTGCCTGGCGCAGTCCATCCAATTGCTCTTGCAGCGCCATGTTCTCCGTGTCTGTTCAACCTGAGCGGGTCAGGCAGGGCTCGAACCTGCAACCCCCGGATTTGGAGTCCGGTGCTCTGCCAGTTAGAGCTACTGACCCGACAGCTAATCGCCGCCTGGCAACCGCATGTGCGCGCGGTGGCCAGGCGACAGTTGCTCATTCCTTAGACTTTCGACTCCTTGTGAAGTGTATGGGTCCGGCACGCCGGGCAGAACTTCTTCATCGAGAGTTTCTCGGTCGTGCGCTTCTTGTTGCGCGAGGTTGTGTAGTTGCGGTGCTTACAGCTTTCGCACTGCAATGAAATCAGATCCCGCATCGCATCATTCCTGTCGTTTGCCTTGCGCTTCGGTCCCGCGTTCGGCTGGCTCTGCTGTCCTCGTTAACAACTGGCGTCCCTCCGGAGAAAGCCCAGGAGCGGAATCGAACCGCCGACCTCGTCCTTACCAAGGACGTGCTCTAACCGACTGAGCTACCTGGGCGCACCAGCGATTACAGCGTCCAACCCGTGTGCCCGTACCTCACTGCCTTTGCCTATTCTCCGTCGGCCGTCCGTCGGAAGGATCGTGGAGAGCGGGAAACGGGATTCGAACCCGCGACCCTCAGCTTGGAAGGCTGATGCTCTAACCAACTGAGCTACTCCCGCCTGCTCTGTCTACGCCCGTACCAAAACTCGAAACCGGTTGCCTGGTGGAGAGGGGAGGATTCGAAC
>JBGTKO010000134.1:0-4281 GCA_041744595.1 Pirellulales bacterium
GACGGCGCGACAGCATCCCGACCGGCGACATGGCACGGGCAACCCCGAGCCACGGTTGACGCGACTTCAAGGGCACTGCGTCAGGCCCGAAGCGTCGCACCGCACTTTTCACCGCAGGCGGCCACGATGGACGAAACCACAGTCGCGGCTTCATCACCGGTGAGCGTGCCAGCGTGGCTTCGCAGCGAGAGCGCGATGACGATGCTCTTGCGGCCCGCCCCGAGACGGTCGGCATCTCGCCAGATGTCGGCAACGGTACATCGCTCCAAGAGGTCGCCGGCCGCCCCGCGAATCGCGACCTCGATCTTTGCCCAGGGCACCGACTCGTCGACGACGATGTTGATGTCTCGCGACACTGCTGGGAAATCACCGTGGCGGACACGCGGTCGCTCCCGCGCAATTGCCCATTCGAGGAGGTCGAGCCGCAGCTCCACGGCTGACACGGGGCCCGGAAGTGAAAAATGGTCGAGCGTTGCCGGGGCAACCTCGCCGATGATCCCTACACGACACGAGGCGTGGCCGGAGCGGGCGAGGCGAATCTCAGCGGTGCGACCGGCGGCGAGGAGCCCCAGCTCAATTGGCTCGTAAGCAAATTCAATTTCCGCCAGTCCGAGCCGGGCGAGAACCGCGGCGGCGATTCCCTTGGCATGGAAGAACGTGCCGGTCGTGACGAATGACACAAAACGCGGCTCTTCGACCGGGCCGGCCGCAGTGTCGGCTTCTTCGGGCCGGGGCAGGTAGCCGCGGGCAATCTCAAAGAGATCGGCGTCGAGCGTGCCCACGGCGGCATTGCCGGCGCGGGCTTCAAGCAGACTCGGCAGCAGGGTTTGTCGGAGGCGGTCGGCACCGCGAACGAGCGGCGGTGAAATCGTGAGTGTCGTGGTGTCACACCATCCGCCGGCAAGTGATGCGAGCGATTCGTCCACGACGCTTCGAGTCATCGCCTCGCAGAAGCCACGGCCCACAAGCACCTCGCCCGCGGCTCGCACGGCCTGCTCCCGCGAGGAAAGCTCGATCGGCCGGGCCGCGATCGCGACATCTTCCGGGACTCGGGTGTACCCCTCGATTCGCGCGATCTCTTCGACGAGGTCGATCTCGCGGGTGCAGTCACGTCGCCATGATGGCACCCGCCATCGAGTCGCCGCGTCGTCCTCGGGCTGAAAACCGAGCGACCGAAGAATCGCCTGCTGCCGCGACACAGGCACGTCGCACCCGAGCACCTCGGACACCCGCTCGGGGGCAAGCGACACGACCGCATGGCCTGTCGTCACTTCACCGGCTGTGACATCGCCTTGCTCAAGGACACCGCCGGCAAGCTCGAGAATGAGCGCCGCGGCACGGCGACTTGCCCAATCGACCATTGCCGGATCAGGGCCCCGTTCGAATCGGTAGCTCGAGGCGCTTGCAAGCGCGAGGCTCCTCGCCGCGGCCCGCACGGCGAGCGGTGCGAACTGGGCCGACTCGATGAGAACGTCGGTCGTCTCGCCAGAAATCTCGGTGTCGGCGCCCCCCATGACGCCTGCGATCGCCACTGGCCGCTCGGCGTCGGCAATCACGCACATGCGGTCATCGAGCGTGTAGGTCTTGTGGTTGATCGCGATGAACGGCTCACCCGGCTGCGCCTGCCGCACGATGATCTTCCGGCCGGCGATCTTCGCAAAGTCAAAGGCGTGGAGCGGCTGGCCGCATTCGAGCATCACGTAGTTCGTGACATCGACTACGTTATTCACGCTTGCCAGGCCCACTGTCGCGAGCCGCTCGACGAGCCACGACGGGCTCGGGCCGATCCGCACGCCGCGGATGACGCGGGCCGAATAGAACGGGCACATTTCGAGCGACTCGGTCGACACCGCAACGCTCGCTGACGCCGGGCCACCCGCCTCGAGCGGACGTGGGTCTGGCACGGCCAGCGGCTTGCCATAGAGAACGGCCACCTCGCGGGCCACGCCCACATGCCCGAGACAATCAGGGCGGTTGCTCGTCACCTCGATTTCGATTGCTGTGTCGTCTCCGACCGTCGAGGTCGACTCGTGGTTGAGGCCGGAGAGCGCGAGCCGGTCGGCCAAGTCGCCAGCGGTCGCGTGAGCCTGGACGTAATCAGCCAGCCAGGAGGTTGAAATGATCATGAGGGGTGATTCACCGAGGAAAGCCTGACGAACCAGAGACCACGGAGCGGAGCGACGGGACCACGCGGGTTGGTCACAGCATTAAAATTGACGGAGGAAGCGGACATCGTTCCGGAAAAAATCGCGGATGTCATCGACGCCGTAACGGCGGGCGGCGATCCGCTCGACGCCGAGGCCGAACGCAAAACCACTCACGACATCCGGGTCGTAACCCACCGCTTCGAAGACGGCCGGATCAACCATGCCGGCGCCCCCCATTTCGATCCAACGGCCGCCCCACTCCATGTCGACTTCCACGCTCGGCTCCGTGAACGGGAAGAACGATGGGCGAAACCGCACATGCACGTCGCCTCCCAAGAAGCTCGACGCGAAGAGACGCAAGACGCTCTTCAAGTGGGCCATCGTGATGCCCGGCTCCACGAGCAGTCCTTCGACCTGATGGAACATCGGGTAGTGGGTGGCGTCGGCGGTGTCAGGACGGTAGACGCGGCCGAGCGATACGATCCGAAGCGGTGGCTCGCGGTTTTCCATCACACGGATTTGCACCGTGCTCGTCTGCGATCGCAGGAGTAGTGGATCCGTCGTGCGAGCGGTGGCGAGGTAAAAATTATCCAGCGGGTCGCGGGCTGGATGCTCTGGTGGAATGGCCAGCGCGTCAAAGTTGTGCCACTGGTCTTCGACCTCGGGGCCATCGACGCTCTCGAAACCGAGGCGGCCCATGATTTCTTGGACGCGACGGATGGTCTGCGTGATCGGATGGAAGTGGCCGAGTCGCACGGGCTCGCCCGGAAGCGTGATATCGACTGGCTCGAGGGCGGCTGGTGCCGCGTCAGCGAGGTTCGCCTGCGCTGCTTCCAGGAGTGAAGCCACCCTGGCCTTCGCTTCATTAAAAAGCTTGCCGGCGGCAGGCTTGTCGGCGCCGTCAATACTGCCGAGCAGTTTCTGGACGGCCTTGAGCCGGCCACTTTTGGCGCCGGCGAACTCCACGCGAGCAGCTTCGACTTCCGCGAGAGTTTTTGCCTGCGCCAGTGCCTCCGCAGTGCAGTCGCAGATCTCGGCGAGCTGTAACCTGAACGCGTCGAGCGGGGTACCGGCCACGTTCGTCACGCCACCGCGGCCGGCTCCGGCAGGCCGAGGCCCTCGCGGACGGCCGCCACCACCGCGTCGAATCCGGTGGGATCGTGGATCGCCATCTCGGAGAGTGTGCGACGATCGAGCTCGCAGCCAATCTTCACCATGCCGGCGATGAACTGGCTGTATCGCAGGCCGCGCTCGCGGCAGGCGGCGTTGAGCCGGATGATCCACAGACGGCGGAAGTCGCGCTTCTTGCGGCGACGGTCGCGATGGGCATAGACGCCGGCGCGGAGGAGCGATTCCTTGGCTGTGCGGAGCAGGCGGCGACGACCGCCGACCGAGCCCTTTGCCCGCTTGAAGAGACGCTTCTTCGCCCGCAGCCGGGGCACGACGTTTTTAGTACGCATGACGACAATCCGATTGGTCGATGACGGGACGGGCTCACGGAGGCAACGAGGGCAGACCCGTTTTCCTGAGAAAACGGGAAAGGCCCCGGCTACGCCGTAGGAAGCCCCTTAATTTGACCGAGCTCCGTGAAATTGCAAGTCCAGGCCACCGTTTTCGCGGCAAATCCAGAGGGATGGCAAAGCCGTGGCCTTGGGTGTCGGTGGGCCCTAACGATGCAGCTATGGCTCCTCGGGTGCATCAAAGACGGATCCTGTGGCCGGCGTGGAAATTCCTTCGGTGGGTGCGGCCCCTTCTCCAGCGTTGGCTCGAACCGTCTTTAAAACAACTTCGAGTGCCGCTTTGACCGTGGGCTCGTGCGGTGACTTGTCGATCACACGACTTTGGTCTCGGAGAACCGTGGCCAGTTCGATCGCCTCCGCAGCAGCGTTGCCCTTCAGGGCTCCGGCGATCCCGCCCAAAGCGGTCCCTTCGGGCTGAAGCGCATCGGCAAGCACCATGAGCCGCCACGCATTGCGTCGGCAGGCAAGGGCCTGGACGGCGTCTGGGTCAACGACCGTCATCAAGTCCTCCTGGCCTGCGGTTCCATCACCCTCATGGCCACCGCCAAGTCCACCACCGCCGCCACCAAGCCCGCCGCCACCAAGCCCGCCGCCACCAAGCCCGCCGCCACCAA
>JBGTKO010000135.1:0-5622 GCA_041744595.1 Pirellulales bacterium
GCTGCAGGACCGTTTCGTGGTCCGGCTCCGGCAAGTCCAAAATGTCCGGCAGCTTGCCCAGTTCGAGCATGTACTTGTCGAGCCAATGACGATACGGATGCTCGGTGACGATTTGTTGCTTGATCTCCTCGTCCGCGACGATTCGGCCGGCTTCGGTATCGACCAAAAACATGCGGCCCGGCTGGAGCCGTCCCTTGCGAACGACATCGGCCGGCGGCAGATCCAAAACACCCGCTTCACTCGCCATCACCACGAGCCCGTCCTTCAACTGCCACCAGCGGCCCGGTCGCAGACCGTTGCGGTCGAGCGTGGCACCAATGCGAACACCGTCAGTAAAGGCCACGGCGGCCGGGCCATCCCATGGTTCCATTAAGCAGGCCTGGTATTCGTAGTAGGCCTTGAGATCGTCGGCCATACTTTCGTGGCCGCTCCATGGCTCAGGGATGCACATGCTCACAGCCTCTTCGAGCGAGCGGCCGGTGAGCACGAGGAGCTCAAGGGCATTGTCAAAACAGGCCGAGTCGCTGCCCCCTTCGCGGATGATGGGAGTGACCTTGGCGATGTCTGGCCCGAAGACCGGGTGGGCGAGCATGCTCTCGCGGGCCCGCATCCAGTTGATGTTGCCGCGGACGGTGTTGATCTCGCCGTTGTGGGCGATGTAGCGAAAGGGGTGGGCGAGGTCCCACGTGGGGAATGTGTTGGTGCTGTATCGCTGGTGGACGAGGGCGAGGGCGCTTGTGAGTTTTGGATCGCGTAAATCGGGAAAATACTTTGCGACTTGGTCGGCGAGCAGAAGTCCCTTGTAGACGAGTGTCTTGCTCGACAGCGAGCAGACGTACACAAACGCATGCTCGGTGAGGCCAAGCGAGCCGATCTCGATCCCGAACCGCTTCCGCAACACAAAAAGCTTCCACTCAAAATGGTCGCGGGCAATTTTTGGAGTACGGCCGACAAAAGCCTGGCGGATGAAGGGCTCCACGTCGCGGGCGGTGCTGCCGATCGATGAGTTGTCGGTGGGCACAGTCCGCCAGCCGAGGAAGTCCAGCCCCTCCTCGCGGCAGACTTTTTCAAAGAAGGACTCGGCTGCCGCACGATCCCCTTCGGACGGGGGCAGGAAGACGTTCCCGACCGCCCAGTCGCCGGCGGCAGGGAGCTTGATGCCCGCCTGCGGGGCTGCCACAGCAAAAAAGTCGTAGGGCAGTTGAAGGAGGATGCCGGCGCCGTCGCCGGTGAGCGGGTCGCAGCCACAGGCACCGCGGTGGGTGAGGTTTTCGAGAACCTCGAGGCCTTGCTCGACGATGCGGTGGCTCCGCCGGCCGAACATGTTGACAACAAAACCGACGCCGCATGCGTCATGTTCGTTGCCGGGGTCGTAGAGACCTTGAGCGACAGGGAAGCCTGGGCGTGGTGTTTTGGTGTTCATAGAAAAGCCCCTCGCGCAAGCGTGGGGACGGCGGGTTGTTGGGCGAGCCCGTATGGAGTGAGGTTCGTGGGTGATGGATGGCCCGCAGTCCCCCGGCTCGCGCCGGGGGCTTCTATTGAGGAGGTGGTGTCTCCTGAATTCACAAAAGCCCCGCGCGCGAGCGTGGGGACGGCGGGATGTTGGGCGAAACCGGTTGGTTTTCTGAAGTGAATCATGTGGCTGCCGGGATCATGGCGGGCAACACATCGGCATCGGCGGCATGGCCACGGAGGAGATCCAAGAACCGCTGAGCGGTCGGCGCAAGCGTCCGGTTGCGACCACGGATGATGCCGAGCGGGCGAACAAGCTGACGGGCGATCTCGTCATCGGCGAATCGCACGCGGGCGAGCGTGCCGGCGGCGACTTCGCGAAGGATTGTGGGCTCGGGGAGGATCGCGAAGCCGGCGTCGATTTCGAGGGCTCGCTTGATCGTCTCGATGTTGTCAAACTCCATCACGACGTCTGGCGAGACATCATGGGCGTGGAGCACACGGTCGATTTCGTGGCGGATGACGAGGTCAGGATCGAAGGCTACCATCGGCCGGCCCGCGAGACTTTCTATTGTCGCTTCTTCGGCAGTGGCCAGTGGGTTCTCGGCCGCGCACACGATCACAAGCCGTTCTTCTCGCCAGGGCTCAGCCTCAACAAGCCGCGTGCTGCGCGGATAACTGACGATGCCGAGATCGGCGTCGCCGTGTTCCACCGATTCAAGCACGCGTTCCGGGTGCAGGTATTCGAGCCGGACGTTTGCCTTGGGGTGGTGGCTGCGAAACTCTTGGACGTAGCGGCTCATATGGTGGAGGCCCACCGAATAGATCGCCGCCACGCGCACGCGGCCGGCGACCTCCTCATGGAGCGTGCGAACCTCGTCCTCGAGTGCCTCGTAGGCCGCGATGAGCTTCCGGCAGCCGTCAAAAAAAACCTTGCCCTCGGCCGTCGGCACAAGTGGTCGCTTCGACCGCTCGATCAGTTGCACATCGAGGTGGTTTTCGAGCTGACCCACGACCTGGCTGGCGGCCGACTGCGAAATGCCGTTGTCCTCGGCCGCGCGGGAGAAACTCCGCCGGGAGACGATGTCGCAGAAGACTTTCAGGGATTTCAGGTTCATAGAACCCCCGCACAAAAGCGGCCCAGGGGCAGAAGTTTCCGCCTCGCCCCGGATCAATAATCCGAATGATTCTCTTCAGCATCATTCGGAAAACCGATAGAGCCTAGCGGATTTTGGCCCTCCGTCAACAGTCTCTTCACGCCGGGATAGCCCGAGAAATCCCCGCCTGATCGCGAGGGGACGGAGACCTGGCGTTGCGGCACTTCCCAGCCGTGCTACTGCCGGATGAGGACGCTCGATCCCGGGCCGAGGATGTCGGAAAGCTCGACGAGATCCCGGACCGACACAATGAGACTCCCAGGCACCGCATCATCCGAGACCACGTTCGGATCGAGTGCTGCCTCGATGACCAGCCCATCGGCCAGAACGATGCCTTGCCGCACCGCGGCCGCCGGGTCGAAGGAACGACCCACTGGCATCTCTCGCCGAACCTCAGACACCGCGAGCCTTGAGCCCGCTCGCGGCAGGAAATGCCGCCCCACGACTACCGGAAAACTGCCGGCATAGGCACCCCGCACCTGGAGGCTCAGCCGCCTCCGCGACACGCTTACAACGGCATCAAAGGGACCTCGGATGACCTTGATGTGTTCACCCGGCATCAGCGGTGAAGCGTCGTTGATTCCGTTGATCTTGCCCAGCAGTTGCCACGAGATACCGAGCGATGCGGCGATCGATTGAAGCGTTTCGCCTGGTGCCACGGCATGCGGCGGAAACAGGAGGTCTTGCTGGGAGTAGATCACCGTACCAGCAAGCTGACCGAGAAGGTCTTCAAGCCGGTGACTTTCTTCGAGGCCAAGAGACGGATCGTCGTACCAGACTGACAGGGCCGTGAGCGCCTCGGCGTACCGGCCGGCCGCGAGTTTCTCGTGGGCATCGGACCATGCGGTAGCAAACGCGGCCGATGATGGAAGGCCGCCGGGAGAGGGAGGCATCTGCGGCGGCAGAGGCACGGGTGGTGTGCCCCCGGGGAGTGTGGCGAGCCGGTCTGGCCGGTCAGCCCACTGCGACTGCGCGGACATTGCGACGTCATCTTGGACTGGGGGGGGTGAAGACTCAGCCGAGAGGTAGACGGGCGGTGCGGATGACGCCACGGCGAGGGGCGGGACCTCGGATGATGGGACAGCGGCGACCGGCGGCGGTGACACGACCTCTATGGGTGGCGGTTCCAGGACCGCGACCGGCGGCGTCGATATCGGCGCCTGTGGCGGAACCGAAGGGCTTGCGACCATGACCTCTCCAGGTGGAACTGGCACGGCAGAAGCCGCCTCAACAGAGGGCGGTGCCAAATCGACCTGCTGGGCTGCGAATGGAGGCGCCTCTCCTGCATCGGCGTGGTCCGGGACCACCTGCGACGGCCCTTTCTGCACGACCGAGTAGGCACCGTAGAGGATCGTGCCAAAAAGCGCGAGCACGATCATGGGCTTGATGGCTTCCATGATGTCGCCACCCTGCTCGGGGCGGCGCTCATGCTTCGACCGGCTTGCCATGAGGGGTCGTTCCGTGGAGTGCGTGATTGGCGACGGACGCCAAGAGGCCACGGAGCGTAGAGAACGCCGCCCGGCCATTCCAGACCGCTTCGACGCCTTGATTCAGCTTTGAGATGCAGCTTTGATGAATCAGAGCCAAAACACCAATAAACCAGGCAAGTCTGGCAAGATGGTCAAATGAGGATTGATGGCTTCGCCGGTCCGCTTGACGGTTGGACCGACGTTTTCGACCGCGATCCGCGAGGCGGTTCTCTCCTCACGCAAACCGCTGGTGGGTTACACTACGAGTCCGCTGCGTCCATCCCGCCCATGCCCAAACGCAACATCATCCTCCTCGTGGCCACCTGCCTGGCTTGCCTGGCCTCCTGGGCCGCGCGGGAGCGGAGCGGGCATGCCCGTCGGTTCGGGGAGGTGATGGCGGCAATCGAGCAGCGGTACCTCCGTGACACCGACCCCGACGAGCTTTTTGATGCGGCCGTGAATGCCGCAGTCGCGAGGCTCGATGAACACTCGTCCTACCTCCGTGGTGACCGCCGCGCCGAACTGACAGCGGCGCTCGATCAGCGATTTGGCGGCGTGGGCCTCGAGTTGGCTCTCGACAAAGCCTCCGGCCGTCCCGTCGTGATCTCGCCGGTCCACGCCTCACCTGCCTGGCGGGCCGGCATCGCACCTGGCGACATGATCATGACGATCAATAGCGAGGATACCCTCGGCATACCTCTCGGCCAGATCGTCGATCGCCTCCGTGGACGGCCCGGGGATCCCGTCACGCTCGAGACCACGGCCGCCGTTTCGCCGTCCACGCTCGATCCCTCAGCGGTGCCGCGGGAGCCCTTGCCCTCGCGGAAGGTTGTGCTCGTGCGAGAGATCGTGCGAATCGAGAGCGTACTCGGGGATCGTCGCCGCAGCGATGGCTCCTGGGACTGGATGATCGATGACGAGCCCGGCGTGGGACATGTCCGCATCACGAGCTTTGGAGAGCGGACCAGTGAAGAGTTCAACGCCGCGTGCCGCGACCTCGATGCGAACGACGGCTTGCGGCTCGTCGTGATCGATCTCCGGGGCAATCCAGGCGGCCTCGTGAATGCAGCGGTCGATGTCTGCGACGCGCTTCTGGATGAAGGGACCATCGTTTCCACGCGGGGTCGAGGTGACTCGGGCACGGCCGTCTTTCAGGAGCGACGGGCGATAAAGGGTGCGATGTTGGCTGGCGTTCCCGTCGCGGTCCTCGTCGATGGCCTCACGTCGAGCGCTGCTGAGATCGTTGCATCCTGCCTCCAGGATGCTGGACGAGCCACGGTGATTGGCGGACGCACGTATGGGAAGGGGACCGTGCAGACGATCCTTCCACTTTCCGACGGCTCAGGGATTCTCAAGCTCACGACGGCTGAATATCTGCGACCGAGCCGTGAGTCGATCCATCGGCATGCGGGGGCCGCTGACACCGAAACATGGGGTGTCAAGCCTGATGCCGGTTTTGAGATCATAACGACCGCCGCAGCGGCCGAACGCCGCCGTGACTGGCGGCAGCGCCGGGACGCAATCGTGCCGCCAGGTTCCGCGGC
>JBGTKO010000136.1:0-8221 GCA_041744595.1 Pirellulales bacterium
TCGAAGCCTAGGGGCGCTGTCGCGGTGATCACGCCGGTGAGATCCGAACCGTCAACGCTGATAGTGGTCGGAGGCGAGGCCGTGCCAGCCGTGGTGGCAACCGCACTGAGCGTGCCGGTCGTCCCAATCGTGGGATTGGCCTCGCCTGGCAAGGTTACCGACACGTCGGCGATGCCAATCTGACGCGAAGCGCCCGACTGGCCGCCGCCGAAAGACTCGTTGATCGAGGTCCATGTGATCGTGAACTCGGCGCCGGGGGCAATCGAGAGGCCTGTCAGCGACGTCGTGACGGGCAGATCAGCCGCCACGCCACCTTCGCCGGCAGTGTTGCCGGTCGAGTAGGCGAGCTCGGCCACGGGGCTGCCGGCTACGCTCACGTTCCACTCGGGCGTGCGGGTCTGCGTGGCTCGGGCCACCCGGCCCAGGTAGCCGACATCAAGTTCGGTGATCTCAACGCCCGTGTCGTTGATGAGCATGAGCGTCACCGTGAGCTGACCCGACGTGGTCGTGTGCTGGTAGCCGAGGACACCGGCAGTCTCGGTCTCACCGACGCCAAGGAAGCCGGCCGAGGAGCCCATGCCCCATTCGCCGAGATAGTTGTTGGCCTCGTTCGTCGTTCCCGCTGCCCAGCCGGTCGGGAGCACGCCCTGGTAGGAGGCAAAATCCTGCGTGTAGAGTCCGGCGAAAGAGACGGGAGCCGAGAGCGTGATGAATGTCTGCGCTGAGGAGTAGGCCGTGCCGAGCGAGTTGGTCGCGTAGGCCCGGATCGTGTAGCCCGTGCCGGCCGTGAGGCCACTGAGCGTCTCGGAAATCGGCCCCACGCCTGCGAAGCCTTCAGGCACGTTTACCGCGCCGGCCGTGTCGAGCGTGAGGTCGCCTACGAGGTCTGACGTGGCGATGTAGACGAAGCCCGCGGCCGTGAGCGTGTCGCCGCCGTCGCTGGCCACCGTGGCGACCGCCTCGGCCGATTCGCGGCCGAGCGTGACGGTGGGAACAGAGAGGCCCGACACTGTTGGCAGAGTTTGCACGACGCCAAGAGTCACGCTCACGTCGCTGAGGCCGATTTGCCTTGAGGAGCCCGAACCGCTGCCTCGGTCGCTGCTCCAGACGATCTGGAACGTCGCTCCGGGAGCGATGGAAAGTCCGGTCAACGAGACGGACCGGTCACCGCCATCACCATCGCCTGTGGAGTAGGCCAAGCCCGCAACCGTGCTGCCATCGACGGTGACCGTGTAGGCCGGTTCGCGTGATTCACCGACCCGCTCGGCCCGGCCGGTGTAGGCGACCGTGAGCTCGGTGATCGTACTCTCGGTGGCATTTTGGAGTGTGAGAATCTTGTCGAAGTTCGGGGAGAGGGTCGTGGATGTGCTGCCGGTGTGCTGGTAACCGAACACGCTTGCACCGCCGCGATAGCCACCGCTGGTTCCCTCGCCCCAACCGTTACCCGAGCCCGGGAACGTGGTCACGAGCCCCCGACCGGTCCAGCCAAGCGGCAGATCGGGCGTTGCCGCGGCGAACGTGGCGAAGTCTTGTGTGTAACCCTCGGCCGTAAGCGGCGCCGGCGTGGCGTCGATGTTGACAACCGTGACTGTGGCTACGGCAGGGTCGTAGCTGGCGTCGCCCACGCTCGCCGTGATCGTCACGAGGACGTCCTCATCGACCACGCCGTCTTCGAGGGCCTCGATATAAAACTGGGCAGATGTCTGGCCAGCAAAGATTGTGACCGTCGTCGTGCCGGACTGGTTCAGGTCACCGTTGTCGAGCACGATCTCCGTGTCGTCGGAGCTTGTGAGCGTCACGACAAGGTTCGTTCCGATTGGGGCTGGAATCGACACGGTGGCTAGGATGTCGAACTGGCCTTCGTTCAGCGTGGAGGGCACCCCACCGATCGAAAGCGAGAGCGTCTGGGCATCGTAGGCCTGGAAATCATCAACCTGCCAAAGCGCCGTGGTGCCGTTCGTCGTCCCACCAGCGATGTAGTGGAAGGCGAGATAGACGCTCGACTCACCGGCGGCGCCCGCGAGTAGCACCTGCCCGGAGGGGGTCTTCAGGAGTTGGCTCGAAGCCCGTGTGAAATTGACAGTCGTCCATGTTGCAGCCGCCGGATCGCCCACTCCGGAGTAATCGGTCGAGTATTTGAAGAACAACTCGTCTACACCAGCCGTGAACCTGGTGAGCGTGCTAAACTCGGCCACGGGATTCGTGGCCGACGAGAGGTCGAATGCGCCGATGATCAGCCAATCGTTGGCAGCCACGTCGGAGCCGAAGCCGTTTGCCTGCCAGACCTGATTCGCCGGGCCGTTGGTGACCCCACCACCCAACGTGCTCGACAGGAACGTCCAGTTCGCACTCCCAGCCGCATCGTACGTGAACCACGGCTCACTCACCGAGTTCTCAAAATCCTGCAGTGCGTACGGGAAGGCGACCGTTGCACTCCGAACGCTGCCGGAGAGACCGACCGCGGCGGATGTGGCCCCGGCGCTCGAGAGCGCGAGATTCCCAGACACCGCGCCTAAGGCCGCCGAAGATGCTATCCGCACGTAGACCGTCGCAGAGGCGTCGCCGTCCGTCTGCGGGATCGTCACGTCCGCCGAAAATGTCACATCGTCGAGCGAAATCTCAAACCCGGCTGGGGCTGCGGCCAGGATTCCTTCAATGAGGTTAGTCCCTGCGACAGCGATCGAGGTGGAAACTGAAGCCATACCTTCCACGGTCGAGAGGGCACCCGCGGAGTTTGGCGCGGTGATCGTTGGTGATGTGTCCACCTCACCTGGGGCCAGGCCAAACCCGGCCAGACCCGCAGGCAGAGTAGAAGGCGTCGTCGAGACGGTCTCGAATCGGATGCTCGGGTCGGTCCAGCCGACCAAGTCGCCCGTTGTGATACCGGACTTGAGCTGGATATTCTGATTGGCGGTGCTCACGCCGCTGCCCGTCCAGGCGGTGCCAGGGTCGAAGCCGGGCGTGCCGAACACGTCGGTGATCACGCCGGCGAGCTTGATGACCAGCGCGTCATCGCCGTTGAAGGTGAACCCCTGGACGATGTCGGGGCTCATGTCGGAAGTGCCTACCACGATCACGCCCCCAGCGGGCAGGGCGCCCGAAGAAATCGTGACCAGGGTGGTCGGTGTGCCACCGTTGGTGCCCTGCTCGATCGTCAGCGCGTTGGAGGCACTAAACGCGATCTCGCTTGCCGTGGGATTCCAGAGCTCGATGCCCTTAGGCGTGGTGCCCGAGTCGGTCTCGACATACTGACTGATGACGACCGCCAGCATCGCCCGCTTCTCGAGAGCCTCGAACCCGGCTGGCCGGGAGTGCCGCGCGGACCGGCCAGTACGACGCCTCTTTCTTTCTGCACCACCAGCCTTGATGCCCCGCCCGCTCCTGCTCCATCCGGCCGCAAACAGTTTGTCGAGCAAACGCATCCGTGTTCTCCTCAGGTGATTCAATGCTGATCTCCAACTGGGGCCCCTCTTCCAGAAGGGATCCTCTTGAACTCAACGTTCAGGAAGCTGTAGACCTAGCTCCGGCATGATAGTGACGATGTGCGAGGGTCTTGTGAGTTTTTGCATGAGAATTGGATGAAGGTTGGAATTCGCAAAACCACGCGAGGATTCAGGGTTGGCGCGGCAGCGCAACGTCGGAATTCCACTGCCTCGCCTTGGCCCAGGCGGCGTCGGCCCCAGCGGTGTCGCCTGACTTTCGCAACACGAAAGCCCGCATGGCATAGACGTCGCCAAGATCCGGAGCCCCCTGCTCGAGGGTCTCGAGGAGCAGTTGTGCCGCCTCGAGGTTGCCCAGGCAGGCCTCGCAATAGGCAAGCCGCAACTCCGCCTTCGCATACAGATCAGCCCGCAATCCGCCCAGCGCCACCGCCTCAGCGAAGGCGGACCGGGCCGCGGCGAGATCCTTGGCTTCGAGCTTCGCGTTTCCCTCCTCGTAGCGGGCCAGCGAGTCTGCATGTGGCGGCGTCGGCTGGCTACAGCCGGCTATGGCCAGTGCTGCCAGGCAGAGGGCGAGTACCTCGGCAAGGCACTTCCGACACGAAGCCTCGAGCCCGCGATTCATCGCCCAACACCCGCGACCTCGCCCGGCTCGGCGGCCCGCGTGCCCATCGCCCGCCAGACCGCGAGGTCGATGCTATCGTCCACCACGATCACGCCGCCGTCTCCAAAGAGGACGTTCACGAGCGGGCCGTGCAGGCTGCGGGCGGAGATGATGGCATGCTCGCCGGGAGTGTCGGGGATCGCGCTCCAACTACCGCAATCCTGGCCCGACCAGTTCGGCGGGGCGACGTGGTTGTATTGCGTGGAGTCGTAGCCCGAAAACGGCCAGCCGTTGCTCCACGCATCTCCAACCGGCCAACGACCGGCCGCGAAAAAGTTGAACGATGACACGGCCGGCTGGTAGCTCGCGCAGGCGTTGAAAATCTGTTCCCGGCTCGGCACCGCCGTGCGACCAGGCATCGTGATGATGTCAGCCTTCGTCGGCAGTGCCGTCAACGGCCGACCGCTTCCCATTGTCCGCTCCGAGAAGAAGGCGGTCTTGCTCAAGCCGTCGGAGAAGTCCTTGTCCCTGGTGGGCGTGAAGGGCCGGAACGCACCGTTGCCGGCGATCGGCAGCCCATCGGGGCCGGATCCGTCGTGAATGTGCTGTTCGGTGGTACTCCGCGCTCCGCCGTAGGGTGTCGATCCGCCGGTGTTGCAGCGGTAGCTGTTTTCGCTGACGATCCGGCCCTTGTTGCCGTCGCTGGGACAGATGAACAGGCCCATCGCCTGAGCATAGGCGTCGTAATTGTTGTTGCCCGTCATCATCTTCATCTGCGCCTGATCGAACTTGATCAGCGACGTGACGCTTGTCTCTTCCATGAAGGGCAGGAACTGAATATGGGCGGAGTAAAAACCCGTCTTGTCGCTGCGAGTCACCGAGTCGTAGGCCGTATACGACCTTCTCACAATTCCGTTCCGGTCTGCAATGTCCGGCGCGATCCGCGGCGGCGGAAAATGCTTCTTGGCGGACTCATACGTCATCACCGCCAGCCCGATCTGCTTGAGGTTGCTCATGCACTGCACGCGGCGGGCAGACTCCCGAGCACTCTGTACTGCCGGGAGCAGCAAGCCGATGAGGACGGCGATGATCGCGATCACGACCAAGAGTTCTACGAGCGTGAACCCGCCGAGTTGATGATGTGATCGTGCCATGGTGCCTGCCCTGTCCAAACTCTTCAACCAACATTGTGTGGCAGCTTACCCGGTCAGCCAAGCGTGAGTCTTTTGTGAGGATGCACGGACCATCCAAGTGGTTTTGGCGGGATATACGGGTTGCAAGCTTTCGATCGGCCTGATTGCCGAGCGACGACGATAACGGTCCGGGGGAGTCGATGAGTCAGCGACCCAGATTCATTCCAGGAATCGTGCTGTGGATCGCCTGCGCGGTTGCCGGCGGAATCGAGTTTCCTCCGGCCCCGCCTGAGGAGTCGTTGCCGGCCGCCCAACGGTCGCTCCGCAAGGCAGAGGAGTACCGCAACGCATCCTGCGAGATGCTCCGTCACGGCCGACGCCACGCCATCGACGGCTACTATGTAGCCTGCCAGGAAGCGTGGAACGCGGTGCAGCTCTGCCCGGAGTCTCCCGAGGTACTCGCGGCGGCGACAGAACTCTACGCCGACGCGCTCGCCGGCTTTCTCGAGGCGGCGGTCGAGCATGGCCGGATCGGCGATGGCGGTGTCTGGGTGGGGCCTCCGGGGAGGCTTGTCAAGGTGCCGCTCGCGCCGAAGGCGCTTCCGATTCCTCCAGAAGCGATCGCGTCGCTCGAACCCCAGGCCCAGCACGGCGACAAACGCGTCACGCGTCGGCATCTGCGGAACGGTTTTGGGCTACCGGTGGTTGTCCGAGTCGATTCTCGCAAATTCGGAGTTGCTGATGCGGCATTCGCATCATCGCGGCAGTCGGTGGCCGCCACCGCGGTACTCCGATTCGACATCCCAGGCAATGAGAACGCCCTCCAGAAATTTGCTGGGCCGGTCTATCTTGATCACGCCGCTGCCGTGCTCGACCTTGTCAACCCGGTCGAGATCGCCGCGGTGAAGATCGGCACGACGAGTCCGCATCTGGCTGCCGATCTCACGGCCCCACTGCTCGACGTCTTGGATGGCACACCACCGTCGGGCATCCAGGGCTTCCTCCAGCCCTTTGGCAGGGGTGACACGCAGCCACAGCTCGAGTTTCTCGAACCTCATATCCCGGGGCGGATCCCCGTTGTCTTTATCCATGGTCTGGCCAGTGACGAAGGGACGTGGTTTGATCTGATCAACGAGCTCCGAGCCTGGCCCGAGTTTCATCGTCGGTTTGAGCCATGGCTGTTTCGATATCCCACTGGTGCATCGTTCCTGTACGTGTCGGCGGTGCTTCGGCATCAATTGACGGAGGCGATTGCTTGCCTCGATCCGGATGGCCGCGACCCGGCGCTCCGTCGGATCGTGCTCATCGGGCACAGCATGGGCGGCCTCCATGCGAAAATGATGGTGGTCGATTCTGGAACGGCGATCTGGGATGCGGTCGCGACGGTGCCCATCGATGCGGTGAGGGCGCCGCCCGACGCCAAGCAGTTCCTCACCCGGTTGGCATTCTTTCGGCCGGTGCCACAGGTGACACGCGTCGTCTACATTGCCACACCACACCGAGGTTCGGTGCTCGCATCGCTCGGAGTGGGCCGGCTGGCCTCGCTGGCTGTCCGTGAGCCGGCTGACATGAAGGCGCTTCACGACCGGCTGATGGACGCGAACCCTGGTGCGTTCCGACCAGAATATTCCCGTGACGTGCTCACGACGATCGACCTCCTCCAGCCGAAGTCGCCGACGCTCCAGGTGCTTGACCGTCTCCGGCCAGCGTGTTGGGTGGCCACGCATTCGATCATCGGGGACGCGCATGCCTCGCTCTTCGGTGGTCGCGACGACTACGTGGTTGCTGTGGAAAGTGCCCACTCGCCAGGCGCCCGAAGCGAAATCTGTGTGCCAGCCAAGCACACGCGGGTGCATCACCATCCGCAGTCCTTGGCAGAGATCCAGCGAATCCTCAGCCAGCATCTCGATGAGGCGGGCCACTAGCCTACTTGGGCACCGCGGGGCGACGGGTTCGGTGGCGGCTGGCCTCTGGCATTGCCTCTTTGACGAGTCGGGTCATTGTGTTGAGATGTACGCCAAGGAGCTCAGCAGCATTGCCCTTGTGGCCCGCAGTCATCGCCATTGCCTGCCGAACGGCGAGCTTGCGAAGCTCGTCAAGGTTGACCACAGGCAGGGTGTGCTCGCCCTGAGTGGATAGCTTGCTGGCGGACTCGGCAACCTGCATGTGTGACGGCTGTGGCAATCGTTCGTCGGCATCTTTTGGGAGCAATGGCGGTGTCGCGAGCGCGTAAACCCGCTCGATCACCTGGGCAAGTTGACGTACGTTGCCGGGCCAGCGGTATCGGATGAAACGCTCGAGTGTGACGGCGTCGGGCTCCCAGGGCTCGACGGCAAACTTCTCGGCAAAATGGTGCCGAAAGTGGTTGATGAAAAGGGGGATGTCGGCCGTGCGATCGCGAAGGGGCGGAACTACAAGTTCGATGGTGTTGAGTCGGTAGAAGAGGTCTTCGCGGAACGTTCCAGCTTGGATTTCAAGAGCGAGGTCACGGTTGGTCGCGGCGATGACCTGCACATTCACGGGAAACACATCGGACGAACCGACGGGAGTCACCTCCCGCTGCTGGAGTACCCGTAGCAACCGCGGCTGGAGGTCCAGTGGCATTTCGCCGATCTCGTCGAGGAACACAATTCCCCCCTCGGCCGCGCGGAAAACGCCTCGCGAAGGGCCGACAGCCCCAGTGAAGGCCCCCTTTTCATGGCCGAAGAGTTGGCTCTCGATGAGCGTTGCGGCCATGGCGCCGCAGTTGACGGCCACGAACGGGCCGGTGGCCCGCGGCCCGAGGGCGTGGAGGGAACGGGCCACTTCCTCCTTGCCGCAGCCCGAAAGCTCGCAGAGCACTTGGCTCGCGTACGAGCTGTTGGTGGAGAGCCTCGACCCTCGGACTATCGCAGCTCCCTGCGAGAAGTTGTGTCGCACTGCATCTACGGGGTGGATAGGAATCCCTTGGCGTTGGAACTGGCGCGCACGGCGCTTTGGCTAGAAAGCTTCTCTCCCGAGCGACCTCTCGGGTTCCTTGACCATCACTTGCGCTGTGGTGATGC
>JBGTKO010000137.1:0-7788 GCA_041744595.1 Pirellulales bacterium
TCGAAGCCTAGGGGCGCTGTCGCGGTGATCACGCCGGTGAGATCCGAACCGTCAACGCTGATAGTGGTCGGAGGCGAGGCCGTGCCAGCCGTGGTGGCAACCGCACTGAGCGTGCCGGTCGTCCCAATCGTGGGATTGGCCAATGGCGCCTCGACCGTGAAGGTTGTCGGCGACGGAATGTCGACCGAAAATTCCGTCGTGAAGGGGGTCCAGTTTCCAGGCGTGTACACCGTCGTTCGGATACCGGCCGCGGTGTCAATCACATCAAATAGATCATTGAGGCCAGCGTCTTGGAGGTCACTTGGATCCAGATTGAGCGAGAAGGCGGTGCTCCCCACGACGAGCGCACTCGGAAGGTAGGTCGTGGTCGTCCCAACGAGCCCCTCGGTAATGAACGGCAGCGTCCCGAAGGCCGCAATCCAGTTGGTCGCGCCACCCGATGTCGGCGGTAGCCCCTGGTAGGCAAAGAGGTTGTCGCCCGAGGCGTTGAGACTGAAGTTGGCAGTTGTCACGTCACTCACCCCAACAGTAGAGCCACCGAGGAACGTGTTGCCACCGTGCTGCCACTTCTGACCTCCGAAACGGTTGCTCTCGTAGTCGAACACCGTCCCCGCCTGGAATGCCTGGGTGAACGTGATCGTGGAGCTTCCTTCGTTGGACGTCAGAGCGGTCCCGGTCCAGGCATTGTCGGTGAGCACGATCTGCGTCCCGGCGATGACATCTGCCAGGAGCACGAAGGAAATTTTGTCTGGGTTGGTTGCCTGGAAGCCCGTGAAGGCGATGCCCCCCGCGGTGAGCTGGGTGCTCGTGACGGTGAGCGACTCGCCAAGAACAGCCGAAGTGCTGTTCTTGAAGCCGGTGTCACCGAGGAAGTAGGCGGCGATGTTGCCATAGGTACCGCCGGGAATCGGCGTCGTGGTGACGATCGAGTAATCCCCGCCGACGCCAAACGTGGTCGTGCTGCCGAGGAGTACGCCACTCGGCCCGCCGCTTCGAACCTCGACCGTGCCGACTGGTGTGCTCGCATCAATCGGTGTCACCGTCCCGGTGAACGTTACAGCCTCGCCATACACAACGGTCGTCGGCGACATCGTCGCAAGCGCGGTCGTGGTCACAACACCGAGCTGCTCGACCACCAGCGGCGTGCCGAAGGGGTCTGACGTACTCGGGTTGAAGGCATTGAGAGACGCATTGCCATCCGGCACGTACTGGGCAGTGATGTCAGCGTACGTGCCAAAGGGAATCGAGCTGGTCGCGATGGTGGCGGTGCCCGTGGCACCAACGCCACTGATTGGCGCCGTGGCCAGGAGCGTCGTCCCGCTTCGGAACTGGACTGCGCCGGTCGGCGTGTCAGTTCCCGAGGCAGCGGTCACCGTAGCAGTGAATGTCACCGGCTGCCCCACGTCGAGTGTCAACGGCGACACGTCCGTGATCGCCGTCGTTGTGCCGACACCCATCCGCGGGGCGAACGTGATACCGCGGAACGCGTAGTTTGTGCCGACGACGACCGGCGTCACGAGATCGAAGATCGACACGCCGGAGAAGTCAGCGTTGTAACCAGTCGTATCGGTGAGGGTCTTGATGCTACCGGTACCAATCGAACTCGTGGTCACATAGAGTGTGACATTGCCGGAATCCACGAAGCCCGTGACACTCCCGGATCCTATGAGATTGATCGTTCCGCTATCTGCCCAGACGTTCGAGACGTAGCTGAACTTCCGAAGCGTCAGGCCACCGCTCGACGAGTTCGTGATGTAGAGCGTGTCGTACCCCGTGTTCTGCCAACTGACCGTCGGGTCGAGGTCGGCGTAGTAGAACGATTGATACTGGGCACCCGTCGAAGGGATACCGGTACTCGCAAGCGTCTGCGGTCCTTCTGTGGGCAGCCCGATGCCGATCTGGAAAGCCCCAATGGTCGGCGAACCACCGCCCGACGACGCGAAGAGGTTGCCGTCGAGAATGGACACCTGGCGTGTATTCGTGAGCGGGCTGATTTCGGTGGCGGTCGTGGCGAGCGGCCCGGCGACGTGTCGAACGCCGCCTGTCAGGTTGTTGCCAGCACCCGTGAGCCAGAAGTTCGTGCCGTCGTCAGTGACCGCACCGCGGAACGTGTCGCCAACATACGAGCCAGTAATGGTCTGGGCTGTATCAAGCGTTGCCGTCGTCGATAACTTTCCGATCACACGCGGTGCATTCGTGCCAGCCGAGCTCACGTTTGGCGTGAGCACATCGGCCCGGTACCCACCAAACGTGATGCTTTGCCGGTCGCCCGAGAGCGACAGGGTGCCCTCTGTGATCGAGTCACCACGGAGCGTGAGTGCGGAACCGCCGGTCGAAGACACCGGAATTGCCTGCACGAGAACCCCGGCCGGCGTGTACTCGAGCAGCGTCACGGCCGCCGCGGCCGATCCAAGCGAGTTGGTTCCGTCCCCGACCCGAAGGACCAACAGGTTGCCGGGCGTGAAGGCGGCGAAGCCGACCTCGAGCGTCTCTGAGAACTCGCCAGAGTTGCTTCCCACAAACCCATCGCCGGGCACAAAGAAGGCCTGGATGCCGGAGTAGGAACCCAGCGGGATCGACGTCGTCTGAATGCTGAACGTTCCGTTGACGCCGGTGCCGCCGATCGTGGAGGTCGAGGCGAGCAGCGTCCCAGACGCCCCGCCGACACGAATCTCGACAGTCCCGATCGGCGTAGCTGTTCCATCACCGGCGGTAACCGTACCAGTGAACGTGACCTGCTGCCCCACGGTTGCAGACAGCGGTGAGATGCCGGTGAGCGCCGTTGTTGTCGTTGCGAGCGTTGTGAACGAATCGACGCTGGTGTACGTCGTGCCCTCGGCGTTGGTAGCGTACGCCTTGAACGAATAGCCCTCGCTGCCCATCAAGCCTGTGGCGCCCACCGTAAACGTGCCGGTTGTGCCCGCCGCGGTCAACTGAGTCACGCCCGTGCCATCGATCACCGGATCGCCGTTGACGCTCGTCAGGGCAAAAACAACGCCCCGTTCGAGAATCCCGCTCCCGCTATCACCGACCACGGTACCGCCCAACGTGGCCGAATTGCCTCCCACGTTCGTCACCGTTGGTGATGTAACAACAGGAGCCGCGGCCGAATCGTCGGGAGTGCCGTTGACACTTCCCGTGGCGGCCCCAGCCCCGACAGCGTTCACCGCTCGAACCTGAATGGCATACGTGACGCCGTTCACCAGCGGGAGCGCGGCGGACGAGATCGTCGTGATCGTGAAGACGGTATCCGTGCCCGCGCCGGACGATGTGAACGTCGCACCGCCATCGGTGGAATACTCGTAGCCCGTGATAGGCGATCCACCGTCGCTCGCCGGTGGTGTGAACGACACCCCAATCTGGGCGTTGCCCGGCGCGACGATCAGGTCGGCTGGCACTACCGGTGCGGCTGGAATGGGATCGCCGGAGAGCGTGACGTTGTCGAACCGCCAGGTGCCGCCGGCGCCGTAGTTGCCAGTACCGATGGCAACATTATCCGTACCATAGACGGCTTGGGCGTTGGCCCGCATGTACGCCGTGTTGGCGCTGTACGGTTCGAGGTTGGCGTTCTGGTCAAACGCGAGTGGTGAGAAGATCGAGACGATCCGGACGCCAAAGTCGGGGTTGTCGTTCGCACCGGGGACGCTGCTGAAATCGACCTCGAATGGGTAGAAGGCATCGTGCGGAGACAGTCCACCGGTGTTGTTCCAAAAGCCGGTCACCCACGTCGAGCCATTTACTGTGTAATCGATCTGCGACCAGCGGGATGCGGTACCCGATGCGCGGTGGTCGAACTCAAAGCTCAGGTTCTCGTAGCCCTCGGTGCTGAAGAAAAACTCGACGCCTCGAACACCGCTCTCCGTTGACTGAGCTGCATAGTTGGTTGTGTTCCACCCCACCCCACCACCGTTACCGGTCGCGAACGTTGCAAGCGTGCCGCCGACCAAGGCTGCAGTCCCAGAGCCAACTGCTGGATCGGTTGTGCCAGTCTCGAGCGTTTCTCCAAACGTCCACTGCGCGATCGTCGCCAGCATGGCCCTGCCCTCGAGCTGCTCGAAGCGAGCCAAGACCGCACGCCTCGACGCTGACCGCCCTACACGCCGCCGCGTGGCCGCCAAGGACGTCCGACGCGAAAAAAGCCCGAAGAGAGTGCCCGCCATGAGAAATGAATCCTATTGGGGAGGGGAATGAGCCTGTATGAAGAAAGGTGGAAAGAAGGTTGGCCAGTCGAGGTGAAGCGTCCGCGATAAGAAAGTGAAGTCCGGGAGACTAGGCCATGACCGTGAGGAGCGTGTGAGCCAGCACGTACGAAGTTCGTGGGGCTTTGCTTAAGGGGTTGCCACGGACGATTCGCCCCCCGCCCGTGTCACCATCGCACAGAATGTCTGCAAGTCGATCGACTCCTCAAGAAACCGCGTGGACGAGTCGCCGAACACGACATTGATGCCGCCGCGATGAAACGAAAAGGGCTCGCCATCATTGCTGACATTCATTGGAACCCCTGCGTTCAGGGCCGCGCCCTTCGTCCCATCGGGCCTCATCGGATCTACCTTGAATGGCCCCATACTGTCGGCCCAGCCGACGCACTGATTGATCTCGGGAAGCCCCGAGCCCAGCATCACAGCCGTCGTCCCCCCGCGGTAGATCAGCGGTCGGCCAGCGCACTCGACCGCAAGGAACGTTTTTGACATCCCATCCGTGATCTGGCGCAGCCGTGTCACACGATCCTTGTCCACGATCCCCTTCCCAGCCTCGGAGCCCTTCGGATACCGCTCCGGACTGACAACGCCGTCCTTCACACCGGTCATAGCCTCGTAGTCGGTCGTACCGGGATTCTGGAGCCATGTGCCAAGCGCGGGCCGAGCACTGTCCGAGTCGGACGATGGGGGCACCGCGATCTTCTGAACGGTCGGTGTCGATGGGCAGTGATAGATGCTGACTCTTCGCAGAGCGACGGACGCGTTCGAGTCGTTCCGCACGCCGAGGGCCGGGTCAAGCGCGCTCGAGGCGGTATTGGCCGTGCCATTCCACCAATCCTTGTTCCAGTTGTAATTTTTGATCGTCGATTGCTCTTCCATGTACGGCATGACGAGCACACGCCAGGAATGCTCGCGCCGCCCGGGATTGCCCTCAGGCGGCTGCGGAAACTTGGTGAGATTGGCGGCGTCCCTGGTGTAGCAGGCGGCCGGCAGCCACCTCTTCGTTTCCGAGCAGACGAGGAAAGCCAAGCCGACCTGCCGCATGTTGCTCAGGCACTGCGTACGTCGGGCCGACTCGCGAACACTCTGAACGGCGGGGAGAAGCAGGCCTACGAGCGTGGCGATAATTGCGATCACAACCAGAAGCTCGACCAGCGTGAAGGCTCCGCGGCAACGCGATCGATCGACTGCAGGCTGCCTAACGGAAATCAAAGACCTGATACGAACCATGAATCGCGCCTCCTTGACTGGTCACTCTCCGGGGGGAGGCTACGCAATATTTGTGAGCCGTTCATGAGGCTTTGATACGGATTTGATGAGCGACCATAAAGAAGCCATTCCGCATCTCAGGCACTGTCCACGCCTTGGCGACGAGGGCTTGTCTGGGATTTCACAGAAATACCACCGGTTTCTCATCCTTCTCTCACAGTCCAGTGCTATCATCCGAACGTCGCAGGGCGGTGTCGCCCGATGCCGTAGGTTCACTCCGACAGGGGTGATCCGCCTGCGTTCCCACCTCAAACAGTCGCTGCACGATGCCGTCCTCGAACGGTCCTACCTGTCGCGCGGCGTGACACAATGGAGCATTTCGACCGAAGGCCCCTCCGTGGGGTCGAGGAAGATTGTCTGTTCATGGTTATCCCAGCTTTCCCTCGCCGTTCTCGCGGATTCACCATCGTCGAGCTACTGGTAGCCATTGCAATCATCGCGACGCTCATCGGGCTCCTTCTCCCCGCGGTGCAAGGGGCACGCGAGGCATCGCGGCGCACGGGATGTGCCAGTAACCTGAGGCAGATCGCCCTGGCTCTCCTCAGCTATGAACTCCAAAACGGCTCATTCCCTGCCGCCACGAAGGCCACCGACAAAGCGGCATGCCAAGACTGCTTCGACCCGTGGGGCGAAGCCAATCGAGCCCCAGGCTCGTTCCCTGAGGGCACGAAGCATGGCACGAGCTGGATTCTCGAGGTGCTGCCCTTCATCGAGCAGAATAGCATCGCCAACCAGTGGAACTGGCAGACCAACGTCCGTGGCAACGCCGCCCTCGCTCAGGTCGATATCCCGCTGCTCTACTGCCCGAGTCGGCGGGGCGGCATTCGCACCGGATCAGGTGAGAACCTCAACCTCATTGAACCATCGTGGCAGGGTGGCGGCACCGACTATGGCGGCTGCTACGGCCGGCTCCACGGCTTCCACACAGACATCGCCGAAAGGCACCGCTTCGAGGACATGTCCGATGGCACGGTCACGCCACTGACTCCAACGGCGACCGCCCCTCAAGTGCGGCACGATTCGGGGCTCCTCGACGGGCTTTTCCGCGCCACTCAGCCGCGTTTAGCAACGGAGGCTGGAGACGGCCTCACAAACGTGATCCTCGTCGGTGAAATGCAGCGGTTGCGGCCCCCTGCGGGAGCCACCGGTGCTGCAGCCGACAGCCGCACGAGTTACGACGGCTGGGCCGTGGGGGGGGTGGCAACGCTTTTCATCGTCTCGACAGATCCCCATCGAACCAACCCAGGTGGCATCAACAACCTGTTCTTCGCGTCCCCCGGCAGTGATCACAAGGGCGGGGCCAATTTCGCCATGGGCGATGGATCGGTCCGGTTCGTCAGCGAGTTCGTTGATGCCAAGGACAACGCTGCGGTGCTGCCGCTTCTCGGAAGCATCAGCGATGGCCAAATCGCCTCGATTGACGCCGCAATCCCGTAGTCGAAACATTCTAAGGAGAACCTGCGATGAACACTTTTGCGACACCACGGACGCGAATGGAAGGATGCGATCCGAGCGGCCGTGTCGCTCGTGACGGTCGTGCCCCGTTCTGGCTGGCGTTCGCCTTCGCGTTGGCCGCGATCGCCCTCCTCACGACTGGCTGCAACTCTGTCGAGGCGCCGCAACTCGGGCTCGTGGAAGGCACGGTGACTCTCGACGGTGTGCCTCTGCCTTCGGTACTTGTCGTGTTCACGCCGGATGGGCCAGGCCGGTCTGCAACTGCCACGACCGATACGGCCGGCCACTACTCACTCTCGTTCCTTCGCGACATCCCAGGGGCAAACGTGGGCACCCACACCGTCCGGATCACGACCTCTGACGGACGACGTGGAAGCAAAGAGATGCTCCCACGCCGCTACCATCGGAAGACGGAGCTCATGGCGACGGTCCAGCCGGGCAGCAACACGATCGACTTCGCGCTCGAATCGAAATGACACGGTCTCGGCAGAGACAGTTCAAAAATTCTTCGGCGGACACATTTCACTAACATTGGGACTCCATACTTCCGCTGTGGCTACGCTCCTGTGCCCACACGCCCCCGGATCCTGAAGCAAATGGACGCGGACTACGACCCCCCATGTGCCCAGAGTGTTGCGTCGGAAACACGGATTGGAAACACATCGTTCGTACAGTCGTCATCTGAACGCGGTGTTCACCGTCCCGGTGAAACGAACGGTGGTCGCCCTCGCTTCGCGGGACTTGGTCGGACGGCAAAGGCCCGCCGCTGGGAACGACTTGTGGGCGAGTCGCCCGCTGCGATCGACCTTGAGCGGATGCTCCAGCGGGCTGCCCAAGTCGATGTGCCCGTGCTCATTACGGGCGA
>JBGTKO010000138.1:0-2035 GCA_041744595.1 Pirellulales bacterium
GTAACGGCCGTCCGGGCTCACCGCCAGATCCTTGGTCCAGTGGTGGTTGATCGGCCCGCCCGGCAGCGGTGTCAGCACGCTCGCCGTTGCGTCGATCTCCATGTCGCCGAGTTCGTAAGGATAGGCAATGATCGCATCCGCCGCCGCGACGTAAAGCGTCCCCTCGACCCATGCGACGCCGAAGGGAGAATTGAGATCCGACAGCAGATCGGTGCGCTCATCGACCTCCCCGTCGCGGTCGGTGTCGCTGAGCAGGGTGATGAGGTTGCTGTCCTCCTGCGGCCCCCCGCCGCCTGCGGCCCATGACATGATCCAGTCGCGGATCACGTCCTTGGGCCGATCGACCGGCTTGCCTCCGGGCCCGCGCGACTGGACCACGAGCACGTCGCCGTTGGGCAGCGTGTGGACGGTGCGCGGATTGACGAGATCGGCGGCATACGCGGTGACGCTCAGTCCCTCGGGCACGCTCGGCGTCTCGCCCTCCTGCCAGCCGACGACCTCGGCGACCTTCAGGTCGGGCAGGAGCGAGAAGCTTGGCTCGGGCAGGACCGGGTCGGGACCGATCTGGGTGGAGACGTCGAAATCCGAGCCGTCGTCGCAGCCGGAGAGAGCCAGGAGCACGAGGCAGCTTGCGGCGAGAGCGGATGCGCGACGGGTGAGCAATGGCCTAGTCATGCTGGTTCACTCCGACACCGTAGCGGTAGACCATCGAGCGGCCGAGCCAGTTGGTCGCCACCATGACGATCACGGTCGCCGCCGAGAGGATGAGCCCGTACGGGACGACCGCGGTCCAGCCGTCGCCGGTATGGACGAAGTTGTTCACGATCGCGAGACACAAGACGATCACGCCGCCGATCGCATGCGGCCAGGCCGGCCCTTGCGCGCGAACTTCGCGGCGAGCCATGTCCACCGCCCCGGCAAGTGCCGCGAACCCGGCGAAGACGACGCCCGCCAGCAGCAGCCATTCGGAAAAATGGAGCCACATGAGGTTCGACGTCTGCCAGTAGGCGATATCGGTCAGGAGCGTGAGCGTGAAGCACACGATCGGAAAGGGAACCAGCATCGCATGGATGGGGTGCCCGGCGATGGCCGCGGTGGCTCGGGGGTGCGGGAAGTCCATGAATACTGTCTCGTCGTTCGTTTGCAGGCCGCGATCTTGCAGTGGTTACGAACGACGGCGGTATTTGGTTCCGTATCGAGCCTTTTGCGCGTCTCAGAACGTCCAGGTGAAGTGGCCGCGGAAGGCGTGTGTGGCGCTGCTGTCGCCGAGCTGCCCGAAATACGAGACGCCGAACCTGGCTTGCGGGCTGAGGGATACGTCGAGGCCGGCGTCGATGATGGCCGAGTTCCTTGCCAGCGGCACGCCGATGACGGTGAAGTCGGCATGCGTCGTTTGGGCAAAACCGAGCGACGCCGCCGGCGTCAGGTCGCCGAAGCCGTGATGCCAGGCGGCCGACAGGCGCGGCGTGACGATCATGCCGTTGGCCACCGGATAATGCGCCGCGGCCCGCAAACCCAGGGTCGAATAGCCAACGTCCGACGTCTGCGACGATGCCCGCAAACCCGCCGGGCCGTCGGATTCGCTGAAGCCGTCGGTGTCGAGATGGATCCAGGCGAGGCCGCCGAACGGCTCGACCTCGATGCCCTGCCAGGTGGCCGCGTAGCCGATTTCGCCGAACAATTGTCCGGTCCCTCCGTCGTAGTCGGCGCTGGCATGGTCGGCGAACCCGGCAAACTCGATCGACCGCTCGCTGTCGATGGAGTGGAAGCCATAGGCCCCGCCTGCCCGCAGCTTCCATGGGCCCCGACTGGTGCCGGCGTAACCCGCGATCCATGCGGTTTCGACCTCGGCCGAACTCGCCCGGCCGTCGATGTCCACATCGGCTTGCGAGTAGCCGCCCGCCAGCCCGAGGACCCCGTTGGCCCCCACCGCGACATCGGCCCCACCGAAAACGTTGCCATGGGTGGCGCTCGTTGCCGCGACATTGCCGTCGGCGGGGCCTCGCTGCATGTGCTGAGGAACCGGAGCGGGGCC
>JBGTKO010000139.1:0-4490 GCA_041744595.1 Pirellulales bacterium
CATGGTGGGCCAGTTCGCATTCGGTGACCGTCAGATCGAAGAGCGCATGATGATCGTCGAAGGTCAATCGACGACCGTGGCCTGCCGTACCGACGAGGTTGAACTGGCCATCCTCGAACGTGTCGGCGACGAAGACAAGGCCACGGCCATCTCCGGACGCCTCCTGCGAGCCCGCGCCGAAGGTGACCCGATCGACGTCGAGGGACTGCCTTTTCAGATTCGCGTCGTCGAGTATTTCCCGAATTCGAAAGTCGTGGCCGTCGGCCCAGTCGCTCCAAACGCCGCGACGGCAGGCCTGGGTACGAAGTGGCTGGCCACAAGCCGACCGCCAGAAGGAGGTGCTTCGTCACGGACGAATATCGCCTCCGCCTATGTCGAGCTCATTGAGAAGGGGAGTGGTCGCGACATCGGTACCTACCTCGTGTCGCAGTTTCTCAATGACCAACAGCAGATCTTTGCGGGTGCGGCGGCCGACGAGAACGACACCGTTTCTGTCGACGGCCGTGACTGGCAGATCGGCCTCCGGTTCCGCCGAGAACACAAGCCCTATTCCGTCACGCTCGACGAAGTTCGGAGGATCAACTACTCAGCCAGCAACACGCCCCGCGACTACTCGTCGTATGTGACGTTCACGGACCTCGTCACGGGAGAACAGCAGCGTGGACAGCGTATCTGGATGAACAACCCAGTGCGGTACCGGGGCGAAACCTTCTACCAGAGCACATACTCTGAGGCGGACCGTGGAGGCGGTGAGACGACCAAAATGACCGGCCTTCAGGTGGTCGAGAATGCCGGCTGGCTCGTGCCCTATGTCGCCTGTGTGCTCGCGTTTTGGGGCATGCTCGTTCACTTCGGGGGAACATTCCTGCGTTTTGCGGACCGGCATGAGCGGGCCGGACGCTCCGCTCCGGGCGATCGTCGCACCGACCGACAATGGCGGGGTCGCGTGATTAATGCCACATCGGATGGTGTGCGGTACGAACCACGAGAAATGTTCACGCCAGCCGTGGCCCTTACGATCGTGGCAGGCTTGGCGATCGTGGGGGCGGTGCAGCGGCCTCCTCGTGGCGGCGCGGCCGACTTCGCTGCGGCCGGTCGAATTCCGATGATGCACGAGGGTCGGGTCAAGCCTCTCGACACCGTTGCCCGCAACACCGTTCAACTACTGAGCAACAAGACCAGCGTGACGATCCCCGCAAAAGATGTCGAAGACGGCCCGACCGGCAGGATATCGGCAACCCAATGGCTTCTGGCGACGATGGCCGGAAGGGAGTGGGCTTCGAAGGCGCCCGTCTTCCGCATTGATGCCAAGGAAGTGGTCGATCTATTTGACCTCACGCGCCAGACAGGCCATCGATATTCCTACGCCGATCTCGAGCCAAAGCGGGATGAGTTTCGCCGGCAGGTCGAATCGCTTCGAAAGGTGCCCCGCGAAGAACAGTCGTTCGTCCAACGGAAGTTTGGCGAGCTCGACCAGAAGTTGATGGCGTACGACCTGATTCGTTTTGCCTACGACGCGCCGGCGATGCCCCAGTTTCCGGGTGACGACGCCGCAGGCCGCGAGGCGTTTCTCGGTCAGGTGATGCACCTGATGCAGGGGGCGCGGCTCATCGAGGAAAACCATCCGCCCGCAGTCATTCCGCCCGCGGGCCGCGGTGTGGACGATGCAGGCCCGGCTGATCCAAAGAGCCGCTGGCAGGCGCTCCATCCGGCGCTCGTGAATGCACTCGTCGCCAAACTGCTGGCCGGACGTCCGGGGCAACCACCCTTCCAGCCCAATCCGGCGCTCGTGCCGTTCGCTGAGCTCCTCGAATCAGTCGACGCGGATGGGCCAGAGTTCAACGCGGCGGTTGCGGCCTACACCACTGCGGCCGGGCGTCTCGAGGCATATCGCCAAGGAGCACCAAAAGCATCTGCCGAGGCGTGGTTCAACGCTTTCAATCCGACCGACTTGGCCAAGTGGCTCTACGTCGCCATCGGTGTGTTTTGTTTCTCAGGCTTCCTTATCCAGCGAGCAGAGTGGAGGCGGTTTACCTGGTGGCTCCTGGTTGGAACATTCCTTCTCCACACGTTCGCGATCGGCATGCGGGTGTGGCTTACTGGCCGGCCGCCGGTCGTCAATCTCTATTCTTCGGCCGTCTTCATTGGCTGGGCGTGCGTCGCTGCCTGCCTCGTGCTCGAGCGGCTGTACTCAATCGGAGTCGGAAATCTCCTCGCCGCCTTCGCTGGCGGGCAGACTCTCATGGTGGCCTACGGCCTCGATTCCGGAGATACGATGCATGTTCTCCAGGCGGTGCTCGACACGCAGTTCTGGCTCTCGACCCACGTGGTCACCGTCGCGCTCGGCTACGGCGCCACGTTCCTGGCCGGCATGATCGGCACGTTCAGCGTCGTGCATGCGGTCTGGACCCGGTGGCAGGGAACGGCGGGTGAGCCCGAGAGCCGTCATATCCAGGATGTGCTCTTTCGAATGAACTACGGCGTCGTCTGTTTTGCGCTGTTCTTCAGCTTCATCGGGACCGTGCTGGGCGGCCTGTGGGCCGACGACAGTTGGGGCCGGTTCTGGGGTTGGGATCCGAAGGAAAATGGCGCCCTCATGATCGTGCTCTGGAACGCGGCGGTTCTTCATGCCCGGTGGGATCGGTGGATCGGCCCTCGTGGATTCGCCCTCTTTACAATCGGCGGCAACATCATCACGGCCTGGAGCTGGTTTGGCACGAACCAGCTCGGCATCGGGCTGCACAGCTACGGCTTCACCAGTGGCGTCCTCCTTTTGCTCGGGGCATATGTGGCCAGCCAGCTCGTCCTGTTGATTCTGGGCTCGCTCCTGACAAGGCCGGCGTCGGCATCTCCGGCCTGAACGACGGCCTGCGGCACCGGCCGCCATCGTCCGGCCGTGAACTGTGCGACGTTGACATCGCTGGCGGTGAGGGTGAGGGCGATCGCACCCTCGGAACCGGTATGCATCACCGCCTCGGGCGGCACCTGGGCCGCTTCGGCATAGGCCGATTGCACCTCGGGCCAGTGCCGCCCACCACGGCCGCTGACGAGGACATACCGCGGCATCGTCGCGACAGCGATATCAGCGGGGAGGCTCGTGCGGCTCCCATGATGCGGGGCAACAAGCACATCGCAGCCACCCAGGTTCGCAGTGGTGAACGCTCGGAGGGCCGGGCCTTCGAGATCACCCGTGAGAAGCACGCGACGCCCGGCCGCCTCGATCGAAATGACGAGGCTTGTTTCGTTGTTCGGGACTGCACCTCGCTCTGATGCAGCACTCGGCGATGGATGGAGCACCCGCGCTCGACAGAGCGGATCAATCGCGAACGAATCTCCCGCCCGGGCGGTCCTGATGGGCACTCCGCGGGCGTTCGCTGCCGCGAGCAGTTCGGCGACCGACATTGATTGGCTCGCGAACATCGGCTCGGGGACAAGAATTTCACCGATTCGGAATCGAGCCAAGAGCGCCGGAACAGCATTGAAGTGATCGGTATCGGCGTGCGAGATGACAAGCGTGTCAATCTGTGTAATCCGCTCGCTCCAAAGCACCGCTTCGATCGAGCGGCGGGCTGCCGACGGGGCGCCGAGCCGGCCCGCGTCGTACACGAGGCAGCGGCCGCAGGGGGATGTCACCACGATTCCGCAGCCGTGCCCGACGGCCGCCATCATGACCCGCAGGCCTGGCCCACCCGGCCGCGACACCATGTATTCGCCGGCTAGCCCGACCACCAGCCACGCCGCAGCGAGGGTTGCCCATGTGGCAGCCCGCCGCAGGAGATCGGTTCGCAGGCAAAGCAGCGCCGCGACAAAAAGAAAATACCAGCCGGCCACCCACCAGCCCGGTGGCCCGGCGACCCAGGCGTGGCCGCCCGGCACGGCCGCCGCGGTCGATACGATCGACTGGATCACGGCGAGCGAAGCGTCGCAGCCAGCCCCGAAGATCCCGGCGAGAAATCCTGAAAACGGTGCCGTCAGCAGACACAAAAAACCGCATGCCATTGCCACCGGCACCATCGCCGCGACAAACACATTGATGGCGAGGCCGATGAGGCTGACCACATGAAAACGGTTGGCTACAAGCGGCGCGGTCGCTGCCCAGACGGCCGCGGATGCGAGGAACGCACATACGGCCCAGGCACCCGATCTCCGACCCCACTTTTCCCATCGCGAACGGCTCCGCTCGATGAGCCGCTCGATTGGGTCATCTTCACGTGGGCGGCGGAGCATGCCAGCCACGCCCGCGAGGACGGCTGTTGAGAGAAACGATAGCTGGGCCCCCGCGCTGAAAACCTCTGACGGCCGCCACACGCACAGAACGATCGCCGCGAGTGCCAGCGAGTTGATCGTTGCCGGCCGTCGTCCCGCAGCGACCGCACCACAGGCGATCCAGACGAGGATCGTGGCCCGCACGACCGGCGTCCCGGCGCCCGCGAGGAGCATGTAGACACCGATGACCGCCGCGACGACGACGCCTGCCTTGTTCCGCGGCA
>JBGTKO010000140.1:0-2389 GCA_041744595.1 Pirellulales bacterium
GGCCGATTTGACGCGAAAAAACCTGACGTTGTTTGCCAAAGAGGTGATGCCCAGACTGCGTGCAGACCTGGCCGTCGATGGGGCCACTTCGGCGTTTCCCGCGTCTGCCGAACAACCCGTCCCTCAGCTCAGCGGCGTCGCCGAGGCATCGTAACGCTTTCAAGCCATGACCCCTTGACCCCATGACCCCATGAACGAATCCACGATTGCCAGCACGTTTCTCGATGTTGCAGGTCGAAAGACCCAGGTCACGCACGGCGGCGACGGGCCGCCGCTTTTGTACCTGCACAGCGCCGGTGGTGAAACCGAATGGATGCCGATGTTCGAGCGATTGGCCCAACGCTGGCATGTCTACGTCCCCGCTCACCCCGGTTTTGCCCTAAGCGATGGGCTCGCTGACATCGACGACATGACCGATCTGGTCTGGCATTACGTCGATCTGCTCGATGCCTTGAACCTCGATTCCGTGCCGGTGCTCGGCTATTCGCTCGGCGCCTGGCTCGGCGTCGAGCTGGCGATCTGCCGTCCGGCCCGCGTCGAACGGCTGGCCATGGTCGCCGCGGCAGGGTTGCATGTTCCCGGTTCGCCGATGGCCGAGCTCTTCATCGACGACCTGGACGAGCTGCGGGAGCTGCTCTTCTACGATCCCCAGGGTCCGGGTGTGGCAGAAGGGTTACCGACGGACCTGGAAGATTCCCGCATCCTTCTCTGGATACGAGCCCGCGAGGCGACTGCCCGTGTGGCCTGGAACCCGTATCTGCACAACCCTCGTCTTGTGAGGCACCTCCATCGCGTCGCCTGCCCGACGCTCCTCGTCTGGGGACGTCAGGACCGGCTGATTCCACTGGCGCACGGCGAACACTATGCCGCGAGTATTCGCGGTGCGCGTCTGGAGGTTCTCGAAGAGTGCGGCCACATGGTGCCGTTCGAGAAGGGGAACGAGCTGCTCGATATCGTCGAGCCATTCCTCCGCGGCGGGCGGTAAGGCCCCAGGCCGCCCGAGAGGACTCACCCCGAGGTGCCCGAAGAGGCTTCGTATGGAAGGGGATATGACGGCATCCACCCCATCGGCAGTGTGATCCCGCTGATCCAGCGGGCCTCATGCGATGCGAGAAAGGCCACCGCCGAGGCGACATCGTGAGGGCTCCCGATGCCCAAGGGATGACAGTCGACGAGCTTCCGCCAGGCGTCCTCCGTCATGGATGAGGCGTGACGGGCTGACATCGGCGTCTTGACGAGCGCCGGTGCGACGCCGACGACGCGGATGCCCTTGCTGGCATACTCGGCTGCCAGCGAGCGGGTCAGCCCATCGACCCCCGCCTTGACCGCGCTATAGGCCACCAGACCCGGAGTGCCACCCTGTGCCGAGGCGGACGTGACGTTGACAATCACGCCTTTTCGCGTCACGAGAGTGGGCAGGGCCGCGTGGCTCATCCGCATCACTCCGCTGAGATTGATGCCGACCAGCTTCTGCCACTCGTCGTCCGAAAGTTCAGCGAAGCCGCCCAGAACTTCGTAGCCCGCGTTATTCACGAGCACGTCCAGCCAGCCGGTCTGCTCGATCACGTGGGCAAGCACCCGCGTGATCTCGTCTCGCTCGGTCACGTCGCAGCGAAGCCAGCGGCATGATCCGCCGGCGGCACCGATCCGGTCGAGCAAGCGATCGGGCTCGGTCCGAGACAGGAGCATCACGATGGCCCCCTCGCGGGCCAACCGTTCGGCAATCGCACCACCGATGCCCCGGTTACTCGCCCCGGTGACCAACGCGACCTTGCCAACAAAGCGAGGCGGCACGCCGCTCGGTGCGACCGCAGTTTGAATGGGTGCGTCGGGCTGCGGTATCGCCTCTGGCTCAGTCGTCAACGGGTGTGGTATCCGGTCAATGGGGAACGGGATTCAAAACGGGCAGGATAGAACGGCCAACGTTGATCTCGCAAGCGGCACCTGACCCAAAAACAGGCTGGGCCGGCTGCCAGCAGAGTGGTAAACTCTTCCTCAGTGCGGCATCCGGCCACTCGAGAAAACGGATTTTTCAGATTTCGTGGTCACCAAGGGCTCGCAGGATAGGCTCTAGTCAATGACAGCCACAAGTACGAGCGAGCGCAGCGCCCCGAAGCCTGCAACTCAGCACAGCCCGCCTCCCGGCTCGGCAGATCCAGGTCACTGCGAGGCTCCCCAGGGAGTCAGGCCGCCGCAGATTCTTTGGCCTTATGCGATCTCGATTGTGCTGATTCACCTGCTCAGCCTGCTGGCTGTGCTGCCGTGGCTTTTCAGTTGGACGGGGGTGGTCCTCGCGATCGGGGGTCACTTCTTTTTCGGCATGCTGGGAATGACACTGGGATTTCACCGTCTGCTGACCCACCAGGGATTCACCTGCCCCAAGTGGTTC
>JBGTKO010000141.1:0-6225 GCA_041744595.1 Pirellulales bacterium
ATCGCGGCTGCCAGCGCCATCGTCACGGCGCCTGTGCCCGCGCCGACTTCCAGCAGGGAGCGTGGGGCTGCCGTGTCTCCTCGGTCAACGTTCAGTCCGGCGGTGAGCGCCGCGGCGAGCCACCGGCTGCTCGGCGCGATCGCCCCGACGTTCCGGAAGTCAGCCTTCGACTGCTCACGAAACAAGGCTCGGGGCTGCGGCATGCGTCGGGGCTGCGGCATGGCATGTCCCGCGAAATGAATGGAGGCAGCGTACGGAGAATCATTTTCCCCTGACGGCGAGCTTCTTCATGGCGATTGCTTGAGCGCTTCGGAAACTCTCCTCACCGTGACGACTCGTCGCCCGATACATCGACCGCGCGACCATTCGGCAAAGCACCGGATGGCGGGAGCTTTCGCAGGCACACTCCATCGCGGCGAGGAAGCGTTGGTCACAGGCGTCACGATTCGCAAAAGGCGTGTCGTAGCAGGCGTCGTGGCTGCGGCAGGCGGGGCGAAAGTCAGCGCCGAATGCACCCTGCGGGATGAGGAAGCGGAGTGGGCCGGTGAGGCTGTCGGGGCCGCAGGGCCGCGACTGAAGGTCTGATTCCGCGGCATGCAGGGTAGGCATGCATGACAGCGCAAGGAGGAGTCCGACGGACGTGAAACCATTCGATCGAGATGGAGAAATCATAATGAAGTCGGTTCCAGGGGAGTGACGTGATACGCCCGAAGTGCCTCAGGTGAAAATCAAGATTAATAAGGACAAAACGGCGAATCCACTCGGTCGAGAAAAAAATGCCGACTTCATCAGCCAGATGACGTTGAACTGCCCCACCATCCGCTCGATGCGATGGTCTGGCTTGCCACCCCGCCCGAACGAAGTGACCTCGACGGCCTCTGCGTAGCGGGAGGCGACATAGGCGAGGATCGCCACCATGACCGCCGCGGTGAGAAGCATCCCGACAACTTCGATCAGGTATCCCATTTCTGAGAGTGTCCAGCGGCCGATCCAGTATTCGTACTGGATGCCGATCGCCATCACGCCGGCAGTATCGACATAACGGGTCGCCAGGCGGCGAAAATGGCGGGCGAGGGTGGAGAGCCTGTCGATGGCCTGCATGGCGTTCGGCTCACGACGCTGGGCTTCCGAGAACAAGACGAGCGACCGGTTCACGTACTGGAGGTCGGAGAGCAGAAACTGCAGCACCGGGAGCACCATCATCCCGCCCAGGATGAACGTGTATTGGATGACGGTGTACCCCAGGTACCACCGGTAGGGAATCACCTCGTCGAATGCCGTCGTTGTGATCCCGTGCTTTTCTGCCCATGCCACCATGCCGGAGGCGGCATGTTCGGGACGCCACAGCCGGTTGGCCTCGAACCCGAGAAACACGGTCAGGACGGAGGCAAGGAAGAGACGCGCGACCCAGACCCGCCATGTGTGCAGGTGAATCGAAAACAACCGCGCCAGGGGTTGGCTGAACCGCCGGTATCCGACGGCGAACACGCATGTCAGGAACAGAACGGATCGTACTGCCTCGACCGCGAAGCCGATTCCCATAGGAAGCGCCGGGTTGGCCAGCCTGTCGAATCGCAACTCCCACGCCGATGTCGCCTGCGGGCCGAAATAGGCCATGGCGAGGCAACTCAGGCTCGCCACCAGGGAGCATCCGAACACGGCGACGAACCAGGTTCGCGCGCGGGGTGTTGCCTTGGGAAACCGGATGCCCTCGACAAACTTGTCGTAGCCGATGCCCTCGGTGATAGGCGAGGTTCGATGGTCGGGAATCCGGGAAAATACGTCAGCGGTGTCGATCGGGCCGGCGTGATGCTCCAGGATCGTGACGATATCCCCGCAGTCCTGGGGCCGATCGTCCGGGGACTTCTGCAGGCAGCGCTCGATGAGCCGGGCGACATCGGAAGGGGTGGCCGCAGCATGCACCGACACCCTCGGCGCCGGCTGATGGAGGTGGGCTTCACGTTGTGCCGTGACGGTCCCGTGCGTCGTGTTCGGAAAAGGTGGCTGGCCGGTCAGCATCTCGAAAAGCATGCAGCCGAACGCGTAGACGTCGGAAGCCGGACGGGGAGGCTCGCCTCGCCACTGCTCTGGCGGCATGTAGACCGGCGTACCCATGATCCCGTCGGCCGCCCGGAGTCCTTCCGCCGATGCGTCACACAACGACGCCAGCCCCAGATCCAGGATCTTGATCTGGCCGTCCGGCTCGAGCATCACATTCTGGGGTTTGACATCCCGGTGCACGATGTTCGCGGCGTGGATGAACTGCAACCCGAGGGCCAGTTGGCGGCCGATCTCGCATGCAACGGCCACGTCGAGCGGGCCGTGATGGCGGATGATCTTTCCGATGTCGTATCCCTCGACGAGCTCGGTGACCAGGTAGGGATCGCCCTCATGAAGGCCCGCGTCCACGGCGTAGAGCACATGGGAGTGCTCGGACTTTCCGATCGCCTCCACCTCGCGCTGGAACCTCTCGACCGCACCCGGTGACGAAGCCGCATCGGAAATGAGCTTCAAGGCATATCGCCGGTCGGTGAACTGCTGATGTGTGGCCGCATAGACGACCCCCATGCCTCCACGCCCCAGTTCCCGCTCCACGACATAGTTGCCGATCCGGCGGCCGGCGGTCATCGCCGGGCCAGGATCGCCCTGCGGGCTCCCGGCAATCGTCTGCCAACGATCGGGCTGGTCTGCTCTCGGCGCCGCGAGCGAGGGTGACGGTGGGAGGACCGTCGAGTAGAGGTCGCGAGGTTCCATGCGGGTGGCATTCCTGCTGGCCAGGGAAACGCCACTATAGCCGAGCGTCCGTACGTCGATCTCGTGCCGACAGGCACCGTGTGGCAAGAAGCCTTGCGGTTGCCCGAATGCGATCGTCAATCACTCGCGACGGCCCGGATTACACGATCCGTCAGAACCCACCGAGGACAGGCGGGATCATGTTTTGCCGCGGGGCACCGAAGTAGTAGTTGAACAGCGCCATGACCTCGAAAGAAAAGGGCTGCGGTCCCGTCACCGGTGTCACGACACCGATCGTAAACAGCCCGCGCTGCCTGATTCCGACGTTCAATCCGTACGTCAGGTTCACGACGTCTGGTGTCCCAGCGGGGTCACGCGGATCAAACGGGTCGCGGTGGTTCAGCGGCGTGTTGACGTGAACTTCGAACGTCGGCGCGATCAGGGTGACGAACCGTTCGGGGTCGCCTGGGCCGTCGTACCTCAGGAAGTACCCGATGCCGATGTCGTTGTACATGAGGGTGACGTCCCGCTGGTCCGTCGGGACATCGAGGCCGCTGAATCCCTGGAGATAAAAATTACCGGGATTCCAGATGTAGCCGACGAAGGGCTGAAAAACCGTCGAGTTATAATCGACGAGATACGCAGCACTCGCGAACTGCCCGGGGCCGGTCGGGGGCGTGACGACGAGGCCCCCCGAGATCAGGCCACCTGCCTCCTCGTTTTCCAGCAGAATGTACTTGCCGATGATGTCGAGGTTGCCGACCGCCGTGTCGGTGATGGACCGCCCCACGGGCTGCTGGAAGGCTGGGTCGGCGGAGAGCGTGTTGAGCGGCAAGCGCAGCCCGACGGAACCCCGACCGTCCGAGAACGTCTTCTCGGCGCCAAACAGGTTGCGATAAAACTCGATGTTTCTGACCGGCCGCCTCAAGCGTTCACCGGCGTCCTGGTTAAGACCGTCGAAGTAGTTGAACGAGTAATAGACGCGGTCCTGAGGACGCGGCGACTGGTTCTCGCTGACCTTGATGCTCCGCTCGGGTCCGATGGAAAATGGGCCACGATCGCCGAGCATCACCCAGTTGTTGCCCCGCGAGAGTCCGGCCAGGTTCCGGGGCAGGGAGTTCGGCTGCTGGGGCGTCGTCGTCGATGGCTGATTCGCTCGAGCCAAGTCCGCGGGAGGAGTCTCGGCCGCCTGAATCGGCGAAAGGGGCTCCACGGGAGAAGCGTTCTGTCCAGGGTCCTGCGCATGAGCGTGAGTCAGGCAGGCGGAGAGTCCCACGGCAAGAACCAACACGCGTCTCCGCACAGCCGCCTCTCTTCTTGCGGAGCATGAGTGTCATCGGTCCATCAGCCGGGAACCCGACGTCCACCGGGTTCGGCATATCGGGGAATATCGGCACGCTGGGCACAATCGCTCCAGTCGAACTTCCACCCGTCACTCCGTGCTGGCAGCCGCCGCGACCCGATCACACGCGGCCTTGAAGTCGTCCCGCTGCCTCACGGGGTCAAAATCCGGCGATTCGAGGTCCGCGGGGCGGAGCACCACGCCCCGCGTCAGGGCTGTTGCCAGCATATCGACGGACTTTTTGAAGCATTCTTCGGCGCGGGGGTCATCCGCCGTCTGACGGGCCCGCTCGCCGCACCGCACGAGCAGCACCGCCCCGCGAACATACGCTTTCGCTTCATCGGGGTGGAGTGCCGGGAGGCCCTCGGCCGCCTGGATCGCCTCTGCCAGCCGATCGGAATCGAGAAAGGCCTGCACGATCGCCGTTTGCGCCTCGGTGAGCGTGTGACGGGATTGGTCGCAGTCCGGCTCGAGGTCGAACAGCTTTTTCCCCGCGTCGAGCGAGGCTCGCGCGGCGGCGATGGCATCATCGAATCGTCCGGCCGCCAGCAACAAGCGGGCCTGCTGATAGTAGCCCCGGATGAGCGTTCGTTGGTATTCGATCGCGTCAGGGGTTTCTTGAACGAGCGTTTTGAGCTCGCCGAGTGCTTGTTGCAATTGTTTCTCGGCGGCGTTCATGTCGGTCAGGGCGAGCGCATCGACCTCGGAAAGCCTGAATTGGGCCAAGCGGTGGCGGTGGACCGGCGCGTTGGGCTGCGCGCGGGCAAGCTCCTCCATGAGTTGCACTGCCTCGGCCAGGTGTCTGCCCGCAGCCGCGGGATCCTCCTTATCAAGCTCTGATCGACCCAGGTTATGGAGCGCCCCCGCGAGCTCCTGGCGATAGACGAGCACGTTGGGATACTCGGCAACGAGCCGCTTCAGCAGGCTGATCGATTCCGTCAGGAGCTTGTCGGCCCCCGCACCATCGCCCGAGGCGTGCAGCAAAGCGGCATCATTGTTGGCGGCGCGGGCATACTGCCAGCGAGGTCCGGGCATGGGGTTTGCGGCAAACGCGTCCGGCCGCAACTCGTCGAGCGTTTCCTGGAATATTTCCGAGGCTTGGTCGCCCTTGCCCATCGCTCGCAACAGGATCGCTTGGTTGTTGCGAAAGCGGCCACGGCGAGAGTTGAGTTCCGGGCGGAGCGGGATCGCGCCACGGTGTTTCTCGACCAGATCGATGGCCGTCTGATAGATGCTTTCGTCTTTGGCGTGGGCTTTGCCACGGCGGGCCAGGAGCGAGGCCAATTGATAATGGCTGTCGGCGATCGCGGCCTCATCCGCTTCGTTCGGAGTGTTCTCGTCGAGCTTCTGCCTCAAGGCGATCGCCTTCCGGAGGGCCTCGTCGGCGGCCTGGTAGCGTGCTTCGTCCTTGAGCAAGACGCCCAGTCCGTGATAAGCCCGCGCCAGGTCGCGATTCAGGTTGGCTTCGTCGGGTTTTGCTTTGGTAAGTGATTCCAGGGTGTCGATCGATCGCTTGTAGGCGGTCTCGGCCTTGGAAGCATCTCCCAGGAGTGCTTCGATATCGCCCAATCGCGCCAGCGCACGCCCATGGGCGGCCTGAATCGCGGGGTCGTCGCTCTGTTGTGTGGTGAACTGTTCATACCGTTGTTGGGCTTTCTCTAACAACAGCTTGCGCACCGATTCCATCTGTGGAATCTCGGCGAGATCGACATCGGCCACTTCGCCGAGAAGCGTGTCGGCCGCGTCGAGGGCGATCTCGAAATTTTTCGTGGCCTCGAGTCCATTTGCCACGGCCCGGCGCCTCTGGCTTTCGGTCTTTTCCCGTTCGTTGTTCACAAGCACGATGCCTGTGGACAAGGCCACGAGGCTCGTGACCAACAGCACCGCCGCGGTGCTGACGAGCGTGCGGTGACGGCGGGCCCATCGGAGCGCGACGACGAGGAGAGGGTCGCGATGCACCGAGACGGGCTCGTCCATGGTCCAGCACCGGACATCTTCGGCGAGCTCCTCGGCCGTTCGATACCGATCCTCGGGGCGGACCGCGAGCGCCTTGGCACAAATCGCGTCCAGGCCCTTCGACACGGTCGGCTCGACGACCCGCGGACGGTCGATGCGACCAGTCGTCACCTTCGAAAGGACGTCAGGCAGCG
>JBGTKO010000142.1:0-16289 GCA_041744595.1 Pirellulales bacterium
GGCTCTTATGAGCACGCTCGATGCCTTCGGCGACACCGCTGCCGCGCGGCGGCTCCGGCTCCACTTCGAGCTGCACGTCTTCGCCACCCTCCTCTCCCGTGGGAAACGAGAGATGGCCGAGCGGTACCTCGGCTGTTCGCCGCTTCTCACCGACGCGGCGGAAGCGATTGATCGCCTCCATGCCAGGTAGAATGAGTGGGCTTCGCACCACGCCCGCCATCGATGGCTTGGCCCACGGACCAATGAGATACCGCCGTATGTTTTGGATCGTTCTCAGAATCGCGATCTGCGTGTATGTGGGTCTGTGCCTTTTCTTTTTCATCTTCCAGCGGTCGTTTATCTACATGCCGACGCTGGCGATGCCGATGCACGACCGGGCTCTCTTGCTGGAGGTGCCTGGCGCTCGGGTTCGAGTGTCATCGCAGCCGCTCAATGGACCGAAGGCGATCATCTACTTCGGAGGTAACGCCGAAGATGTCGCCCACACGGTGCCCGAGCTTGCTGCGGCGTTTCCAGACCGAGCCATCTATGCCATGCACTACCGCGGGTACAGCGGGAGTACGGGCCGCCCTTCGGAAGCGGCGCTGCGAAGCGACGCGCGGGCGATGTTCAAGATGGTGCACGACAACCACCCTAATGTGATGGTCGTGGGCCGAAGCCTCGGCAGTAGCCTTGCCATCCAGATCGCCGCGGAAGAGCCCGTCTCCGGGCTCGTCCTGATCACGCCCTTCGAGAGCATTCTTCGGATCGCACAGCGGGTGGCGCCGTTCGTTCCGATCCGGCTGCTTCTTCGCGACCCTTACGAGTCGTGGCGGTTTGCCCCGCGGGTCACATGCCCGACACTTCTCATCGCTGCCTCGCACGACGAGATCGTGCCACCGGCCGACACCCAGCGGCTCTTTGACGCCTTTCCACCCGGCGTCGCCACGCTCCAGACCATCGACGGCACCGATCACAACTCGGTGTCGGGCACGCCGGAGTTCCTGGACGCCCTCGTCAACGGCCTCTCAGAACACGATCGGTAGGAGCTCGATCTTGCCGTCGCCGCCGATGATGATCTCGTGCGTGAGATTCGACGAGCTACGGATCGTGTAAAAATCGGTGCCGAGCACCCACGACTCGTAGGCCGAGTGGATCAGGCTTTCCGTCGAGTCGAGCGCATCGTTGCTGATGTCCCAGAACATCATGCCGCCCAGGCCGAGATCGCTCGCCCACTGGGCCTTGAGCGCTATCGACGTGGGTGTCTCGAACGAACTGAAGATGCCCTGGGAAGCGTTATAGACGTAGGCTGCCTGAGCGACGTCATCCCAGTAAAGCTTCCAGCCCGACGACGGATCCTTTACCTGCCGGAGTAGATCCTTGTAGTCGTAGTTCCCGGCCTCGAAGCTTCCAGGCGCGGCGCCGGAAGCCGGCTGGCCATAGCCACCGGCACCACTGTCAGCCACACCGCTCCATGCCCGCGTATAGAGCGGTGCGCCGAGTACGATCTGCTTCGGATCGACGCCCGCATCGAGATAGGCCTTGATCGCCGTCTGGATGTCGTAGCCTGCCGGGTCGCCGGTGAACGCAGCTTGATGACCTGTGGTGCTCTCCCACGTGCCGTGGAAGTCGTACGTCATCACGTTGAAGAAATCGATATGCGGCGCGAGGCCCGCGACATTGAAGTTGGCGATCTTATCGAGGCCGGCCGGCGCAGCGACGGAGATCTCGTATCCCCGCCCCAGACTGTCGCCGAGGGCGTTGAGCTTCTGCCGCACGAGGCCGAGCAGGAGGGCGTAGTTGGCACCGTCATTCGGGCTGACTGAGTTGCCGTCCAGTCCACCACCGCCCGGATACTCCCAATCGAAGTCGAGGCCATCAAACATCCGGTAGGTATCGAGGAACGTGACGAGCGAGTTGGCAAAGGTCTCGCGGCCAGCCGCCGTCGCCGTCACCGTGCTGAAGTGCTTGGAGAGCGTCCACCCACCCACAGCGATGCTCACCGTGAGGTGCGGATACTTTTCCTTGAGCTGGGCGAGCTGGTTGAAGTTGCCCCAGACCGTCTGCGTGGCCCGTGGATCACCCGGTGGGTAGTACCAGAGATCGGCCTCGCCGGAGACCGTTTCGTGGGCCGCAAACCGCTTCTCAACAGCGGCATAGCTGTCGAAGAGGGCGACCTGGCCCGTCGATGTGAGATCGAGAAACGAATAGAAGATGTGCGTCAGCTTCTCGGCAGGAACGTCGGCCACATAAAAGTTCCGCCCGTAGATGCCCCACTCGGGGAAGTAGGCTGCGAGTACCTTGTCGTGGGCCGCGATCGGGAGCTCATCACCTGGGGTCGGTGTAGGCGTAGGCGTCGGTGTCGGTTCTGGAGTCGGCGAGGGTGCTGGATCGGGCGTCGGATGGGGAACTGGAGGTGGCTCCGGCGTCGGTACAGGATGCATGCCGCCGTGATCGTGGTGGTCATGCCCCGGCTGCGTGCTCCCAGGGGTCGTCTGGTGGCCATCGGTTGCCTGTCCGGGTGGGCCCTGGGGTGTAAGCAAGTCGATTCTACTGACCAATGTGGCCTGCTCCGCGGTGAATCCGAACGGCACTTCAAGCTGGTCTTCGATGATCTGGTCATGGTGGAATTGGATGTTCGCCGGAATGAGATCGGCCTTCGCCACGCCGACCAGGAGCACACTCTGCTTCGTGGGTTCCACAGAAATCAGCAGACCTTCCGCGGTGTCGGTAACCGTCAACCTCTCCCGAGTGCCGAAATAGAGAAAGGAGAGCTTGTTGGTGGCTGGGTTGAAGCCCTGGATCACCTCGCGGACGCCGTACTCATGCGACCGAACGTAGACGGTACTGGGATCTCTCGGGCCGATCCCAAGCTCCCACGACAGAATGCCCCCTATGTCCTGCCGGAGGTGCTCGTTGTTCACAATTCCGAAGTTCGCGACGGTGAGGTCTGTCAACGAGATTCCCCGAACCACCTGGTATTCGGGCGTCCAAGCCCAGGGGTTCACAAACGCCATTTCGCCAGTGGCCAGTTTGCCAACGATGAGGTTGTGGACCGAGACGTCGCCGAAATCGAATCGATCCACCGCATGGTCAAATCCGATGATGTCGTTCCCAGCGGCGTTGACCTGAAAGACACGGCCCGTGCTGTCGCTCGGCGGAGTCGGTGTGGGAGTTGGATCAGGCTGCGGCGAAGGAGCCGGTGTCGGATCAGGCGTCGGTGAGGGATCTGGCGTCGGCGTTGGAACCGGCTCAGGCAGCGGCGTCGATGTCACGCCCACGATGACGAGGTTTCGCAGGACGGCATTTGTCCCACCCGGCCCAGCGGTAAATCCAAAGCTCGTGGAACTGCCGGCCGCGACCGTGGCGTTCCAAAATGCTCCCTTCACCGTGTAGGTGGAGCCCTGGCGGCTCACGATCTCGCCATTCCAAATATTGGATATCTGGCCATCGAAATCGAACGAGACCCGCCAGTCGGCGAGTGTGGAAGTACCGGTATTCTTCACGGCTACATCGCCGTTGAAACCCGACCCCCAGTCGGTCGTCACATGAAACGTGACCGTACCCGCCTGAGATACCGGTGGCACCACGGGCGGCGGCGTCGGGGTCGGCGGGGGTGCGTTGCTCGGGGGTGGAGCCGCCGCGAGGACGCTTGCGATATAGGCCGTGGCTGACGAGTCCTTCGCCGTGAAGTTGGCCTGCGTCAGCGACCCGAGGGGCACACTCGCCAGCCGGTAGGACTGCTGCATCGATGGGATTGCGAGCACGGCACTGCCGGCTTGGTCCGTCAGCCGCAGGTCACTCCCATTGAACCAGTCGAGCGCCAGTTTGTCTGTTGCCGGATTGAAGTTGGTGATCGTGCGATTCTCATTCCATGCCCACGTGATCGTGAACGTCTGCGGCACGGTGGCCGTCGATACGATCGCAGCCGGTTCCTGGCCCCCGCCAGTCACGTCCGTTGACAACGATCCGATTGTCGCCGACAGCATCGACCGAGTCTCGAGCGATTCGGGCGCGAATCGGCATGGTTCACGCCGGAGCACGCGAGCGAGCCGCCGTGCCTGGCTTCGACGGAGCTGTCGGCTCGGGAAGCGTCCAACAAGAAATCGCAGAACGTCTTGGGCAGTCATGGCATCACCTCAACGATTGGTATGGTCTGTTCCCCTCTCGCACTCATACCGGATCGATACGCAGCCCGCGAGGATTGGGTCACGGCATGCGTTCATCCGCGCGTGGATTTCGCGCGTGGTTCATGTGGCGTTCATTGAGCGTTCATGAACGTCAGGAGAGCGGTGGGAACCGAAGGGTAAACGTGGCCCCGCCGCCGGGCGTCGGCTCATACCCGACATCACCGCCGTGGCTCCGCATGATGAGCCGTGACAGGGCGAGGCCCACGCCGTGCCCACCTTTCGGCTTGCCACTGTGAAACCTCTCGAAGAGTTTTGGGACGTCAGCTTCCGAAACTCCAGGCCCACGATCGATCACGGCAACGCGGCAGCCTGATGCATCATCACGCGTCACGATATCGACGCGATCATGTGCCGGGCCATGCTCCACGGCGTTGACGAGCAGGTTCACGAACACCTCTTCGAGAAGAGCCGCGTCACCCTTCACAACAGGCCCGGATGGCGGCGGTTCGATCGTGATCCCCCGCTCGTTGGCCCGCGGCTCGACCCGTTCGATCGCCGCAGCCACAATCGGCTCGAGATCGACAGGCTTCAGCCGCGACGGATCGAGAGCGGCCGAACGCGAGTAGGCAAGGAGGACTTCGCAAATCTGCTCGATCCGTCTGGCAAGCTCGCTGATCCGTGTGAGCGGCGTACCACGCTCCGCAGGCTGTGCGCTCGACTCGGGCGTCGCTTCGGTTTCCAAGAGGATCGCATGAACCGGGTTCATCAACTGATGGGCCACATCGGCATTGAACCGCGACTGCGAATCACGAATCGATTCGAGCCGGTCGAGCATGTCGTTGATCGTTGCGGCCATCTCCCGAAACTCGGCATCGGTACGGCTTGCGTCAATTCGCTCCTCGAAGTGGCCGCTGCGGATCCTGCGGGCCATCGCCGTGACAGCGGCCAGCGGCACGAGCACGCGTAAGAACAAGAGCCACGCCACTCCCACAACGATCGGCACCCAAACGAGGAACGTTCCGATCTCAAAGAGAGCCACTTGGCGGGCGGCGGCGGCAAGGCCTGCCCGGTCGGCACCGACCACGAGGAGTGTGTCGTGGCTGCCGGCGGTGAAGGCCAAGCGATAGCGGCCTTCGGCGGTTGTCCAGATCGTGTCCGTTTGGTCCCACCAGCCGGGTTGCATTGCCATGCCTTCGGGAAGCGAGACACTGTCGACGAGACTGCCGTCCCGGCGCCACACCCCGCAAAACCATTGGAGATCGCCCGGGTCAACGCGTGGCCTGGTGAGCCATGCCCATGCGCGGCTCGGGTCGTCATGCACGGTCGGGCTCGGGAGGAGCCATTCACTCCGGTTCAGCTCATTTCGAAGTGGGACTTCAGGCGCGAATCGTTCGACCGCCTTCAGTCCGCCAAGCCGCGACCAGAGCAGTTCATCAAGATCGCGGGCGAGCGTCACCATTGTTGCCTGAAAGTACGACAGGCGGATGGCAACCGCGCCGAACACGAAGATCACGCCGAACCAGAGGGCAAACCGTCGCCGCAACGAGGGTGTGTGCCAGGACGCGACGCTAGGGCCCATCGATGATGAACCCTTGGCCCCGCCGCGTGGTAATCAACTCGTGGCCGAGCTTCTTTCGGAGCCGAAGGACGATGACGTCAATCACGTTGCTGATCAGGTCGGCCGGTGTGTCCTCGCCAGGATGGAGGATCGCTTCGAGCATCGCCCGGCTGACGATTCTCCCGCGACTCCGGACGAGGTAGGCAAGCACGGCGAACTCCTGAGCGGTCAGCGGCATGCGGACGCCGTCGCGGGTGACGGACCGCGACGGAAAATCGATGACGACGTTGCCGATCGTCTCGGATTCTTGCTCTTCGCTCTCACTCCGTCGAAGCACGGCTCGGATACGGGCCGCAAGTTCCCTGACCGTGAACGGCTTCATCAGGTAGTCGTCGGCCCCCATGTCGAGCGCGGCGACGCGGTCGTCTTCCTCACGCTTGGCCGAGATGACGATCAAGGGAACCTTGCTCGTTTCCCGGAGCCGTCGAAGCACTTCTTCCCCTTCGAGCTTGGGCAATCGCAGGTCGAGTAGCACGACATCGGGCATTCCCTGGATTGCTGCCTCGAGACCCTCGAGACCGTCTGCCGCTTCCATGACCTCCCACCCGAGGTCCCTGAGCCCGTGCGCGACCGAACGCCGCGCCGACGCTTCATCATCGACGACGAGCACTCGTGGCGGAGGCCCTTTCGACAGTTCTGGAATACCGCGATTGGCCATGTCGCTCAGAATAGAGGTTATTCGGGGGTGATAGAATCCTGGTAGTGTAATCGGATGTGGTCTGTCCTCGTGGGCGCGACCTGACCTTTCGAGGAGCCTCGAATGTCGCAGCAATCCGTCAGCAGGGTACCCAGCCAGAAACAAAAGATCTCGGTGGCCGAGGCGATGGGTCGGTTTCCGGCTGAGCAGCATGAGGCGTTCATGCGGCGGGCGATCGCCAATGCCCGTCGGGCCGGTGTGATCGACAAGTCAGGCGGCGCCTTCGGAGCCGTTGTCGTTGACTCGAGCGGCACCGTTCTCGGTGATGGGTGGAACCAGGTCGTCGCCCGCAATGATCCCACGTGGCACGGCGAGATGCAGGCGATTCGCGAGGCGTGTGCCCGGATTCAGAGCCCCAAGCTCGATGGCTGCATCCTTTACACGTCGGCTGCTCCCTGCCCGATGTGTTTCGCGACCGCCTACTGGGCCCAAGTCGACACGATCATCTCGGCCTCGACGGTCGAAGACGCCAAGGAACATGGCAATTTTGATGATTCCTTCATCTACGCCCAGTTCGCCACGCCGCGAAACGAGCGTCCCATTGCCGAGGTTGTCGAGTTTCTGCGGGAGGACGCGATCGAGGTATGGCGGGAATACGCGAAGCGGACCGACGCGGTCGAGTATTGAGCCGCTGTCACTCCGTGACTGGAACTCGTCGCCTCAAGCACCAAGCCCCCGCCGCCGCGACAACAAGAAGAACCCACGTCCCTGGTTCCGGCACGACGGTTACCCAGGCAACACCGTAATCGATCCCGGCGGTATTGCTCGTAACTTCAAGAGCATACCGTCCTGTCGATAGCCCCTGTGCCCAGATCAACTCCGTGTTGTTGAGCGTGCTGATACTTTCCGTGACCAGGCTCCCAAGCGAAAAATCAGTCGCTGAATAGAGCCTGAGATCAAGATTGGCAAGCGACGCGACAAACTCATAGTTAAAACCCGGGCCCGGATTTGTATCGTTGGCGATTATCGATCGCTGCCAATTGAGCGAGGCTGTGAGGCTGCCACCGGCAAGGCTCGAATCAACGTCGAAAAAATAGAGCTGAGGTGTCACGTTGCTTGCGGTGCCAAAATCCCAGCCCGTAGTTGAGGCCACGGTCGAATCGCTCGCGTTGAATTCGCCGGCCACGAGGATGTCGTAGCTCGTGAGGATATTGAGCTGCCCTGCACCATACACAGGGTCCAGCGGCTGGGTCGGCGAGTTGTTCCAGGACCAAGAACCGGGGAGATTGTCCCCCTGTTTCGTCGCGCCCCCCATGAGCAGCGACTTCACGACTTGGGGCCGCTGACCATTGCCAAGGCCAACCGTCGTGTTTGAAACCTCGACGAGAAGTGCCGCAGCGCTCGAAACGGTTGGAGCAGCCCAGCTTGTGAATTCAGTGGGTACGACGATGTCGGGTTTTTGGCGACCGCTGCCATTGATGGTGGTGGTTCCCTGGCTGTGGTTCCCACTTGAAAGCCCGACAACGATGCCGTTGTAGCTACTCGCCATGAGACTAGGGATAGGAGTCGCACTTCCGTTGTTGAGTGCGTAGGTTGCAATAGTGCCATCCCTCTGCACGGCGAAGTCAGCCCGATTGAGGATCTCTGTGTCAGTTGTCGTGTTCCCTATTGTGCCCACCCAACTGTGGCTCACGAGCTTGCGGGTCTCGACGTTGGGGAGCAACGCCGAATTGCCGGTGCGAAGAAAGCCACTGTCTAGCCAGTTGTTGACCTCGTAGTTGGCGACGGTCGAACCATCCGTAGTCGCCCCCACGCGAGGCGCGAGTGATTGGGTTCCAAAGAGGTAGCGACCAACGGTGGTCGCATGCGATGACGGGTCAGTGCTACCCCCTGATGGAAAGACAAACGTCTTGCCGGACAACTGAGTGTCCGCAGTATCGACTCGGTAGTTCCCACTGACTGTCCCCTCCACGATCGAAACCGAGACATTTATACCCAAAGGCATCGAGCTGCCCAGCAAGTCCTGAAGAGCCGTAAATCCGATGTCGGCTTTTTGAGTGGCGTTGAGCTGCGCCGCGGCTGGCATTGCGAGGCCTGCCCAGGCCAGCGCGGCGATGGCACAGCACGCTGACCGCACGACACCCGACGTCCGACCTGCGAATGCTTCGCACCCGTTCTTCATGCTTGATGCCAGCCAGAAGGAATTGCCTGCCCCGACTCAACCGTAGTTTACGTTGATGGCCTTCCCGAGGCCAGCGAGTGCGGCCCGTATTGACCCGGTCACGGAGTGACCGGGCTACGAACAGGATGAAACCTGCTCAATCGAGGGGACTGGCCCGGGGTTGCCCGTGCCAGGGAGCCGGCGTAGGAAACCGAGCGTAGCCTGGAGGGCGAAGCGAGGTTTTCTCCGAGTGAGCGGAGGGCATGGATGCCCGTAGCGAACGTCCGGCGACATGGCACGGGCAACCCCGGGCCCGGCGGGCCAGACAGCCCAAAGCCCCGGCATTGCCCTTGCATCCCGCGGCCCACGCCGGGAAAGTGCTGTCTCCACGGCCTCACGCCGTCTGAACACGGAGACCGGCAATGACATTCGAGGCCCTCGCGGCAAACTGGCAGGCGGTGCTCACCGGCAGCGTCGTCTTGTCCGTGCTGCTGGGGCTCATGTTCATCCAGCGGGCCCCCGACATGATCATGATCGGCGGGGTCGTCGTGCTCATGCTGGCTGGCGTCATTGGCCCGGCCGAGGCGCTTCGGGGCATGTCCAACGAGGGGATGATCGCCGTCGCGGCGCTCTTTGTGGTGGCCGCTGGTGTGGAGCGGACCGGGGCTCTGGCTGTGATCGTCGAGCGGGTGCTCGGGCGGCCGCGGTCACTGGCAGCCGCCCAGCTTCGCACGATGGTCGGCCCCGGCATTCTTTCGGCATTCATGAACAACACGCCTGTCGTGGCGCTCCTCGTGCCAGCGATCCGCGAATGGGCCAAGAAGAATCGGCTGAGCGTCTCGCGACTCCTCATGCCGATGAACACGGCCGTCATCCTCGGTGGTCTCTGCACGCTGATCGGCACAAGCACGAATGTCATCGTCGGTGGCCTCGTGAAGGACCAACTGGCACCCGGCATCGATCGGCCTTGGGGCGTCTTCGACATCACATGGGCGGGCGTTCCCGAGGCCTGGGGCCGCCGTGAGTTCATCGGACCGCTCGGGATGTTCGACATCACGTGGCTGGGGCTACCTCTCTTTGCAATTGCGATCATCTACGGCCTCACCGCCAGTCGCTTTCTTCTCAAGGACCGCCGGCCACCGATGAGCCGGAGCGACGACCCGCGGCAGTACTCGCTGGAAATGCTTGTCGATACCGGCAGCCCCCTCGTGGGTCGCACCATCGAAGCAGCAGGGCTTCGCCATCTCGACGGGCTCTTCCTCATGGAGATTGATCGAGGCGACCATGTCATCGCGGCCGTGTCGCCGACCGAGCGGCTGGAAGCGGGCGATCGTCTCGTCTTCGTCGGCGTAATCGATTCGGTCGTGGAGCTCCAGAAAGTCCGTGGCCTTCGGCCTGCGACCGATCTGGTCTTCAAGCTCAACGACCCGCGAAGCGAACGGCAGCTCGTCGAGGCCGTGGTATCGAGCACATGCCCGCTGGTCGGCCGCACGATTCGCGAGGGGCAGTTCCGCTCGACCTACGGCGCGGTCGTGATCGCCGTGGCCCGCGACGGTGAGCGGCTACGGATGAAGATCGGCGACATCACACTCGAGGCCGGTGACACGCTCCTGCTCGAAGCCGGTCCCGCGTTCCTCCAACGTCAGCGGACAAGTCGCCACTTCTACCTCGTGAGCGAGATCACGGGGGGCGCCCCACCCCGGCACGATCGAGCGTGGATTGCCTGCACGGTTCTTGCGGGCATGGTGCTGGCCGTGGCGATGGATCTTTTGCCGATGGTGGTGGCAGCGCTGGCGGCATCCGGGCTCATGGTGGCCACCCGATGCCTCTCATCGACCGAAGCACGCCGGTCGATCGAATGGCAGGCGCTCCTGTTGATCGCTGCTAGCTTCGGGCTGGCCCATGCGATGCAGACAACAGGCCTCGCACGAGAGATTGCCGAAGGAGCCATTGCGGCGGCCGGGAACAATCCCCTGCTCGTCCTGGCAGCGATCTATGTCGTCACGATGGTGACGACCGAGCTCATGAGCAACAACGCTGCAGCCGTGCTCAACTTCCCGATCGCCTGGCAGACAGCCGAGCAGCTCGGCGTGCATCCGCTGCCCTTCGTGATGGCCATCACGGTGGCCGCGAGCTGCGGCTTCGCGACACCCATCGGCTACCAGACGAACCTCATGATCTATGGACCGGGCGGCTACAAGTTCACCGACTACATCCGCTACGGCGGTCCCTTGAACCTGATCGTGATGGCGGTCACCATCGCGCTGGCGCCTCTTATCTGGCCGCTGGCGAGGTAGCTTTTGCGTCGAGTCCCCGATGGAGCGTACGCTGGAGGAACGGTCGGCTGACCATTTCGCCCGCCGCTGGCATGAGCGAAATTCTCTTTCAATACTATCCGGTTCGGCTCACGACCTGGTTCTACCTGGCGTCGCTTCTGTCGATCGCGCTGTTCTTCAAGTTCAACCGCGTCTGGAGCGTTCGTAACCTCGACCTTCTCGGCCTCATCCTTTTGGCGCCGGGGCTCGTCGCCCTGGAGTACGTCGGCGAAACCGAGTCGGCCAAGATTGCGGCCCGTACGCTGGGCTTTGCATGGATCTTCGCCGTCTCGGGCGCATTCCTCGTGCGGATGCTCTTTGATTCGATGATGGTTCGCCGACCGATGCTCGAGCCTAACCTCACGACAGGCGGCCTCGTGTTCCTCGGCTCTTCGCTGCTGGTCTTCCTCATGGGCAATGTCGTCAACTCCAAACCACACAAGCAGGATGTCGAGAACGTTGCTGCAGCCGCTCGGCTCCGTGACCCCGCCGTGCAACGTGATCCAGCGTCCAAGCGAGATGCCACAGACCCGCTAGCCCGCTACGGCCCTGGCTACCCGCTGCTCTTTCTCCTGCCGCAGATATCGACACAGCGGTTCTTCGCGAGCGCCGCTGAACTTCGCCCTGACGACGCCGCCCAACGGGCCATCCATGAAACAACCGCCCGGGTAATGGCGATTCTTTCGCAGTTGGCGATCGTGGCCGGGATGGTGTTCATCGGCTGGAGGCACTTCGAGAGCGTGCGGCTCGGCATTGCCGCGGCCGTGCTCTACCTGCTGCTGCCCTACACAGCCTGGATGAACAGCAGCGTCGATCACGTCCTCCCCGGCGCTCTCGTGCTCTGGGCCGTGGCTGCGTACCGGCGCCCCTTCGTGGCTGGCGCGCTTCTGGGACTCGCGATCGGAACGATCTACTATCCGGTCTTTCTTCTGCCGCTCTGGTGCAGCTTTTACTGGGAACGAGGCGTACGGCGTTTTTCCGCTGGTGTGGCGGCGGCCCTGCTGGCGCTCGTGACGGCGCTCTGGTTCACTTCGCTTGACGCGACGGTGTTTGTGGGGCAGTTGCGGCAGATGTTTGGCTGGATCTACCCGACAAACGTGATGCTCGAGGGCTTCTGGGCGCTCCCGTCGAATGATGAGGTCTTCAGGCTCCCGGTGCTGGCGGCGTTCATCGCCATGATGGCAACACTCGCGATCTGGCCCTCACCCAAGAATCTCGGCACGCTCATGAGTTGCACGGCTGCGGTCCTTCTGGGAACGCAGTTCTGGAAGGGCCACAACGGCGGCCTTTTCATGGCCTGGTGGCTGCCTGTGCTCCTGCTCGTGGTCTTTCGCCCGAACCTCGAAAACCGCGTGGCGCTCCTCATGCTCGACGCTGAATGGTTTCCACGCCGCCGCATATCGACGCCAACAGCCGGCCGGCCCGCCTAGCCCGACCGCAGGAAGCGGCGTTCACCAAGTGGAATGAGGCCATGGTTGACCTCTCACACGGAACGTGAGACTTCAACTCCGCCGCGGATCGAAGTCGGCGGGCAGCATCCGCTCGTTGATGAGCCACGCCTGCCAGGCCGCGGCGTCCCATTCGAAGTTGACGCCCGTGAGCAACACGAGCGCCTCGAGTACGCGGTCATTGCGAAACCGCACGACTTTTTTCTTCGGCCCACCTCCCATCGAAAGGCCACCCCCGGCGGGCGTGAACGTCGCGCTCGTCGAGCCCTCGGCAGGGCCGCCGGTCACCACGACATGATTCGTCTCGAGCGAGGCAATGAGCGGCTCGATCGCCGAGGGCACACCGAGCCTGCCGAGTGCTTCGGCAGCACGGTTGACCTGCGCGTTGTCGGCGCTCGCAAGCGCCGAGGCGAGCACTGGCACGGCCTGGTGCGGACCGACGAGCACGAGCCGCTCCGTCGCGGCGATCCGAGTCTCACGATCGGGATGATCGAGGGCGGTTGCCACGAGCGTCATGAGGGCTTCGGGCGTGCGAATCCGAGCGAGTGATTCGATGTACCAGCCTCGCACCTGCAACACTGGCTCTTTCATGATCGCCAACCCCAGCGCTGACACCGCCAAGGGATCGGAGATCTCACGAATCTCCTCGGCAGCCCGATCGCCCGACGGCTTGTCGAGCGACCGCCGCAACCTTTCGAGCCGGCCCACCCACTGTTTGCTGGCGATCTTGGCTGCCTCGTCCCGCTCGATGAGCTCGATCTCTTGCGCCGTCCGCCAGGCGCCGCGATACCGGATGAACCCCATCGCCGTCATCCGCTCTGCCGGCGTCTCTGGCGGTGGTTCATTCCCGTGAAGAGTCACGGCATGCGCAAGAACGATCACCGCCGCGGTGACTATCCAAAAAGCGATTGAGTGACCTTTCATGACCATCATCTTTGTCGTCCCATTTTGAGCTTTTCATCGTAACGTCTGGCTGAGCACGACCGCCATGCGAGTGCGACACGACTACGGGGGGCGGCATCCGCTCGCGAAGACGGTCGCCGCTTCGGGGTTGCCCGTGCCAGAGAGCCGGCGTAGGAAACAAGCGGAGCCTGGAGGGCGAAGCGCCGTTTCCTCCGAGTGAGCGAAGGGCATGGAAGCGAGGCCGCAGCGGCCGAGCGATGCCCGTAGCGAACGTCCGGCGACATTGGCACGGGCAACCCCGAGCCACGAAGGGCGTCAGGGCTGCTGCGGGTGGCGAAAAACGTCTTCCGAGATCACGCGGCAGGCGGCGCGGCCGATGTCGTCGTTCGTGCGACGCTGGCCCACGGAGTGCCACGGGGTCACATCCGCAAGCTCGGGCATGATCTCGAGGATCTGCTCGACGAGCATGTCCACCATTCGGCCGATGCTCGGATCATGCGACCGCTCGCGGATCGCGGCGACCGTCTTCATGAGCTTCACCATGCGCGACCGCTCGAGTACCGGCCCCGAGAGGGCACCGTCACCTTCCACAAGCAACTCCGCCACAGGCACTTCGAGCACCTCCTGCCACCGCAGAAGGTCAGAGACTCGCAGGTCGCAGTCTGCCTGCTCCTGCCGTCGAACCAGCGGCAGCGACATGCCGAGCCGCCGGGCGACATTGCGAAGCGTCACACCCTGCTGCCGACGCACCTCGGCGATGCGGTGATACCTAGCCGAGGATCGCTCCCCTTGCTCGCACTCGATACCAGCGTCTTCGGCTGCTCGCACAGCATCGGAGTATCCGCTATCGATCCCGTCGAGCGGGTCATCGTCGAACGAGTCACGATAATCGCAGCCATACTGTACGGTTGCCATGATGGCTTCTCCTTCGGCTGACATGGTCCGCCCGCCGAACCTGATCCACCCCGAAGCCCGCGAGGCGCGCAAACGCGCCTCAGCACGGACTTAGGGGGGGCTGGCCGGAGAGCCGGTGCTCGAAATCGTTCGGGTAAACCTGTCGCCGCAGGTGACGCCTTGCCAAGCCGCCTGCATCTTCAAGTGTACCCACTGCGGCCACAGTGCGACGGAAACACCAGCATTCGGTGCATCGCCGTACGACGCCGTGTCGCGGTCATGGCTATACGTGGGCTGCGCGAAACTCGTTCACGTGGGGGCAGGATTTCATGGGGCATTCATGAGACACTTGCGGGAGCACCACAGCCACCATGGAATTGGCCCCCTGCGGGAGCTAGGCCCCCGGTGTGCCAATCCCGCTCGATTTTGTTCGTCCTCCTGGCAGCCCCACCAATGCCCATCGACTCGATCCTCGACAGCGACGCCCACCCTGTACGCCCCCCTGTGTCATGGGGGAAGGTGGACCAGGCGACCGTCCTGGCAACCGGCGGCGACGCCGTGCGGTTCGTCGATAATTTCCTGACAGCGTCAGTCAGTGCGGTGCCCATCGGTGGCGGTACCGAGGCCTTCATGACAGACGCCCGGGGTCATGTGCTGGCGCTGGTGAACATCCTGCGGACCGAGGCGGGCCTCGAGATCATCGCGGCGGCGGGCCTCGGCGACCGCCTCCGTGACCACCTCGAGCACTACCACATCCGCGAGGCCGTCGAGTTGACAGACGCGACGAGCGGCACGCGAGCCCTTGTCGTCATGGGGCCCGAGGCGGCCGCTGCACTCGCGCCGCTCATCACGACGACGGCCACACTCCCGTCGGCCTTCCTCGAAAATTGCATCGTGGGCCTTGCGGGCCATGACGTGAGGGTTGTCTCTGTCACAGGGCAAGCCGCCGACGGATTCCAGGTTCGCGGTGAGCCCGGAGCGATCGATGCGGTCTCGCGTTCACTCGTCGCCGCCGGCGTGCCTCGCGCGGCTGATGCCGATCTCGAAGCGGCTCGCATTGCGTCTGGCTACCCAGCAGCCATCGATATCCCTGAGAAAACGCTCCCGCAGGAACTCGGCCGCGACGCCCTCGCGATCTCGTTCACGAAGGGCTGCTACCTCGGACAGGAGACCGTGGCACGTCTCGATGCCCTCGGCCACGTGAACCGCCGCCTCGCGATCATCGCGATCGAGACGGATCCACCACCGACGTGTCCGACACCGATTTACTACGGCGAGGATGTGGTCGGCACGCTCACGAGCAGTTGTGCGGACTCGACCAGCGGCATGTCGCTCGGCCTCGGCATCGTTCACACGAAGGTTCTCGAAGCGACATCGCTCACGGTGGGTGACGCCGCAGCCCGAGTGGTCGCAATCCCTCCTGACCGGCTCAACTGTTGAGTAAGCCATGTGGCTCTGCGAGATCCCCACAATCCGAGATCAACTGGTGACCCAATGACTCCTCAACGTGAAGACATTCTCTTTCAAGGCCGTCGCTTTTCCGTGGTGCGAGTGCCGCAGGCTTGCAATGATGGCAGTGTCCGCGATCGGGAAGTGATTCTTCATCCGGGCAGTGTCGTGGTTGTCCCGATGGTGACCGCTGACGATGTCTGTCTGGTCGAGGTCGTTCGTGTAGCGGTCGGGCAGACGCTCCTGGAACTGCCCGCGGGCACGCTGGACCACGGCGACGAACCGCCGATCGAGACGGCCGCTCGCGAACTGGCCGAAGAGACCGGCTACCGTGCCGGCCGGATCGAAGCGGCCGGCGAATTCTGGATGTCGCCAGGCATTCTTCGCGAGCGGATGCACCTCTTCGTGGCGCATGACCTCGTCGCGGGCGACCAGGCCCTCGAACCGGGCGAGCTCATCCAGCCGCGTGTCGTCGCGTGGAACGACGCGGTCGCGATGTGTCTCGACGGCCGCATCAACGACGCCAAGAGCGCAGCCGGGATTCTCATCGTTGACGCCAGACGGCGAGCCAGCCACGACGCGTAAGGCGCAGGCCTCTGCCAGCCATGCGAATGCCACCCACATTGACCCGGTGTCGGAGACACCGGGCTCCTGGGGACGCTTCCGCTTGCGAATACGGCCTCTGGCACGGGGTTGCCCGTGCCATGGAGCCGGCGTAGGAAACAAGCGCAGCCAGGATGGCGAAGCGCCGTTTC
>JBGTKO010000143.1:0-3191 GCA_041744595.1 Pirellulales bacterium
TTCTTCACGTCCGACTTCTACCGGCGGTGCGCTCCCGGTGCGCTGGAGCCGTATGAGAAGCCGGACCGCGAATGGCGCTTTTGGCTGCCGCTGATGTGCCTGTTCATGGGCATGCGACCGAACGAGGTCTGTCAGCTGCAGGTGTCTGATATCAAGCAGACGCCGGCCGGTACCGACTACGTCGACGTGAGCACCGTCGGTGCCGACGCTGACCAGCCCGCGAAGTCGCTGAAGACGAGTGCGAGCCGCCGGCGAATTCCGATCCATCCCGAGTTGATCGCGATAGGGTTCCTGTCGTTCGTAGAAACACGACGAGCGGCGTCGGGACCGACGGCGCACCTATTCGCCAACCTCAAAGCCGACAAGTACGGCAACCGGGCGACCTACGCTCTGCGGCGCTTTCACGAGAGTTTTCTGCCCCAAGCCGTCAAGTTGGAGCAGCGCCAGGTTTTCTACAGCTTCCGGCATTCGTTTCGTGACGCCCTGCGGCGTTGCGAAGCCCCGCCGGCCACCCTCCAGGCCCTCGGCGGCTGGAGCCAGGGCTCGCTCACCAGCGACGCCTACGGCGACAAGTTCGATCCCGACCTGCAGCGTCCTTGGATCGAGAAGGTCGGGTATCCGGGGCTCGATCTGTCACACCTGCGGATCGAATGAGCCAAAGCCCATCGGTTTGCCACGGAGATAGTCACTGAGGTATTCGGACGCGATACCTTCGGACAGGAGTTCGGAAAATTCAGGAATTTTGGTCCAAGCTGTCTGACTGTCGTACCAGCGTCGCCAATAGTCAAACGTCACTCCACGCAGCACGTGAGGCTCTGCATCCTTGCCGTGCCTGTCAAGACGTAGCTTTAAACGTCTTTTAAAGCGGTTGATACGCAACGGTCCAGGTTTCACATGGATCGGCAGCTTGTAGTTATTGCCAGGCTCAAGTCGGTATCCTAGCACCTGCACTTGGCCGGTGTGGGCGTTACATATACCGGCGTCATGCAAGGTAAGTGGTCCGGCAGGATGCGTCATCAAATTCTGCCTTACGGCGTCTCTCGCTTCCATGGCGTCCTTTTGGGTGCACGCGCCAATCGCCAAATCGTCGGCATGGCCGTAGAAGACCACTCCGGCGGCTCCAAGGGTTGCTTGGAGTTCTCTCCCTAGGAACCCGCGTGCGAGAAGCGGAGAGACTGCAGAGCCTTGTGTAAGACGCTGCCGGACCACTTTACTTATGGGAGTGCATACCACATCATATGTAGTCCCATATGATTGGAGGATAGCTGAAGACGTGGTTGTCGAATCCAGCTTCACCTTCAGTTTCGCCCTCTTCGGTGTGAACACCACATTTCGTAAATGCCGATTCTCGATCGGCAAATACCCGAAGTGGGCTGGTCCTAGGGAGTCGTAAAACTGTCTGATGTCGGGGGTCCACCACAATTCCACACCCTGGGTGATGGCGTCGCAGACCGCTTGCACCATCGCCTTTTCCCCACCGGCACCGCGACGGGTGAAGTCGATCGGGCTGTCGAACCCGGACACGGCGAGCACGTCACGCAAGGCAAGCCGTTGCGCCGTACGCATGAAGCCATCACTGCAAATCACTCGGAAGCCGCCTTTGTCCTTTGGCAGAACTCGAACCTCAATTGGCTCCGATAGTGCTGCTTTCAGATCGAGCCCTTCAGCCAGCTGCTCTATGGCCTTCACAGACAGCGGCACCTTCTTCCGAGCCGCAGCCCGCATGAGCGCGATGCGCTTGGCGCAGTGAGATTGGAATACGAGCTGGTCCGTCAATGCCCGCCATTTTTTGACGTCGGTCGGGTCGCACTTGCTGATCCGTGCGAGGCTGCGCTCGTAAGCACGCAGCTGAGCTTCAAACCCCCGGAGCTGTTTTCCCTCTCCGCCACCGGCGTCGGAACACCCGGCACAGAATCGAGCGACCTCGCGACGAACCTCTTTCCCAACCAGAGCCACTGGGTCGTCGACAATCGGTGCGATCACCCGTCTTCTCCGTCCAACTCCAAAGTTGAATCCAGCCACTCGTCCAACTTGGCCCGGCGATAAATGATCATTCGAAGTCCCAACCTGTAGAACGGTGGCCCCTCACCCCGGCGACGCATCTTTGCAAGAGTGGAGGGAGAGATTCCAAGATAGGCAGCCGCTTCGGCCGTCCGCATCTTGTCGCCGGTCTTGAACATACAACTTCGCCTTCTCGCTTATCATTCGCCCTTAGGGGAGCGCGGAGGACAAAAACTGTCAATGGTTCAGTTTGAGCTCAGGGAACCACGCACGAATTCGAGACGGGGTACATGTGGCTAGGAGTGGGCGCTCCGATCTAATGAGGGCTCGTGGGACTCGAAAGAATTTCAATCACCTACGCAGCGCACGCTGTTGAATCACTGATCAGTGGGGCAGGGTCGGGACAAAACCTGGGACAAATGCGAGCCATGCAACAAATCCTGTGGATAAGTGTGGCGATGTATCCTTTTTGAAGGAACACAGCATAGGCATCAGGGACCGGCATTGGGAAGTCGGCACACCACGACCCGTCGCGAATTACTCGAAAGCTCACCTGCGCGATAGGAACTCTAATGAGTCTTATTGCCCATAACTGCTCCATTGCAGTGATCTGCATTCTCTGCGGCAACTCAGAAATGAACACAGGATGCCCGTGGCACGGCAACACAGGACGCCCGTGGCACGGGGCGTCTTGAACAGCCGTCCCGAAAGAGGTCATGCCCTCATTACCGGAGGATACGAGCCGGCGCTCCATGGGCGATATCCCGGGCGCTAACCTTACGACTAAGCTCCATCGCGGTGGTCGACGCGATCGACCGCGCGTGCGCGAACCACAGTGACGATCCGTGGCGCTGGTGTTAGTATGGACGGGCAATTCAGGTGATCCAGGTGGCGGATTGGGGGAAGGCTCCATGGCCGATGACATCGGTCGCTTCCTGGATCGGCTCGGTCTCGCCCATTACGCGCGGCTGTTCGCCGACAATGAGATCGATATCACGGCCTTGCCTCATCTCGGCGAGGCCGATTTCCGCTCGGCCTCCCGATGGGGCCGCGCAAGAAGCTCCTCGCCGCCATTGCCGAGTTCAGGCCGCCCGAGCTGGAGGCGCCCCATACCGCGCGCGGCGGAGCGCCGCCAACTCACCGTGATGTTCTGCGATCTGGTCGGCTCGACAGCCTTGTCGAGCCAACTC
>JBGTKO010000144.1:0-6830 GCA_041744595.1 Pirellulales bacterium
TGGGCTCCAGGTCCTCGGAGGCGGGATCACGATCGCGCTGCTGGCAGGAGTCGTGACGCTTGTTGTCAGCCGGATCGATTTTGAGCCGTCGCCAACGCCGACGCTGACCCCGCCGAGGCAGGTTGCCCGAACAGACCCGTCGCAACATTCGCAGCCCGTTCGCCCCGGAGACGATCGTGGCGGCGAGTCGGTCGCGCCGGCGAAAGGTGATGCCGCATCACCAACCCAGAAGCCACCCCAGCCGGGCGCTGCAACCGCGCGGCAGGTCATCGTCGAGGATGGTTCCCTTCCTTGGGCCTCACCGACCGAAGGGCCGCGGCCCCGGCTCGAGTATCTCCCTCGGGGCTCCCAGCTCGTTCTCTTTGCTCGCCCTGCTGATCTATCAGCCGATGCTGAGGGAAAGCTCTTTCTTCAGTCCCTTGGACCTGTGGTCGAAGGGGCTCTTGCAAGCCTCGCCGACTTCTGTGGCTGTGAGGCCGCCGACATCGAGTACGTGCAGGCGGGATGGCAGGCGGGAGAGGCCGATGAGGTGCTCGGGGGGTGCGCCGTGCGGCTCGTCCCCGGTCGCACCGTGGCGGCAAACGAAGAGGCCCGGCGCCGAGCCTGGGGGCCGACGACGCCACGGGATATTGATGGTGAGACAATCCACACTGGCAAGATTTTTTCCTTCTGGGTGCCATCCAAAGCAGAAGGTCGGGTGCTCGTTGTCGCTTCTGAAGCGGCTATCGCCACCGGAGTGCCAGAGGGGACAGGCGGCCCGGCAGCCCGTGAACCCTTCATCGCGAGCATCGTGAGGCAGTCGCTCTCGTCGCACGATCGTCCAGCCAATGCGCTCATGGCCGACCTTCCACTCGAGCTCGAGGCTCTCGTCGGGATGCTCGACGAGGATCGTCATGTAACGTTGTTTGGTTCGCCTCACTATCTCCTCAATCGAGGCCGCGTCGTGCTGATCGGCCCGCTGGCCAAGCTCACCGACCCGCTGAGGAACCTTCTCGGCGAGTCGATTCGCGGGGCCGCGCTCTCGGCGCATTTCGGGGGCAACACCTACCTCGAGCTCGCAGCCATCGCCGTGCGGGATCCGCCTGCCAGGGTCTTCGCGCCCAAGCTCGCGGAAGAGGTGGAAGGTCTCGCCGGAGCCGTGGAGGCCTACTGTGCCATGCTCGACGCGAGCCCCTACGGCCGCGTGCTCGTCATGCGGCTTCCGGCGATGCTGCGGACACTCGTGGCCAACATGCGCATGGGTGTCGAGGGCAACGGGGTCGTGATCAATGCCTATCTCCCGCGGCATGCTGGTCACAATCTTGCACTTGCGGCAGAGTTGGCGCTGTCTCAAACTCCCGGCGCCATGTCATCGGGAGTTGCACCGCCTGGGCAGCCTGCGGCAACGCCTCCGACCGATGCCCTCGGCAGTCTTCAGAAGAAAATCACGGTGGTCTTTGCCCGCGATACGCTCGAGACCGCGATTCAAATGGTGTCCACCGAGGTTGGTGTGCCGATGGAGATTCTTGGCACGGACCTTCAGCTCGACGGGATCACACAAAATCAGTCATTTGGGCTCGAGGCCCGGGATCAAACCGCCGACGAGGTGCTTCGCGTCATCCTCGGGAAGGCAAACCCCGACGGGAAACTCGTCTACATTGCCCGGAAGGCAGACGGTGTCGAGAAGATCTTGATTACGACGCGGGCCGCCGTCGAAAAGCGGGGCGACCCGCTGCCGCCCGCATTCCAGGGTAGCGCTCCTCCAGAGATGAAGAAACCATGATCATTGTCATGCACGCAGGTTCGTGCGAAGCAGAACTTCAGCAGGTCGTCATTCAGGTCGAGAGCATGGGGCTCAAGCCCCATGTGATTGTGGGGACTGAACGGACCGTCGTTGCCGTGGTGGGCGATGAGCGGAATGCCATTTCGAGCGGATTCGAGACGCTGCCCGGCGTCGCGTCGGTGTTGCCGATCCTCGCGCCCTACAAGGTCGCGAGTCGCGAGGTTCAGCCCGAGCCCACGGTGGTGCGGGCTGGAACGCTCGTCGTGGGTGGCGGCACGGTGGGTGTCATCGCCGGGCCGTGCTCCGTCGAGAGTCGCGATCAGATTGTCGAAACGGCCAAAGCTGTGAAGGTGGCCGGAGCGACGGCGCTGCGTGGTGGCGCGTTCAAGCCGCGCACGAGCCCGTACAGTTTTCAGGGACTCAAGGAGCAGGGCCTCGAACTGCTCCAAGAGGCTCGGGCAGAGACAGGCCTGGCAATTGTCACTGAGGTCGTATCCCCGGAGGATGTGCCGCTCGTGGCCCACTACGCCGACGTGCTCCAGGTGGGCGCCCGCAACATGCAGAACTACCGGCTCCTTGAGGCCGTCGGGCGGACCCAGGTGCCGGTACTCCTCAAGCGTGGCCCAGCGGCGAGTGTCGAGGAGCTCTTGCTTGCGGCCGAGTACATTCTCGACGGCGGCAACCGGCAGGTGATGCTCTGCGAGCGGGGCATTCGCACCTTCGAAGCGCACACCCGATTCACGCTGCCGCTGGCGACGGTGCCATGGCTCCATGCCCGCACGCATCTACCGGTGGTGGTCGATCCGAGCCACGGCACAGGCCACGCGAATCTCGTGACCAGCATGGCGGCTGCGTCTGTGGCCGCTGGTGCCGATGGGCTGATCGTGGAGGTACACCCTGAGCCCGCGCGGGCCGCAAGCGACGGCGGCCAGACGCTCGATTTCGCTGCCTTCGGTCGAATGATGGAGATCTGCCGCAACGTGGCCGCGGCGGTCGGGAAGACGATTGGCTAGCGGAATGTGGGCAGAGCTTGCCGCCGCAGGAAGCGGCGGCTGATGACAATGGAAAACCTCGGCTTTTTCATTGTCATTCGAGTGGAGAAAGGCCACGGTTGGCTTTTTCCACGGCTAGGCAAGCACGGCGGTTGCGATGGCCATGTAGACCAGAATGCCCATCACGTCGACGAGGGCTGAGACGAATGGGTTGCTCATGAGCGCCGGGTCGAGCCCCAGTGATCGAAAGATAAGCGGGAGCACCGAACCTATCATGGAGCCTACAAGCACGACCGTGAAAATCGTTGCCGGGATCACGATCGCCTGGAACGGCGTTGGGGCGTAGGCAATCGCGAGGAGATATCCTGGCATGGCCAAGAGGATTCCAAGAAGCGTGCCCTGGGCGAACTCCCGGCGGACGATCCGCTTCCAATCCGAGAGTTTGCAGTCGCCGGTGGAAAGCGCCGTGATGACGAGCGTGGCCGACTGATTTCCTGCATTGCCGCCGCTTGCGATCACCAGCGGGATAAAGGCGATCAGCCAGATGTGGGAGTGGTCAGGCTCCCAGTTGGCAAGCACCATCGCGGTGACGGTGGCGGTGGCAAAAAGGATCGTGAGCCACACCCCGCGCTTCCACGTCATCGATGTAATGGCCGCTTCCAGATAGCTCTCGCCGAGGGGGGCGATGGCCGCGATCATCTGGGCCTCGTCGGTGGCCTCTTGTCGAACGGCGTCGAGCACGTCGTCGTGCGTGACGATCCCGACGAGCCGGGCGTGGTCATCGACGACTGGAATGGCGATGAAGTCGAAGCGGGCCAGAAGATCAACCACTTTCTCTTGCGGCTCATCGACGCGGACGGCAATGACGTCTCGCTGCATGAGCTCAGCCACCATCGCCGTGGGCTTGGCGAGGATGAGGTCGCGAAGTGACACGAAGCCAACGAGCTTGCGTTCGGCGTCGAGCACGTAGATGTAGTAGATCGACTCGCTGTCGGGAGCCTGCATCCGCAGCCGGGCAATGGCCTCGCCTGCCGTGATGTCGGCTGGGAGCGAGGCATACTCGGTGGTCATCAGCGAACCAGACGAGCCCTCTGGGCAGGAGAGGAGCATCCGAATGTCATGCCGCTCGGCCTTGGCAACGAGCGGCAGAATCTCCTCGACGAACTCGGGCTCGAGCTCTCGGAGCAGGTCGTCGCGGTTGTCCGAGGCCATCCATTCGATGAGCGGGCCGAGATGGGCTCGGTCAGCCGTCTTCACGAGATCGACCTGCCTCGAAAGCGGGTAGTAGGGAAAGATCTCGGCCTGCCGCTCGACTGGGAGCGCATCGAGAATCTGCCAGAGCTCGCCGTCTTCGAGCCCCTCGGAAAACTCGGCGACGGTCGCGGGGTGAAGCTCGTGAGCCACCTCGCGGAGGCCGGCGGCGTCGCCTTCCGCGAGCATGACTCGTAGTTCAGGAATCAGGAGGGGATTCGCGGTAGGCATGGCGGTGGGCGGACGACGAAATGGATCGTCCTATACTGCTGTCGAATGTTTCTTGCAGACCAGAGTATGCCATGAATCGGAAGCGTGTTCGTGTGGCGATCCTGCTGGCAGCCGCCTCCCTGCTTGCGTCAGGCGAAAATCTGGTGTGGGCGGACGACGCTGCCGAACGTGGCCACAAGAACTTACTTGAGCGGGCCTACCTCCCGGCTGACTTCGACCAGGAAGTGTTTGACGCGATCTGGACCACATGGGAGGAGCCACTACGGTCACGGGCCGAGGGGGCGGGCCTCGCCGAGCAGCGGCGGATGGCGATGGAGCGGTACGGGCTGCTGCCCCATCCCGACGATCCGTCTCGGACGCTCCAGTATGTCGTCGATGCCGAGGGCCGCTGGACGATGAGCTGTCTGGCCTGCCATCAGGGGCAAGTGCGTGGCGTGGCGATACCGGGTGTGCCGAACTCCAACTACGCCCTCGAGACGCTTACGGAAGAAGTCCGGGCTGTCAAGCTTCGCCTCGGCAAGCCGCTGGGGCACATGGATGTGGGCGCCATGTTCGTGCCGCTCGGCACGACCGTGGGCACGACGAACGCCGTCATCTTTGGCGCCGCTCTCATGCGGCATCGCAAGCCTGACCTCACGATCGTGCGAAAGCCACCGCGGTTTGATTTTCTCCACCACGACATGGATGCGCCCCCGTGGTGGCACTATCAAAAACGCAAGAGTCTCTATGTCGATGGCTTCGCCCCGCGAGGCCACCGAATGCTGATGCAGTTTCTCCTTGTGGAGCAGAATGGTCCGGAGAAGTTTCGTGAGTGGGAGGACGATTTTCGCGACATCGAAACATGGATTGAATCGCTCGAAGCCCCGAAGTGGCCAGGTCTGATCAATCGCGAGCTTGCAGCCGACGGTGAAAAGGTATTCCGCGCGACGTGTGCCGAGTGCCACGGCACGTACGGCCCGCATGAAAACTATCGCGAGCGTCTCGTGCCGATCGATGAGGTGGGCACCGACCGTGCTCGGCTCGATTCCCTCACGACCTCGGAGCGAGGGGCGCTCAACGCCAGTTGGTTTGGTCACTATGGTGGGGATGCCAAGGGCCTTCGCGACCGTGAGCAGTCTGTCGGCTACGTCGCGCCGCCGCTCGATGGCATCTGGGCTACCGCCCCGTACTTTCACAACGGCTCCGTCCCCACACTCTGGCACGTGCTCCACCCGTCTGAGCGGCCGGTCGTCTGGCGACGAAGCGCGACCGGCTACGACGATGATCGCGTCGGCCTCGAGGTTGAGACCTTTTCAGAGGTGCCAGCCGACATACGCCACCCATCGGAGCGGCGGCGTTCCTTCGACACCCGTCGTCCCGGCAAAGCGGCTGCCGGGCACGACTTCGCTGATGTCCTTTCCGCCGATGAAAAGCGGGCTCTCTTGGAATACCTCAAGACGTTGTGACGTCCAGCGTGGCTCGGGGTTTCCCGTGTCATGTCGCCGGACGTGAGCGACGGCCATCGCTCGGCCGCACGCGGCCTCGCTTTCATGGCCTTCGCTCACTCGGAGGAAACGGCGCTCCGCCATCCTGGCTGCGCTTGTTTCCTACGCCGGCTCCATGACACGGGCAACCCCGAACGTGCTCGCTTCAGAAGGGGCGATGCCGAGGGTGCCGTACGCGTAGCGTATTCGTCTCGATGTTCTTGCGATGTTCTTGTTCGCTTGCCTTTCGCCGCAAGGCTCCCTAACGTTACTTGTTCAGTCGGCACGAACGTTCTGTTTCGGGCTGGCCAGTTCTATTTTTCGGACGACTCACGGGAGGGCAGTTCGGCTACGGCCGAAAGGCTCGTCACGCAAGTAGGCCGACGCGGCAGGAAACCTCCGGGTTTTCTGCCGCGTCGGCTTTTTTGTTTCCAAAGGGGTCGCGACCGACATACCGCCGGCGCTCTGGCGGTTGATGAAACACCTTGCGGTCGTGTTGGCCCAAGGCATGCCAGTCGAGTGAGTTTGATCTTTCGCGCCCAACAGTGCGCTCAATTGTAGAGGAGCAGTGTCATGAGAACAGCCATGGAAACCTACCGAGACGATGCCCAATCGACCTACACGGTCGACTTCTCCCGAGATCGCGAGCCGATCAAGTCGCGGAAGCGGTTCCCCGAGTATCGCCGTTCGGGCACCGACCCGACTCGGGTTCGCGGCGGCGGTGCGGGGATTCGGAATCTGCGATCGTTCGCCGGTGCTTTGGTCGGCGCTCTGGCGGTCCTTGCGGTCAGCGTGGCGACGAGCGCCTACGCCGTCACGTTGGACATGGTGACGATCGGGAACCCTGGTAACGCCGCCTTCTTTTCCAACAACCTCGGTGGCGTGTCGTACGTCTACGGCATGCAGCGGTTTGAGACGACGAACTCGCAGTACGTCGAATATCTCAACACCGTCGGTGCCACGAATCCCAACACCATCTACAAGTCAGAGATGGGAAGCGATGCGAACGGTGGCATCATCCAATCTGGAGTATCTGGCAGCCACACGTACTCCGTGAAGGCTGGTACGAACCCGGCCGGCACGGCCTACGCCAACGTGCCGATCAACTTCGTGAACTGGTTTGACGCCGCA
>JBGTKO010000145.1:0-1942 GCA_041744595.1 Pirellulales bacterium
GGCCCATGTCGGCGGCGATCTTCGCGTAACTCTCAGCCTCGCGTTTCGGGCCCGTCGTCGTGTCGTAGTGGCCACGGAGATGCGGGGTAAGGTCACCGCATGCGGTATGCCTGAAGAAGAGCCGCTGTGCCTCGATCGACCCCGACGAGTAGATCCGCACATCCAGCCCCGAATCAGCCCACGTCGTGAGCGCCGGCGGCACGTCGTCAAAGACATGGGCCACGATTTGCCCTGATTCGAAACCACTCCGCCAGATCATGCCCTGAAGCGCTTTGAGGGACGTGTCTTTCACGTCTTGTTTCATGAGGTCGATGGCGGCAAGGGCAGCCCGTGTGGGATCGGCTGCAATCCCGGGGGAGTCCATCGGTGCCTGCGCCGCGATGGTGATGGCCGCAGCGAGGTCAAGCACGGCCTGGTCGTGCCTATGCGCGTCCAGAAATGGGCCGATTTCCGTCTTCGCGTACTCAAAAAGCACGTCGTACACGAAGGCGATGCTCGAAGTCGTCCCCTCGACATCGAGGAGGATGCCTCGGCCGTCGAACACGATCACAAGCCAGTCCTTCCACTCGTGGCGGGTCGGCCCTCACCCGCCAGCCATGCTGGCCCGAGGCAGAGCGGTTCATAGCTCGCGTGGACGCCGTCGGCGAGATAGAAGGGCGTCCAGCCAGACGTGTCTTGAAAGAGCCTGATTGCTCGGATCCGACGGTCGCCGCAGAGGTCAAACCAATGCCGTGTTCCCATCGGCACACTGATGAGATCACCGGCATGAACCTCGATCCCGAAGACGGGCCGGTCGCCCGGATTGATGTGGAAGACGCCACTGCCCTGAAGGATGAACCGCACCTCGTCTTCGGTGTGTGTGTGCTCCTTGTTGAACTTCTCGAGCATTGCGTCGAGGTTCGGCGTGACGGGGCTGACGTCGATCACGTCGGCGGTCACAAAACCACCGCGGGCCTTCAACTCGTCGATCTCGGGGGCGTAGGCCGCGAGAATCGCCTCGGACGGCGCCCCGGAATCCACACGGTCCTCGAGGGGCCAGACCTCGTAGTGGAGCCCATGGTCGTTCAAGAACTCTTTGACTTCGCCCGGGTCGGTGATCCGGCGGGCCTCGGCAGGCACGGTGACGATTGCCATCAGTCTCAAAACCTCCGCGTGAAGGGAATCAGGCAGGGAGCGTGCGGCTTCGCGCGACGCAGTCGAAGAGAAACTCAAAGATTTCGATGTGGCGACGGGCCTCGGCCAGGTCACGACCCCAGGTGTAGAGGCCGTGGCGGGAAATCAGAAAACCGTGGACCGGCGGGCGGCCCGGGGCTGTAAAATTGAGACTGGAAAACTCCTTGCGGATACGAGTCGCCAGTTCACGCATGTCCTGCGTGTTGGCAAAGATCGGCACGTCCTCATGGGTGTCGTGCGTCGTGATCCCGTCGAGGCCTTTGAGCATCTCGTAGCCGGCGATCCGAAGCGTGCCGACACCTGCACCGGCGGGAAGATCGGCCGCCGAAAGGAGCGTGCCCCATGGGGAATGCGTGTGGAGAATGGCGCCGACAGAGGGAATCAGCTCGGCGATGACGCAATGGAGAAGTGTCTCGGCCGAACTGCGACGGCCCGACCCATCCGCAACGCGACCCTCGGAATCGACACGCACAAAGTCATCGCGGCCAAGTGCCGACTTGTCTTTGCCGCTGACCGTCACAAGCAGCTCGAGCGGATGGCGTGAAACGACGACGCTGTAGTTGCTACTCGTGCCGAGCGACCATCCCCTGCCGTGGAACTCTCGGCCGATTGCCCGCAGTTGGTCGATATCGTCGGCGTCGTGGAGCGTCGAAGCCATGTTCATGCCCGAAATCTACGAAAGACACCGCGGCGGCCGCAATGAGGGGGCGTGCCGTGCGGGCTAGGCACGCGACAGCCTGCGGGCTGGGCACGCGACAGCCTGCGGGCC
>JBGTKO010000146.1:0-6785 GCA_041744595.1 Pirellulales bacterium
GCGTCGCACCCCGCGGCTGTTTGCCATCGTGCCAGAGAACGTCACCCCGGCCGCCACACCGCGAGGTGCGGCATGAGGGAGCGAAACAGGGGGGTAGTTCGCCAGAAAAACGGGGTGTGCGACGGAAGACCGCCAGCCCAATCTCTGTGAGTTTGCGTTCCATCTGCCATCGCGTCCCCAAAAAAAGTGAGTGATCCCATGCCAAAAGCCCCCAGAATGACACCGTCGAAGCCAACGAAAGCGGCCATCGACAAGCCGATGGCGCTGTGCCGCGAGGCCCAAGAAACCATCGACAACATCCGTCGCGAGTGGCAGCTCACACCCCCCGTGGCCGCGCTACTCCAGCTCGTGGGCGAGGCCGTCACCAAAGCCGCCGAATGCGAGGCCGTCACCAAACGCGAGGGAATGTTCATCGGCGATGCCAAGGGGGCCGCCAAGCCCCACCCAGCGGCGCTCCTGGCACGCGACTACCGCGCCCAGGCATCGACCGGCCTGCAAAGACTTCTCGCGCACCTCGAGGGACGATGACATGCCACGTAGAACCGCGCCGAAATGCCAGCGACGATCCCACGCGAACGACCGCAACGATCCGTTTTTCTCAGAACACATGGACAGCCTGCGAACGGGCGCCCCGATCCTGCGAGCCTACGACGGCTGTCTGCTTGACAATCCGCACGACTACCGCCGTATGTGGCTCGAGCACGGCCCCGAAATCATGGCCGAATGGGCCGACCGCCTCCCAGGTTCCAGACCGATGGCGCTCTACCTTTTGGGCGAGGTCAGGCCGCCCGCGCTGCAGCGGGTCAATCACCACTTCCGCAGTCCCGTCAGGTTCGGCAACGACGTGGTGATCCACGACCGGGCCTGGCACATGACGGGACTCGAGTTCGGCCATCTCGTGAGCATTGGCGTCGTCACCGGCGCCGAGAAGAAGCGAGGCATCGACTTGTGGGGCGACCCGAAAGAGGCATGGTCTGAGGGCTACAACCAAGTCGGCCACCCCGACAGCGCCAAGTGTACAACGCTCTACTTTGAAGCCATTGGCGCCGCGGGCTGATCGTGTCTCAAGGCGGAGCCTGGGGCGGCGGTACAACCGGGCGAAGAAAGCCCAGGGCGGCACTGGAGCAAACCAGCACACAGAGCAGAGCGGTAAAAGTTTCCACTCTGCAAAGACTGCCGAGCGGCTTGCAGTTGAGCACGGCGTTGACGAAAAGACGGTTCGTCGTGCCGGCAAGTTCCAAGAGTCTGCCGCCAAGCTCGGCAGTTCGCGCCGCGGCATATCGGCCAAAGGATTTTCTCCGCGGCCTATAGTCCAGATCGGTGGGCGTTCCGTATGGTGCGATCGTCGATCTCGACCAAACGTCACCTATAGTTCGGGTCGGTGACCACTTTGTAAGTTGCGATCGCACCATTCACGCAACCCTCAGGAGTGCCACCGATGACAGCCACCGCAGCACCAGCAGCGGAACGCCATGAGCCGCAGATGCTCTCGGATCGGAGCGTGGCTCAGATCCTCGAGACCACGCCGCTCGTGGTCCGCAGGCTTGCCCGCGATGGCAAGTTCCCGAAGCCGGTTCGGTTGAACCACAAGCTCTCGCGATGGCCGCGCCGAGTTGTCATGGACTGGCTCGCTCGGCAATCCGCTCCGACCGCTCACCGTCGATGATCGATTGACCCTTTCCCAACGAGGTAACCCAATGCTCAAGACAAACCCTTTCGCGAAGAAACCCGCACGCCCCATCGCGAGGCCCACCAAGCCCCTCACGAAGGCCCCGAACCCGATCACCAAGGCGGTAGGGCCAGCGGTGTCGATTCTCACTCAGGGATTCCGAGCACGCCGCGCGGAGTTGCTCACCAAATGGCGAGAGTGGGCGACCGCAGTTGCCGACGGTGGCAAGACTCCATCGGCTACCGAGCTGGCGCAAGTCGCGCTCGAGCTGGCCATCCACAAGCCGACCGCGGCTTTCGAGGCCGACGTGAACGCAATCGTGTCGTACCGCAAATCGAAGGCGAGGGCAGATCGCAAACGGGCGGCCTACAAGGAGGCTCTCATGCCATGGAACGGCAGCGAGCTGGCCGTCCGGGAAGAGATCAAACGGCTGAAGGCGCGGGTCGAGGAGTTGGAGGGCCTCATCGGTCCATACACGCTCTACGGGATCGACGCATGGGCGAACCGCATCCGTGTCCAAAACCCGCGAGCGCTCGGGGACTTTGACAAGGTGCTCGAGGGAATCAATCGCCAGATGGAGCCCGCCGCATGAGCGTCGAATACGCCACCCTTGGCAGGGAGATCGATCACCGGAGCGCCGCCATCCGAAACGCGCCCGCTTGGGTCCGCCGGCGGCTGGGAGCGATCTCGCCCACGCCGCTGGCGGAGGGCGTTCCGGGGTTCACGATCCTCGAGCATCAACCCGACGGCAGCCTCAGGCACGTTTCAGGCCCACCCGTCGATCTCGGTTATCTGTCCCGTCCAGCCGGCGGTTCGTGCATTCGCTGGGATCCACGATCGCCACATCGGCCCGGTGCATTGATGACAAGGGTGTGGTGCGTGGTCGCGCATGGCGATGCAGCGGCCCGATCGATCGGCGAGCGGAGAAACGAGACGTTCACTCGTGCCGCCTTCGGGGCAGTGGATAAGCTCAACAAATCGATCGGATGGTCGCTCATGCTCGACCACGATGGCCCTGTTCTCGCAAGGCGAGGCAGCCAACGAGGCGGCATCGTCGCGCACGACAGCGAGGTGGGCCTCGTGCTGTCATGGTCGCCCGATCTCGACAACCGCCAGCACGTCGAAGCCCTCGACCGAATCGAGAAGGATGGCTGGGGCTGTTCAGTCCGATTCAGCCACGACCGAAGCGACGTCCTGACGGTCCCTGGGCAGAACCTCAACGTGGTGTACCGGGCTCGTCTAATCCATGTCGCGCTCGTGAACAAGCCAGCGTACCGCGGCGCCATTGCGATGGTCTTCCGCAACTCACATCGCGAGGACAAGGACGAGATGCGTGAGCAACTCGCCAAGGTTGTCGGGCAAGCGAAGTTTGCCGAGCGACGAGCCAAGGGTTGGGCATGACCCGTGACCCAGCCAGACCGGCGTTGAACCCAAACACACCGGCCGCGCCGATCGGAACTGAGGAGTGGCGGCGGCATATGGTCGCCAAGCTGGCCCGAGAGGCAAAAGCGGTTTCTAGGCGGTGGCGGCGGCGAGTGAAACAACCTACAGCGAGGATCCTTCCATGATTCGATTCGAAGTCGGGCCAGAACTCAGCGGCGGTATCGATGCTCTCGTGAAGCGGTTCGAGGCCGTCCCGAAATACATTGCCAAGAAGCACCTGAAGGCGGTGATGAAGCGAGTGATGAAGGCAGGCGTGGTGGTGTTGAAAAAAAACACACCTCGAGGCCGCGGCACGTTGAACGCTGGAACAGGCAGGCGTGGTGGCGGTGGCGCCCTCAGGCGAGCTGCGACCGCAATCAGCCGCTTCAAGGGCACGAACAAGCGAGGAACCGTGATCGGCGTGCTGGGGTACAAGTACGGTGTCCAATCACGAAAAGCCATTTGGCTCGAGCACGGAACAAAAACAGGCATCGCCCCTCGCAGGATGGTAGGCCGCACCATGGAAGTATGGCGAGGGCCGGCAGCTCAACGCTTGGAGCAGGAACTCAAGAAGGCTCTTGAGGCCGCAGTGAAGGAAGCAAAAGCAGGCATCAACCCCGGCGTTGGCAAGAGCGGGTACGGGCCTGGCCGGCGGAAGTGATACGTGTGTTTTGCCGCAGCCTCGAGCTGCCCGCTACAGTGTCGCCCATGAATCTCAGCCTGTATTGCTCCGTCGCCGAAGCCGCCATCATTGCGGGCGTGAGCCGTTCCTACATGAATGCGATGGTTCTGGCCGGCAAGATCAAAGCGCAGAAGATCGGCCAGTCCTACGCCGTCCTGCGATCGTCGCTCGCCAAGTTCGAGCGGCAGCCCGGCATGGGGAGGCCCAAGAAGGCCCCCCCGAAACGCCGCAAGAAGTAGCCATAGCCCCGTCTCGGGCTATCGGCTTGCCAAACATAATGAAACCTCATTATGTTGGTGCCATTGAATGACGTTCAGGGAACGAGGCACCACATGACGCTGACAGACCTTTTCGAGAACCTGTCGGCGGTGGGCTACCACGGAGAAGTGAAGATGAAAACGACATCCATGACAGTCCCCTACTACGAGCTGCTAGAGGACCAGAGCACGCCGCGGAACATCCCGAAGGAGCTGACGATCTTGAACGGCCTCATCCACGAGGCTTGGATTCTGGTTCACCGGCTGTCAGCAGCGGGCCTCCGGTTCGCAGGCACGATGGAGCAGGCCACGCTGACGGTGGCAGGCAGTGCCTATGCCGCGTGGCGGTTGAAGATGGACGACGACGACACGGCCTATCCCGAGCACGAGCTGGGGCCGACGGACATGACCGCGGGGTTCGCCGAGGGGATTGCCTACGCCCTCGTTCACGCGACCGGGGTGCCGGCCATGTACATCGACACCTACCCGCTGGCGACGGAAAAACTGCGATCCATGCTCGATCACGAAATGCCGCTCGAGGTGATGGCGGAGTTTTGGCCCGACCGCTACTCACCGGACGGTCTGCGGTTGTCGCCGCCGGTTTTCGTCAACCTCAGCGACGTTCCCACGAGCATCACGGCCCAGCTCTACGATCCGCGGCCCAACCCGCTGACCACTTCGGTAGAGGATCTCAGGAGGGCAAACAAACAGCGGGCAAAATGGTTCAGCAGGAAGATCAATCGTGAGAGGGCTTCTAAGCCACGACTCGCGGCGGTGTCCCGGTAGTCGCGGCGATGCTGATCGTGGCACGCTCCAGGGTGGATTCACACAAGGGAGGAATAATGGAAGAAACTAGCACGGCGGTACTCGTGGTCCCGGGCAGCGTCACGACCAGTAAGGTGGAGCAATTCCGCGAAGTGGTCGCCGCGCGCATGCAGCGGTCAACGCCTATGCGGCTGGTCGATTACGTTCCCGTTTACGCCACAACCCACGAGATCGACGTTGAGACCGCCCGCCAGTACCGCATGACCGCCAAGAAGCTCGAGGAGTGGGCCGGCGCCCATGTCCACCTGCACGACCTGACCGAGCTGTTCGTGTCGGCATTCCTGCGCGACTACTCGCAGGTCGTGAAGCCTGGCACGGTGCGATCGAAGCGAACACAACTCATGGCCCTCTGGCGGTCGGCGGCTGACGAGTACCTATGCGAGCCCCCGACACGCCGCGTGCGGTCCGCCAAGGTGCCGTGGGTGTCGCGTGAAGCCTGGACGATAGAAGAGGTGCGGAAGCTCGTGAGGGCTGCGAGCTGGCTCCAACGTCGGACGAAGGAAGGCATACCGCGTTCGGAATGGTTCGACCTGGCAATTCGCGTCGCGTGGGATACGGGCCTCCGATGGGGCGACATGATCCGGCTCCGTCGGGAGAACATCATCGGCAACCTCGTCGTGGTCGGGCAGAGCAAGACGCGGCGGCCTCAGTGCGGCCGGCTCTCGCTCTCGACACTGATCGCCCTCGAGGAAAGCCTTGCGAGGCATCCACGGCACTTCGTGACGCCGTGGGGGCGATCGCACGAAACGTTCACGAATCAGGTTCGGCGACTGGTCGGCAAAGCCGGCATCCGTCCGGGGACGTGGAAGTGGCTCCGCAGGGGCGGCGCCACCGACGTGGAGATCCAGCGGCCGGGGCAAGGGATGGCAGCCCGCCACCTCGGCCACGCTCCAGGGAGCAAGATCGCCGAGATCAACTACCTCGACCACAACCAGATCGCGGCGAACGTGCCGGTCGTGTCGCCGCGGGAGTTGGGGTAAATCCGAGGGTAACGCGAGTCGCCTCGACCACTGATCGGGCTTCCTGGCGCAAATACGGAGCCCGGTTTTGAGTTGGAGCCTCCCGGTGCATGGGTGCCGGGGGGCTCCATCGCCTGCCAGGGTCATAATCAGAGAAACATCATGGAAGGTAATGTCATGCCGCCTAAGCCCGTCCGACTGTATCACCGCACATCCCCCGGCGCCGCCGACATAATCGAGCGGACCGGGTTCCGCGACCGATCTTCCCACGGACTTACTTCGGGGGTCTGGCTCTCAAACATCCCCCTTGGATGCAACGAAGGGGCCAAGGAGGGCGTGCTTTTCGAGGTTGCCCTGACCGCCACCCCCGCCGAGTTGTTCTACAAGCACGAGGTGATCGAAACAGGGAAGCCATACCGCGAGTTTCTCGTGCCGGCCCATATCCTGAACGATCCGACGCGGTGTGCTTTTCGTCGTCTCGCAGGCGACGAAAAGCACCACGCCGAAGACGGCGCCGCCTGGAACGAATACCCACCGGGCGAGCCCCAGCGGACGTTTGACGAGCTGGACCGTGATGACGGAGACACCGACGATCTCTGAGGCCGGGGGCTCCCGGTGTTTTTGGGGAGGTTTACTGCCCCCACTACCGCCCCCACCGGTCACATTGCCCGCAGGGCGTTCATGCCGCTTCCTGCCGCGGCCACACCGGGTAGAATCCAGCCCGCAAGCAGCGGATTTTCAGCCGCTCTACCGCATCGCCCAAACCAGAAAACGGTGGGGGCAGCGGTGGGGGCAGCACGAAAAAACGCTGTCTGGAGGGTAAGCGAATGGCTAGCGGCCACACTGGAAATGTGGTGCCGGGAAACCGGTTGCGGGTTCGAGTCCCATGCCCTCCACTCTGAAATTCTCGCAGAAAGTCGCAAATCTGCCCTGGAAAACATGGCCATTTTTATTTGCTGGGGGCTAGCCAC
>JBGTKO010000147.1:0-3381 GCA_041744595.1 Pirellulales bacterium
AATACCTCTCATGCTTCGACCGCAAAACGGGGAAACAGCTCTGGAAGACCAAAACAGGGAACCCGTGGACCGACGGCCAGGACTCGTGGCAGAGTTCTCGGAGCACGCCGACGGTCGATGGGGCGATGGTCTACGTCATTACGCCCTTTGGCCAGCTCATTGCCTGCCAAACGAAAGACGGCCGCGAGGTCTTCCGTGTTGATCTCAAACGCCAGTTCGGCGGCACCAAGGGAGACTCCTGGGGCTACAGCGAATCGGTCACGATTGACGGTAACAAGCTCATCTGCACGCCCGGCGGCCCGCAGGCCACGATGGTCGCCCTCGACAAGAAGACCGGCCGAGGGATGTGGGCTTGCTCCGTGCAAAACGATCCCGGAGCCGGCCATGCGTCGATCGTGATTGCCGAAGTCCGTGGCAAGCGGGTGTACGTCACGACGACGGCCGGTGGTGCCATCGGTGTCGATGCAAAAACCGGCAAGCTGCTCTGGACTTACCCGATCGAGAAGACCACAGCCGTGATCCCCACACCGATCATCCGCAAGGATCTTGTCTTCTTCTCAGCAGGCTACAAGCGGGGCGGGGCACTCCTTCGGCAGGTTTCTAAGGGGGGCCAGATCGCGATCGAGGAGGTGTACCCACTCAACACCGAGCTATCCAACAAGCACGGCGGGATCGTTCTCGTGGGCGACCATCTGTATGGCGACTCCGACGACAAAGGTATTCCCTTTTGCGCCGACCTCATGACGGGCAACGTCGTCTGGAAGGAACGTGGCAGCGGGCGGAACTCGGCCTGCGTCGTGGCCGGCGATGGTCATGTGTATGTGAAGTACGCCGATGGCACACTTTCGCTCGTGAAGGCCGATCCTGCCCGGTATCAGGAAGTAAGCAGCTTCAAGGTGCCAGGCAGTGGTGACCGCCCGAGCTGGGCCCACGCGGTGATCCTCGACGGCCTGCTCTACATCCGCGAGGGCGACACGATCCTCTGCTACGACATCCGCGCGAACTGATCGCTTGACCGCATCCGGGTCATGTGTGGCGGCTAAGCATAGAAGCCCCTCGCGCCAGCGTGGGGACGGTGGGTGGTTGGGCGAGCCCGGTTGTGATGGCAAACGGGACGGCGCGTTACCCGCAGTCCCCCCGGCTCGCGCCGGAGGGCTTTTATGTCGGTGTGTGGCGATACACCAAAGCTGGATGCGCTCTAGCCGAGGAGTGCCCAGAGTTTGGGACCGAGCAGGATGCAGCCGAGCACGACTGCCGTCAGCACGGCCACGAACACCGCACCGCTGGCGATGTCGAGGGCGTCACGGATGTTGTCGTCGGGATAGCGGTTGAACGTCTTGGCTATCGCCTCAATCGAGGTGTTGAAGACCTCAGCCATGATGACCAGGCCGATCGCCAAGGCGACAAAACACCACTCGATCAGCGAGAGGCCAAGCCATGCCGCCACGGCAATGGCCACGACGGCTGTCGCGAGATGCGGCGTAAAACTCGACTGCGTGCAAAACGCCACGTACAAGCCACGAAAGGCGTCGTAAAACTTTCCGAGCCAGGTGCGGGGCGGTGGTTTCACGACAGGCTCGTCTCGGGGCGAGGGCTAACCGACTTTCACGTAGGGGTCGCCCTTCTTCCAGTTGCACGGGCACAGCTCGTCGCTCTGAAGCGCGTCCAAGACGCGGAGTACCTCGGCGACATTGCGTCCCACACGCCCCTGATTCACATCGACCCACTGGATGATCCCGTTGGGGTCCACGATAAAAGTTGCCCGCAAACAGTACCCTTCGGTCTTCTCCAAAATCCCGAGTTCGGCCGAGAGTTTCTGGGCGGCGATGAGCGGGTAGGCGAGCTTTTCGAGATCGGGATGCGACCGCCGCCACATCAAGTGTGAAAACTCGTTGTCGGTGCTGCCCCCCACGACGCTCGTGTCGCGATCGGCAAAGGCCTCGAGCTGTTTGTTGAACTCGGCCAACTCCGTGGGGCAGACAAACGTGAAATCCTTGGGATAGAAGAAGTAGACCACCCACTTGCCCGCGTAGTCGTCGCTCGAAAGCAGTTTCACGTCGTCCTTGCCGGTGCCGACACAGGCCTGGCTTACGAACTGGGGAAACGGATCGCCAACGGTGAGCATGGGGAATCTCCAGAGGGAATTTCACGAGAATAAAGAGTCTACGGGCCACACCGAGGGGGTTCAACACGCCTGTCAATCGCTGTGCATACTGGATGACCATGCCGCAGAAACCTCTCTTGCCCTCCCGCGATCCGCTCGCATGCCACGATCCAGCCACCGGCCGGACGGTGCTCGTCGCGCCCCGCCGCGATGACCGCCCGCATGACGGTGACCTCGCGTGCGTCGGTGGTCTTCCGTCAGCCTGGTGCCCGTTCTGCGCGGGCAACGAATCGCGAACACCACCCGCCGTGCTTCAGGCGCCCGACGCGTCGCCCGACATCTGGCGCGCCCGCATCTTCGCCAATCTGTTTCCCTTCGTTGGTGATGCAAAGGCCGCCACCGGAATCATTCCCGCTGGCTCTCGACCGGCCCATGGCGTCCACGAGGTCGTGGTCGAGTCACCCCGGCACGACACCTCGATCCTGACTGTGAACCCCGAAGGCTGGCGAGACACCTGGTCAATCATTTGTCGCCGGCTCGCTGATCTCGCCGCGCGGGGCGACCTCGCCTGGGGCACGGTCTTTAAAAATTCCGGGCCGCAGGCCGGCGCGTCTCTCGAGCATGTCCATAGCCAGCTCGTGGCAATGGATTTTATACCGGCCGCGCTCGCCGCAGAGCTGGCCGCCGCTGCCACCATCGCCGATCCATTTGGAGCGCTCCTTGCGGCAGCCGAGACCGATGGTCGCGTCGTGGCTTCCTGCGGTGATCTTGTCGCGATCGTGCCCCCTGCCCCACGACAACCCTGCGAGAGCTGGATACTCCCGAACTCACAGGAAGCATTCTTTCACACGACCAGCCCGGCGCGAGTAGCCGCCCTTGCCGACCTCACCCGCGACATCGCCGCAAGGCTTGCTCGTGTTCTTCCCGGCACCGACTTCAACTGGTGGCTTCACGAAGCGCCCTGGCAGGACGCCGCTCCAGTGGCCGACCGCTGGCACTGGCATCTCGAAATTCTTCCACGAGCCACGCAACTCGCAGGCTTTGAGCTCGGCACCGGCTGTCACATCACCGCCTGGCCCGCCGCCGAAGCCGCCGCCAGGCTCCGCGACGCGGCTCAATGCTGATGCGGCGGTGCAAGTGCGACCCGCATTGACCCGGTGTCGGAGACACCGGGCTCCTGGGGAGCGTGACCGAGCCACCGAGGAGGCGCGGGGTCGCACGTGTCATGGAGCCGGCGTAGGAAACAAGCGCAGCCAGGATGGCGCAGCGCCGGTTCC
>JBGTKO010000148.1:0-2306 GCA_041744595.1 Pirellulales bacterium
TCCGTCCGCCAAGGCTTCCGGATCGAGCCGCCCGTCCGACGGCGCGCAGCCGCCGCTGACGGCGAGGAACACCACCGCGAGTCCGAGCGCCTGCGAATTTCCTCGCGGGGGAATCGACCGAGTCATGGGCGACCGTGTCATGCCGATTCTTTCTCGAGGGCTTGCTCGAGTCTTTTCCGAATGGCTCGTCGGCGAGACGGCTTCCACCATTTCACGAAGGCCTTTCGTGCCTTCTCCGCCCGATGATCTTCATGACGGCGAAGCGCGGTGAGTGTATCGCGGTCTACACCGGTGCGATCCTCACGCGACCAACGGCGGAACCTGTCTGCAGCCGTGGCATGATCGGTGAACTTGCCGAGCGTCTTCTGAAGCGTCTCGAGCGCGGCCAGGCACGATGTCCGAGTGGCAGCCGGGAATGCCACGGCGAAGATTTCGAGGGCGTAGCGGAGTTTCTTGCCCGCGATCCGCAGCTTGTGGATCTCGTCAGCAGACACGAGCTTCCGGTCAGTCCGTTCGAAGAATCGATCGAGCAGAACTGGAAATCTCCGCTGGGCAAATGCAAGGAAGGGCTCGTCGGAATCCTGCGAGGCGACCGCGTCGATGAGCCGCTCGACACGCCCCGGCCAGTCGGCGGCGCGGACGGCCTCGCGGACTTCCTTGATCGGCTCCCGAGACCGGTCCCGACGCTTGGTCAGCACCTCCACCAGGCGCGTCCGCGTCTGGGTTGCCAGCGGCAGGTCGTGCTTCGATTCTCCGTGGGCCAAAGGCCGGGAGAGCGATTCGGTGAGGACGTCGAGGTCACGGGTCGTACCCGCCGCGTGGCGAATGGTGCGGAGTCGCTTCTCGAACCAGAGCCGTTGTTTCCGCGGAACGAGATCACGAAACGCCGTCAGAGCGGCAAGGGTTCGCCGCGTCGCAACGCGAAGCTGGTGGACTCGCTCGGGGTCATGCCGCTGCCGGCAGGCGGCCTGCAACTCCGACCAGACCGCCTCGAGCCTTTTTCTGAGCGTGCGGGCGGCCACACGCGTTACGGGAAGCTTTCCGGTGTCCCGCACTGCCCACGTCACCGACCGCTTCATGGTATGCCTCGCCGCTGCTGCACTCGGCAGCACCCATGACTGCACAGACCACCCGGAACCCCGAGCGCTCCTCGGCTTTCATTCGATTTTAGGCGGTTCGGGATCCTCTTTCCAGCGACGGACCTACTGTCCGGGGTTGAGGGCTCGAGGCCGCGGAGCGACGGCGACCTCGCCCGGCAGGGGCGGCTTCGTGACGGTCACCATGGACGCGAACACCGTTCCGCTGCCGAGGGAACCTTCACCGGTCCAGATGCGTCCTTCGATCGCGATCGAATCGCCCGGGGCGATCAGATCCACCTGAGCGGCATCGAGTGTCGCAATCGAGTCGGACGCAAACTGGAACGTAAGCCGTCGCACCTTGCCAGCCGGCACGTGCAGGATGACCACGTCGCCTGAGATGGACTTCACCGCCGCGACCACCTCGCCCCGGGCGCCCTGTCGAACGGGATCGGGCTTGAAATCGGCTGGAGGCGTCACCAACTCGAACGCCGTCACCGGCTCAGTGCCGCGACCCTTCTCATCGACCTCCGTGACAAACCGAATCACGTGGCCTGGGCGAAGAATCGATCCGGGGGTCCGTCCGACCACGCGCAACTTCGTCACGCCTGCCGGATGGAGCTGCGCGATCAGCGGCTCCGCGGATGCCGCTCCTGGAGCTTGCTGAAACGCGATCATGCCTCCGGCGATCGTGCCTGTCGCTCCCTGAACGACACCCTCGAACTCGGTCTCGGGCAAACGATCAATGATGAGCTTGTTGTTCTTGACCGGCTCGGTTATGGCCCGGTTGGTGTTTCTGCACGCCCCGAGATTCCAGAGCCGCTCGTAGCTCTGCTGAACCTTGGGCGACTTGTAGAAGACACCCCACTGGATCGTCCCGTCGGCTGCGACAGGCGGCGGCGATTCTTCCGGATCGGCGTAGGGGTTGTAGGGCTGGCCAGCCAATGCCGGTGGTGCCACCGCGAAGGCAAGGATCACAAGACAAAGGAACCGACGGGCCGTTGGCATGGCTTCACTCCTGATGGGCTGTCTAGCGCTCACGTCGCTCGTCACCTCATAGCGAGGGTACTTCGCTCGCTGCGGCCATTCAAAAAACCGACCTTCCCGAGCTTGGACGGCTCGCCCCACGCCGCCGCACAACCCCTCCACCCGTCGTCACCCAACCGCGAGCCTGGAGGTGCGAGCGGCGAGCGGAGGCTCGCCAAGGCCGCCGGGGCCAGGGATGGCCCG
>JBGTKO010000149.1:0-5997 GCA_041744595.1 Pirellulales bacterium
TCCCGCGGCCGAGATCCCTGGAGAATATACCAAGGTCGCGGCCTCTGTAAGACGAGGGCGGGTTGAACCGCCCTCCCGGTTAGCCGCCCTGGTCCCGCGTGCTCTTTGGCACCGTATCGTTCCTTCCTTACAAGCCCTCGATCGCTCGGATCATGCTGCCGTTGTCAGCCACCTCGAACAGCGGTCGGTATGGGCTGGCCAGGCTGCGGCGCGAGCGGTTGGCTGGGTACCAAACCAGATTGAGTCCCAGATTCCACGCCGCCGGCGAGAAGGTGCTCTGGTCACCCGGGGGGCCGAGTGTGACCACGTGGTTGCGGTTTGGAATCACGTAGGTGAACGTCCCTTCGACCGCCAGTGAGGGGTGCAACGGAGCCCGCACGAGCGAGCCGATGATGCCGTCTTGGTCGCCCGTTGCACCGGCCCACAGCTTCAGTTCGTTGGCATCGCCGAACTGCACCCGGTAGAAGCCCGTGTAGAGCGACTTCGTGCTGGCCACGAGGGGGTCAGGCGTCTGGTTGCCGAAGATGCCGAACTCGTCGGCGATATTTGAGGCGCCCCAGAAGCCGAACTCGTGATATCCCCACACATAGCTCAGCTCGTAGCGGAGTTGGCCAAGGTCGGTGTTCTCAAACCAGCTATCGTGGAGGTGGTCATAGACGATACCGCCCTGGAGGCCGCGGCCCTCGAAGGCCCGGGTAAAGAAGCCAGTCGTGATGAACTGCTGGTCTCGAGCGTTCTTCCTGATCGTCGTGCCACCGATTTCGAGCGTGGCTGGCTGGAAGTTGGTCTGTGTGCCACGCCAGCCCACCTGCCAGCCCACACCGAAGGCATTCCAAAACGGCATCGACCAGTTGAGGTACTCGTTCGTGCCGTAGTTGCCATTGATGCCGAGATCGGTGGCATTGGTGAATGACGTGACACCGGCACTGGCGGTGAAGTCGCGATACCACCGCCAGCCGTAGTATGGACGCCCGAACTGCCGCAGCCACATGCAGAAACGGCCGTCGTGATAGCACAACGACATGAAGGCTTCATCGTCGTCGCATGCATACGGATCGTCGTAAAAGCTTTCGACATGGAGCTGGGTCGGGTAGTCGCCCATGAGCAGGCCGTCCTGTTCCCCGTGAGCGTATCCGCCGACGTCGTCATCAGGCAGATCGTATGAGTATCCGTGATCGGGCAGCTCAATGCCTGGGCTGATCGACTCCACCTCACGAGGTTCGCCAGGAATCGCACCTGCCGGTGACGGCAGCCGGTCGCGAGTAACGGTCCCTGGAGCGGCTCGTCCTGTTGCGCCCGTGTCGTCGGGCCCCTGACTCGGCGCCGGTTGCCGCATGACGGACGGAATCCCGTCCACGTTCATTGCCAGCCGCTCCGGCCGCTGTGGCTGACCTTGGGAGTAGCGGGGCGCGAGGCCACCACCGAGCCGCTGTGCCGACGCTGTTGGCTGCGATCCACGCTGAGCCGTTGCAACCCGTGAAGGCCGGCTTGCAGGGGGCTGCGGAGTCCTCACGACCCGCACACCGAAGAGGGCGTCAGGGTTGGCGGGATCGTACAGGCGGCTCGACAATCCCGTGGCCGCAGGAACGGACGCTTCGGGGCGACCAGCTCGCCTCACCTCAGGGTAGGCGACAGTGGGTTGACGAGGGGCTGGCTGGTCCACCAGGGGCACACGGTCAGGAAGAAAGACGCTCGCCGGAGGGCCGCCAAGCGGCTGGCTTTCGCCGGCGGACTGCTGTGTTTCAGTGGCTGTTTCGGGTTCGGTCTCGCCTTCTACCCGAACAATGCTCGCTCGGTGAGGTGTCCACTTGAGCGCGTCCCCCTGGTCCGCTGCGACCGGTCGGCCTTCTGACAAGGACCAGGCCAACAGGGCCGTGATCGTCAGGATTCGCGTGCGGGACAAGCTGTTTCGAGCGTTCATGACCGGTGCCTCCGAGCGCGTTGCCCAGGCGGGCCACCGGGCCTCGCCAGAGTCTGCTCAATCGCTAACGGTATCGGCACCGGCGCGACCGGAACTTCCGTCAAATTCACCGTGATCGGAAGAGGCTTCCCAGACTGCGCCGTCAGCGGCTGGAGCCGGCGGAGTCAAGAGCCTGGGCAAGATCGGCAACGAGGTCGTCAGTGTCCTCAATGCCACAGGCGAGGCGAATCATGTTGTCCGGGATTCCGAAGCCGGCTCGCTCGGCTGGCGAATAGTTCCAATAGCTCATCACGAGCGGCTGCTCGATGAGCGACTCGACGCCCCCGAGGCTCGGCCCGATCCGCGGGATGCGGACGGCGTCAATGACGTTGGCGGTCTCCCGCCAGTCGGCCGGGGCACCCGCGGCATTGCGTACGAGAAACGTGACGAGGCCACCGCAACCCAGCATCGTGCGGGCGGCCACTTCATGGTAAGGATGGCTCGCCAATCCTGGGTAGAACACCCGCTCCACCCGCGGGTGTTCCTCGAGGAATCTGGCCACCGCGAGGCCATTGGAGTTGTGCCGCTCCATCCGCAGGGCGAGCGTCTTGAGGCCGCGCTCGAGGAGGTAGGCATTATGTGGGGAGCTGATGCCCCCCATGATTCCGCGGAGGTTGCGGACTGGTTCGAGAAGGGCGGCACTCCCCATCACGGCTCCGGCGAGGAGGTCGTTGTGCCCACCCAGATATTTTGTTGCTGAATGGAGGACGAAATCGACGCCGGCCGCAAGGGGCTTGAGGTTGTGCGGCGTGCAGAGCGTCGCATCGATGAGCGTGAGGACGTCGTGACGCCGGCCGATCGTTGCGAACCGCTCAGCGTCTACCACGCTCAAGTGCGGGTTGGTCGGTGACTCACTGATGAGGAATTTTGTCCTGGGGCCGATGGCGGCCTCCATCGCCGTGTAGTCACCAGTGGCAACTTCATGGCAAACAACACCGAATCGCGAAAGGTGCCGCCGACAAAACTCACGACTGCGGTGGTAGCACTCGTCGAAGAAGATGATCTCCTCACCGGCGCTCACGTGGGCCATGATGAGCCCGACGAAGGCCGCCATGCCGCTCGAGAAGAGCACTCCGTCCTCCCCCCCTTCGAGCGCCGCGAGTTTTCGCTCGACGACCCGCTCGCCCGGATTGCCGTATCGGCCATACTCCTCGCGGGTTCCCTCCGAGGGATCCTTCTGCTCCAGGAAATCCACGATCGCCTGCGTGTTGGCGAAGGTGTAGGTGCTCGCAGCGAAGATCGGGTCGGTGATGGCAAAGCACGGTTTGACCCGAGCCTCGCCGGCATGCACGGCTGTGGTGGAAGGGCCGCGGACAGCCCCGCTGTCGGCATCCGGCGAGGGCCCGTCCCCAGACGCTTGTGGAGCCATGTTTTCAGTCAGCATGCCCATTCTCTGCGGGCCGGCACGGATGCAACTGAAGAAGAGTGTAGTCGGCCTTCGAAAGGGCAGCAATAATGCCAGCCGCTTGTCCGCGTGCGACATCCAGGAGCCTCCATGCCTCGCCCTATTGTTCCGTCAGCTTCAGATCAAAGACCACTCTGGCCACCGCGACGGGTTTGGATCACGCTGGCCTCACTCGCCACCGCGACGTTGCTCGTCCGCGTCGGCCTGCTTGAATCGGTGGTCGGCAGCATCGTCGATCAGGCGGTGCGAAACGTCATTACGCTCATCCTTGCCTTCTCGGCGACACTGTCCCTCGTCGTCTGGTTCCTCCGCGAGAGTGGCCACTCGGCGAGGAGCAAACGGTGGGTGGGCTGGGGGATTGTCGGCATCGTGCTCGCGGGGATCGCGTGCCTGCGGATTGAGCGGGTTTCAGGCGATCTTGTTCCCGAGTTTCGATTTCGCTGGACCGCGTCGCCCGACCGTCTCCTGCCGAAGGTATCGCCGGGCACGGCGGCCGCCGGCTCCTGGGAAGCCACGCCTGATGATTTTCCTCGGTTCCTCGGGCCGACCGGTTCCGCTGCCGTCGATGGCCCAGTGATTGATCCCGACTGGACGGCCCGACCACCTCAGGAACTCTGGCCGAAGTCGAAGAAGTCGATCGGTGCCGGCTGGAGCGGCTTCGCGACCTGCGGCGATCATGCCGTCACGCTCGAGCAGCGAGGCGATGAAGAGCTTGTGACATGCCGGTCGATCGCGACCGGTGACACGACGTGGAGCGTGGCCGTTCGGGCAAGGCATTCGACCGTGCTCGGTGGCGTCGGGCCTCGGTCGACCCCCACAATCCGTGACGGTGTCGTGTTCACGACCGGCGCCACCGGCTGGCTGCACGCAATTGACGGTGCCACCGGCCGCGTTCTCTGGAAGAAGGACGTCCTGGCTGACCTTGGTATCGATCCCGATGCCCATGCGGCGGCTGTGGCATGGGGGCGGGCTGGCTCGCCACTCGTGACCGATGAGCTCGTGATCGTTCCTGGCGGTGGTCCGTTCTTCGAGACAAAACCTGATGGCAAGCGGGCTGTGGCCCTCGTGGCCTACGACCGCGAGACAGGGGAGCGGCGGTGGACGGCGGGCGATGAGCAGATCAGCTATACCACGCCTGAGCTCGTACGGATTAACGGTCGGGATGTCGTGCTCGCGGTGAACGAGGCCCGAGTAGTGGCTTACGACCCAACGGATGGCCAGGAACTTTGGGGCTTCGCATGGCCAGGCCATTCGAATTCCGATGCGACATGCTCGCAGCCCCATGTGCTCCCCGATGGCAGGATTTTTATCTCGAAAGGGTATGGCATTGGCGCGGCCTTGTTTGCAGCGGCTGAAGAGGGCGAGCGGCCCGCCTATGACGCTGTGTGGCGGCAGTCCAGGATGCTCAAGACGAAATTCACGAATGTCGTGATTCACGATGGCCATGTGTATGGCCTCTCCGACGGCATCCTCGAATGTGTGCGGCTTGTGGATGGCAAACGGCAATGGAAGAAGGGGCGGTACGGCCAAGGGCAGGTGCTTCGCGTCGGCGGTTTTCTCATCGTGCAGGCGGAGAGCGGCGAGGTCGTACTCGTCGAGTGTGTGCCCACGGGGCATGTCGAGCGGGCTCGGCTCGCAGCCCTCACGACCCAGACGTGGAACAACCCGTGCCTGACGGGTGACCGCCTGCTCGTGCGGAGTGGCGAGGAGGCGGCCTGCTATCGGCTGCCGCTGGTGCGCACGACAGGCGACGAGCCATGAGTGACGAAGCTGGCGGTGAGCTTGTGGGCCGCACGGTGGTCGTGACCGGCGGTACGAGCGGCATCGGGCGGGCCATTGCGCTCGCGCTTGCTGCTGGAGGCGCGAAAGTGGCGATTCATGGCCGATCAGCCGAGCGTGCAGCCGATGTGGCGGCTGCTCTTGGGCTGGCGCATGCCGGAACTTTTCTGGCAAACCTCACGGAGGCCGGTGCTGCTGAGCAGCTCGGGGCCGAAGTCACACGGGCGTTGCCGTCGCTTGACACGGTCGTCCTCTTCGCCGGCGCCGACGTGCTCACTGGTGAACCTGCCTTCTGGTCGTTTGAGCAAAAGCTCGCTGAGCTGCTGCACGTTGATGTGACCGCGACAATGCTCCTCGCGCGGCATCTGGGCCATTGGATGAAGGAGCAACGCGGCGGCGTTGTGGTCACGTGCGGATGGGATCAGGCGGCCGTGGGCATGGAGGGGGACAGCGGCGAACTTTTTGCGGCGGCGAAGGGTGCCGTGATGGCGTTCACCCGGAGCCTCGCGCGGTCGCTCGGGCCAGAGGTCCGGGCCAACTGTGTTGCCCCCGGGTGGATCAAGACCTCTTGGGGTGCGGGAGCGAGCGAGGCATGGCAACGGCGAGCTGCCCGCGAGAGCATGCTTGGTCGCTGGGGTACGCCTGAGGATGTCGCCAGCGTTGTGCGTTGGCTTGCTTCACCAGCAGCCGCTTTCGTGACGGGCCAAGTGATTCCGGTCAACGGCGGGTTCCGCAGGGCCTGATGTCACGTCTTGCGTGGCTCGGGCTGCGCCCGCTGCGTGCCAAGCAGGAGGGCCGCCAAGACCGGCGGGGCCATGGAAGGCCCGCCGGTCGTAAGGAAGGCATGCCCCGG